>CBHWBD010000021.1:0-40604 GCA_966111775.1 uncultured Comamonadaceae bacterium | reverse complement strand
CGATGAAGGTGAACAGGTCGGCCAGGATCTGGCAGGGGTGGTACTCGTTGGTCAGGCCGTTGATGACCGGCACGCGCGAGTGCGCCGCAAAGCGCTCGATCTTGCTCTGCTCGAAGGTGCGGATCATGACGATGTCGACCATGCGGCTGATGACGCGGGCCGAGTCTTCGACCGGCTCGGCGCGGCCAAGCTGGCTGTCACCGGTCGTCAGGTGCACGACCGAGCCGCCCATCTGGTACATGCCGGCTTCGAAGCTCACGCGCGTGCGGGTGCTGGCCTTCTCGAAGATCATCGCCAGCGTGCGGTCCTGCAGCGGCTGGTATTTCTCGTAGTTCTTGAAGCGGCGCTTGATGATGGCGGCGCGGTCGAACAGGTGGGCGTATTCCTCGGCGCGGAAGTCCTTGAACTGCAGGTAATGGCGCATCAGTGCGTCCCCCGGCTTCATGGCTTGGGCTGCGCGAGCAGCGTCTTGATCAGTGGCACCAGTCGGGCGGCGATCTCGCGCGCCTCGTCGTGGGTCAGGATCAGCGGCGGCAGCAGGCGCACGACGCGGTCGGCGGTGACGCTGATGAGCAGGCCGGCGTCCAGGGCCTGGGTCAGCAGCGCGCCGGCCGGTCGGTCGAGTTCGATGCCCAGCATCAGGCCCTGGCCGCGGATCTCGACCAAGCCGGGCTCGCCGGCCAGACCTTCGGCCAATGCGCCGCGCAGCGTGGCGCCGGCCGCTTCGGCGTTGGCCAACAGGCCGTCCTCTTCCATGATGGTCAGCGTCTCGACGCCGGCGCGCATGGCCAGCGGATTGCCGCCGAAGGTGGTGCCATGGTTGCCGGCCTTCAGCACGCCGGCGGCGCGCGGGCCGCAGACGACGGCACCGATGGGCACGCCCGAACCCAGGCCCTTGGCCAGGGGCATCACGTCCGGCTTGATGCCGGCCCACTGGTGGGCGAACCACTTGCCGGTGCGGCCGATGCCGCATTGCACCTCGTCCAGCATCAGCAGCAGGTCGTGCTGGTCGCAGATGCGGCGCAGGGCCTGCAGGAACTCGATGCGGGCCGGGTTTATGCCGCCTTCGCCCTGGATGGTCTCCAGGAAGATGGCCGTGATGTTGGGATTGGCGGCGATCGCGGCCTCGACGGCGGCGGTGTCGTTGAGCTTGACGCGCACGAAGCCCGGCACCAGCGGCGCGAAGCCGGCCTGGATCTTGGGATTGGCCGTGGCCGACAGCGTGGCGATCGAGCGACCATGGAAGGCACCTTCGAATACCAGCACTTCGGGCGAGTCGTTGCCGCGGTCGTGGCCGAACTTGCGGGCGATCTTCAAGGCCGCCTCGTTGGCCTCCAGTCCGCTATTGCAGAAGAAGACATTGGCCAGACCCGAAAGCTCGCAGAGCTTGGCGGCGAGCTTTTCCTGCAGCGGCACCACGTAGTAGTTGCTGGTGTGGATCAGTTTGGCGACCTGATCCTGCAGGGCGGGCACGAGGCGGGGATGGTTGTGTCCCAGCGTGTTGACCGCGATGCCGCCCAATGCGTCCAGCAGTCGTCGGCCCTGCGTGTCCCAGACCCAGCAGCCCTGGCCGTGCGAAAGCGCAACGGGCAGGCGGCCGTAGGTCGGCATCACATGGGGCTCGGACGAGGCAGGGACAGCGTTCATCGGGTCTCCGATTGAGTTGAGAAAAAAGTGGGCTTTTGATTCTAGAGTCGATGTTTCGGCTTTTGCTGCGCCGCAGCAGATGAGGCTGCGCCGAGGCACAATAGCGGTCTTTGGCAGCGGCCCCTCCGCTGTAGCCGCGAAGCCCCCGTTTCATGACCGTTGCCCCCCCGCCGCGCGAAGTCTTCATCCAAGGTGTCACTCTGGATGGACGCACCTTCCGCCCGAGCGATTGGGCCGAGCGGCTGGCCGGCGCGATGTCCTGTTTTCGTCCCGGCGGCGCGCGTGGCGGCATCGGCGCCTACATCGGCTATTCGCCCTTGTGCGTGCCCACCGTCATCAATGGCGTGAAATGCGTCATCGTCAACGAGGAGCTCAAGCGACTCGAGCCCATGGCCTGGGATTTCGTCATGAACTTCGCCCGCGACAACAACCTGCAAGTCGCCGATGCCTGCCTGCTGCCCGACGGGCCGGGCGGCAAACCGGGCGCTTGAACGACTGTCTCCTAGCGAGACTCCCGAGGCGCGCGCCGGCGTGGCGCCGTTATCCTCGCCGGCAATGCCTGGACACCCGTCGATGAACCCCAGCGCCGTCGGCGCCGCCACTCAGCCCATGGGCATCGAACCCGTCGTGGCCGAGGCGACGGCGCCCGTCTGGGTGCTGCTGCGCGGGCTGTCTCGCGAAAGCGGGCATTGGGGCGTCTTTCCCGAGCACCTGCTGCGTGAACTGCGCGTGCTGCAACCGACCTCGAAGCTGGTGATGCTGGATCTGCCCGGTACGGGGGCGCTGCGCCGCCAGGCCAGTCCCACCCAGGTCTCCGTCATCGTCGATGCCTGCCGGGCGCAACTGGAGCGTCAGGGCGTGAGTGGGCCGGTCTCCCTGGTCGGCATGTCACTGGGCGCGGCCGTGCTGAGTGAATGGGCAAGCCGCTACCCCAAGGAGATCGAGGCCGGCGTGCTGATCAATCCCAGCCTGCGGCCATTCAGCGAACTCTTCCGCAAGCCGCGGCCCCTGAACTATCTGGGCCTGCTGCTGCTGTCGCTGAGCCGATTCAGCGCCCGCATGCGCGAGGAAAGGGTGCTCAGCCTGACGACGCGCCTGACGCCGCCGCAGGCCGTCATCGACCGCTGGGTGGAACTCCAGCGCCAGCATCCGCTGGGTGTGCGCAACACGGCGCGCCAGTTGCTGGCCAGCATGCGCTACCGCGCCAGCCGGACCCGCCCCGGCGCGCCCATGCTGCTGCTGTGCAGCAAGGCCGACAACCTGGTCGACTGGCGCTGCTCACAAGCCATCAGCCGGGCGTGGGGCGCGCCGCTGCGCCTGCACACCAAGGCCGGCCATGACCTGCCGCTGGACGATCCGCAATGGGTCGCCCGTGCCGTGGCCGAGTGGCTGCGGGACCGCAGCATCCAGGGCGTCGTGGCGGGGGAGTGGCACTAGAGCCTCTGGCTCATGGCAGGTCCGGCGCTCGGCCCGCAAAATCAACCCGGAAATGCAGAAGGCCCGCTTTCGCGGGCCTTCTGCTTGCACCAGAGCTGGATTTGGTTATCAGGCGGCGAGCGCCTTGATCTTGGCGGACAGGCGGCTCTTGTGACGAGCAGCCTTGTTCTTGTGGAAGATGCCCTTGTCGGCGACGGAGTCGATGACGGCCGGGGCGGCCTTGAACAGGTCGGCGGCCTTGGGCTTGTCGCCGGCCGTCACGGCCTTTTGCACGTTCTTGATGACAGTGCGGAATTTGGAGCGCAGCGCGGTGTTCGCGGCGTTGAGCTTGACGTCCTGGCGGGCGCGCTTGCGGCCCGATGCCAGGCGAACCGTCTTCTTCTTGGCTTTGGAGCTGGTTGCCATGCTGTATCTATACCCAGTTGGTGCAAAGACAGCGAGTATAGCCTGGAATCAGGGTTAAAGCCAAGTACCTGGACGCAGTATCGCAAAGGACGGCATGGGCGACACAGATAATCCGCCGCCATGAATCTGCTGCGCGCTGCGTCGACCATCTCCCTTCTGACCCTGACCTCGCGCATCACCGGCCTTGTTCGCGAGCAGATGACGGCCGGCCTGTTTGGCGCCTCGGCGATGACCGACGCCTTCCTGGTGGCCTTCCGGATCCCCAATCTGCTGCGCCGGCTGTTCGCCGAGGGCGCATTTTCCCAGGCCTTCGTGCCGCTGCTGGCCGCTTCCCGCGCCACGCAGGGGGACGAGGCCACGCACGACCTGATCGACGCCGTGGCAACGGTGCTGCTGTGGGCATTGGTCGCGACGTCCCTGCTGGGCATCGTCGCCGCGCCCCTGCTGGTATGGCTGCTCGGCGGCGGGCTGGCGGCGCCGGCCTTCGATGCCTCGGTGGTCATGACGCGCTTCATGTTCCCCTACATCGGCTGCATGTCCCTGGTCGCACTGTCGGCCGGCATCCTGAACACCTGGCGTCGTTTCGTCGTGCCGGCGGCGTCGCCGGTGCTGCTGAACCTGAGCATGATCGCCTGCGGCTGGGCCCTGGT
Source organism: uncultured Comamonadaceae bacterium (assembly GCA_966111775.1). Classification (GTDB taxonomy): domain Bacteria; phylum Pseudomonadota; class Gammaproteobacteria; order Burkholderiales; family Burkholderiaceae_C; genus Pelomonas. The sequence goes on along the minus strand of CBHWBD010000021.1, from coordinate 36,465 downwards.
GGGGCCGCTGGAGCGGGCAGGCTACCCGGGCATCTACGGCATGGCGGCCGGCGTCATGCTGGGCGGGTTGCTGCAGCTGGCGGTGCAGTGGCCGGCGTTGAGCCGCATCGGCATGCGGCCGCGCATGCGGTGGAGCTGGCGCGGATTTCGCCAGTCGCAGGCCCATCCGGGCGTCAAGCGCATGTTGATCAACATGGGCCCGGCGCTGTTGGGCGTCGGCGTGTCCCAGTTGTCGCTGATGATCAATACGCAGATCTCCAGCCGGCTGGCCGAGGGGGCGACCTCCTGGTTGAACTATGCCGACCGCCTGATGGAATTCCCCATCGGCCTGCTCGGCGTGGCCCTCAGCGCCGTGCTGACTCCCCAGCTCTCGGCCGCTCAGGCTTCGGGCGAAACCGAGCGCTACAGCCGCCTGCTCGACTGGGGCCTGCGCATGGTGATGCTGTTCGCTTTGCCCTGTGCCGTCGCGCTGCTGGTGTTTGCGCAGCCGCTGACGGCCGTGCTCTACCACCGCGGCGCCTTCACGGCGACCGATGTGGCTCACACGGCCCAGTCGGTGATGGGCTGGGGCGTCGGCCTGATGGGCCTGATTGCGGTCAAGGTGCTGGCGCCGGGCTTCTATGCCCGCCAGGACACCGGTACGCCAGCCAAGATCGCCGTCGGCGTGCTGGTTCTGACCCAGTGCTTCAACCTCGTCTTCGTGCCCTGGGTCGGCGTCGCCGGCCTGGCCCTGTCCATCGGCCTGGGGGCCCTCGTCAACGCGAGCTGGCTGCTGTGGGGGTTGAAGAAGCTGGGCAGCTACCGCCCCGAACCGGGCTGGATGGGCTTCTCGCTGCGCGTGGCGATAGGCTGTGCTGCCATGGGACTGCTGCAGTGGGGCTTGTCGTTGCGGCTGGACTGGATTGCCCTGGGCGCCCATGAGCTCCATCGTGCCTTGGCCATGGCCGCCAGCCTGGCGGGCAGTGCCGTCGTCTATTTCGTGGTGCTGCGGCTGGTCGGCATGCGGCCCAAGGCCCTGGGTCGCCCGAGTTGACGATGAAATACGTGGCGCCAACCCCGCTGGACTACTTCGCCACGCTGGTGGCGGAGGACCAGGGGCTGAACCTGCTCGAAGCCGCCGTCAGCCTGGCCCAGGACGAGCACCCCAAGCTTGACGTTCAAGCCGTCCTGGCCGATGTGGATGGCCTGGCGCGCCGCCTGCGCGAGCGCATTCCCCGTGACGCCGCACCCGCCCAGCGCCTGCGCCAGCTGACCCACTTCTTCCATCGCGAGCTGGGTTTTGCCGGCAATCTGAACAACTACTACGCCGCGGACAACAGCTATGTCCATCGCGTGCTGGACACCCGCCGCGGCCTGCCCATCACGCTGGCCGTGCTGCTGCTGGAACTGGCCGAACAGGCCGGCTTGCGCGCGGCCGGGGTCGCTTTTCCAGGCCACTTCCTCGTCAAGTGCAAGATCGGCCTGGGCGAGGCCGTCATCGACCCCTTCACCGGCGAATCCCTGTCGCCCTCGCGCCTGGACGAGCGCCTGGCCCTCTACCGCCAGGGCAGCGGGCTGCCGGACGACCTGGAACTGCCGCTCGAGTTCTTCCTGCGTGCCGCGGCGCCGCGCCAGATCCTGGCCCGCATGCTGCGCAACCTGAAGGAAGTGCACCGCGCCGCCGAAGACTGGCCGCGTCTGCTGGCCGTGCAGCAGCGCCTCGTCATCCTGCTGCCCGGCGACCCGTCGGAGCGCCGCGATCGTGGCCTGGTGCTGGCATCGCTGGGCGCCTTTGCCGCTGCGGCCGAGGACCTGAGCTTCTATCTTGCCGAGAGGGCCGATGCGCCCGATGCCCCCGATCTGCGTGCCCGCCTGGCCCTGCTGCTCGATCAGGCCCGGCCGCCGCTTCAGTGACAATCCGCGCCCGCCCGCTCAACCCCATGATGAAGCTCAGCAAGTACCAACGCACCGCCCTGGTCTGGGGTGGAGTCGCGCTCGCCCTCATCCTGCTGCTGTGGCTGCTGTCGCCCGTGCTTGCCCCTTTCATCGCTGCCCTGGTGCTGGCCTATGCGCTGGCACCGGCGGTGCAGGCCCTGGTGAACAAGCGCATGCCGCGTTCGCTGGCTGTGCTGATGGTTGAAATGCTGTTCGTGCTGGCCCTGCTGGCCCTGGTGCTGCTGGTGCTGCCCATCCTCAGCAAGGAGATCCCGGCGCTGCGCGAGCAGATCCCGGCCCTGGCCAAGGTCGCCAACGAGAAGGTGGCGCCCTGGCTGGCCCAGTATGGCTTCCAGCTGCAGCTCGACCCGGCCAGCATCAAGGCGTTCGTGCTGAAGTATCTGGACGCCAATTTCGAGGAGTGGCTGGCCACGGCGCTGAGCTCGGCCCGCATCGGTGGCAGCTTCCTGCTCGCCTTCATCGGCAACGCGGTGCTGCTGCCCGTCGTGCTCTTCTATCTGCTGGACGACTGGCCAGGCCTGGTCGAGCGCGTCCGCGCCCTGGTGCCGCCGGCGGCGCGCGATTCGGTCGGCAGCTTCCTGGACGAATGCGACGAGACCCTGGGCCAGTACCTGCGCGGGCAGTTGCTCGTCATGGGCGCCCTGGCCATCTTCTACAGCGTCGGGCTGGCGGTGGCGCGCTTCGACCTGGCCCTGCCCATCGGCGTCTTCACCGGCCTGGCGGTCTTCATTCCCTATCTGGGCTTCGGCCTGGGCCTGGTGCTGGCGCTGCTGGCCGGCCTGCTGCAGTTCGCCAGCTTCTACGGCGTCGTCTCCGTCGCCATCGTCTTCGGCGTCGGCCAGCTGTTGGAAAGCTTCGTGCTGACGCCGCGCTTCGTCGGCGAGCGCATCGGCATGAGCCCGCTGATGGTCATCTTCGCACTGCTGGCTTTCGGCCATCTGCTGGGTTTTGTCGGCGTGCTGATCGCGCTGCCGCTGTCCGCCGTGGCCGCCGTGGCGGTCAAGCGCCTGCACAAGGCCTATCTCGCGAGTTCCTTGTTCCGCTGACTAAAGAATGCCCTCACGCTCACTCCGTTCGCTGCCCCCTGAGGGGGCGTGTCAGTGCCTTTGGGCGGCCGCGCGGCACTGACGATGAGGCAGATTCCGCTCGCGCTGCTGGCGCCGCCCGCGCATAGCTTCGACAACTTTCTTCCCGGCGCCAATGCCGAGGCTCTGGCCTACCTGGCCGGCCTGATGCCGGGCGACCCGCCCGTGCTGCTCTGGGGCCCAACCGGCGCCGGCAAGACCCACCTGCTGCAGGCCCTGGCCGAGCGCTGGCAGGCGGCCGGCCAGCGCGTCGCCTGGTACGACGCCGACACCACCTTGCCCTGGGAACTGCCGGCTCACGAGAGCCTGCTGCTGCTGGACGACTGCCAACGCTTCGACGCCGGCCAGCAACATGCGGCCTTCGCCCTCTTCGTCGAATCGGCAGGGCAGGGCTACACAGTCGTCGCCACGGCCGATGCGCCCGCCGTCGACCTGGCCGTGCGCGAGGATCTGCGCACACGCCTGGGCTGGGGCCCGAGCTTTGCGCTCGAGCCCCTGCGCGAGTCCGAGATGCGCGCCGTGCTGCGTCGCGAGGCCGACCGCCGCGGCCTGCTGCTCGGCGACGATGTGCTGAGCTATCTGCTGACACGCTTCGAGCGCAATCTCAAGGGCCTGATGGCCTTGCTCGAGCGCCTGGACGAATTCGCCATGGCCAGCAAACGCGCGCTGACGCTGCCGCTGCTGAAGGCCATGTTGGCCGACCAAGAGAAAATTGACTCTGACCCCAATTTATGAATCTGACGCTGTTTGACCTCGACGGGACGCTGATCCCGGTGGATTCCGATCATTCCTTCGGCGCCTTCATGGTCGAGGTGGGTTGGGTCGATGGCGCGGCCTGGGGAGCCAGGAACGACGAGTTCTTCGCGCAGTACAACGCCGGCACGCTGGATCTGCCGGCCTATGTGGACTTCGCCACGTCGGCTTTTCGCAGCCGGCCCCTGCAAGAGGCGCTGGCGATCCGCGAGCGCTTCATGGCCCAGATCGGCACGCCGGCGCTGCGGCCCGAGGCCATGGCCCTGGTCGAGAAACACCGTGCGGCGGGCGACCTGATGGCCCTGGTGACGGCCACCAATGAATTCGTCACCAGGCCGTTTGCCGAAGCCTTCGGCATCGAGCACCTGATCGCCGTCCAGCTGGAGCGCGACGCCGAGCAGCGCTACACCGGCGCCATTCGCGGCATTCCGAGCTTCCGGGAAGGCAAGATCGCGCGTGTTGAAGGCTGGTTGCAGGGGCTGGGGGCACAATGGCGCGATTTCGAGCGCGTGACCTTCTACAGCGACTCGACCAACGACCTCCCGCTGCTCGAACGCGTCAGCCACCCGGTGGCGACCAATCCCAGCCCGACGCTCGCCGCCATCGCCGCCGAGCGGGGCTGGCCCCAGTTGCACCTCTTCGCATGATCAAAAAGTTCATCGACAAGCTGCTCGGCAAGCCTGCCGCGGCGCCCAAGAAGACCAGCCCGCTGGGCAAGCGGGTCGAGGTTCCCGCCGAGGTCCACGGCATCAACCCGGACCTGCTCGACGAGCGCGCCGTCAAGGTCGTCAAGACGCTGACCGACGCCGGCTTCGAGGCCTATATCGTCGGCGGCGCCGTGCGCGATCTGCTGCTGGGCATGCGCCCCAAGGACTTCGACGTCGCCACCAACGCCACGCCGGAGCAGGTCAAGGGCCTGTTCCGCCGCGCCTTCATCATTGGCCGGCGCTTCCGCATCGTCCATGTCGTCTACGGCCGCGGCCGCGAGCATGAGGTCATCGAGGTCTCGACCTTCCGCGCCCTGCCGACCGAATCTGAAGCCGTGGCTGGCAACGAGAAGACGGCCAAGGCCGAGCTCGACGGCAAGCACCACGCGGTCGACGCCAGCGGCCGCGTGCTGCGCGACAACGTCTGGGGCCCGCAGATCGAGGATGCCGCCCGCCGCGACTTCACGGTCAACGCGATGTATTACGACCCGCAGCGCCGCCTCGTCGTCGACTATCACGGCGGCCTGGCTGACGCCAAGGCCAAACTGCTGCGCATGATCGGCGATCCCGAGACCCGCTACCGCGAGGACCCGGTCCGCATCATCCGCGCCGTGCGCTTCGCGGCCAAGCTGGGCTTCGAGCTGGAGAAGAAGACGCTGGCCCCGGTCAAGGTCTCGTCGGCCCTGCTGGCCAATGTGCCGGCTTCGCGCCTCTTCGACGAGATGATCAAGCTGCTGCAGACCGGCCATTCCCTGGCCAGCATCGCGCAGCTGAAGAAGCTGGGCCTCGGGCGCGGCGTGTTCGCCGTGCTGGACGCCATGCTGACCGAGACCGGTGACCTGCATGAGGGCATCCGCGGCAACTTCGTGCGCCAGGCCTTCGAGGATACCGACCGTCGGGTCAACGAAGGCCGCGGCGTCAGCCCGAGTTTCATGCTGGCTTGCATGCTCTGGCACGAGGTGCTGGACCGCTGGACCAGGACCCGCGACGCCGGCGAGCCGCCCGTGCCGGCCCTGGCCCAGGCCATCGACGCCGTCTTCGATGCCCGCATCGGCGACATCTCCGGTCGCGGCAAGCTGGCCGCCGACATGCGCGAGATCTGGATGATGCAGACGCGCTTCGAGCGCCGCAGCGGTTCCGGCGTCTTCAGCCTCATCGAGCAGCCGCGCTACCGTGCCGGCTTCGACTTCCTGCGCCTGCGCGCCGACGTCGGCGAAATCGATCCGGCGCTGGCCGACTGGTGGGAGGACTTCGCCCTGGGCAGCGACGATGACCGCCAGGCCCTGCTGGCTGACGCTCGCGCCATCCAGCAAAAGCAGCCGCGCGTCATCCGCGCGCCTCGGCCCGAAGCACCGGCGGGCGAGAGCGGCGAGCCGGCCGCCTTTGACGCTCCTGCCAAGAAGCGCCGCCGTCGTCGCCGCAAGCCCGGGGGCGGGGAGGGCGCTGCGGCGCCCGCATCTGCTGCCGAGTGAGCTCGCGTGCCTATGTCGGCCTCGGCGCCAACCTGGGCGCCGACCTGCTGGACAGCTTGACCCGGGCCGCCCGCGCGCTGGCGACGCTTCCCGACACTCGTCTCGTTGCACTGTCCAGCGCCTGGCGCAGCGCGCCGGTGGACGCCGGGGGGCCGGACTTCCTGAATGCCGTTGCGGCGCTGGACACCGAACTGCCGCCCCTCGAGCTGCTGGACGCCCTGCAGGCCATCGAGCTGGCCCATGGGCGCGAGCGGCCCTACCGCAATGCGCCGCGCACCCTTGACCTGGATCTGCTGCTGCATGGCGATCAGGTCCTCGACACGCCGCGACTGACGCTGCCCCACCCCCGCCTGGGCGAGCGCGCCTTCGTGCTGCGCCCCTTGCTGGAGATCGCCCCCGAGCTGTCAGGCCTTGCCGCCGGTGACGCCTGGCAATCCCAGCGCATCGAGCGTTTTTCGCCGTTGTCGCCTTGAAACCGAGATCCAGCCGATGAACCCGCTTGTCAGGGTGTTGCAGGGCCTGCGCGAGGACCGGTTCTTCCTTGTTCTGCTGGCCGGGTTGCTGCTGCTCAGCCTCTACGCACCCGGGCGCATCACGGCGTATGGCTCGCTGGTCGACTGGCCGACCCTCGCCGCGCTGGCCGGGCTGTTGGCACTCACCAAGGGACTGGAGCTCAGCGGTGCGCTGAACCGCCTTGGCCATGCACTGGTTGACGCCATGGCCACCGAGCGCGCCGCGGCCCTGGCCCTGGTGTCGGCGGCCGCGCTGCTGTCCACGGTGCTGACCAACGACGTGGCCTTGTTCGTCGTCGTGCCGCTGACCCTGGACGTGTGCCGCCTCACGCGGATGCCGGCGACCCAGCTCATCGTGTTCGAGGCCCTGGCCGTCAATGTTGGTTCAGCGCTGACGCCCATCGGCAACCCGCAGAATCTTTTCCTCTGGCAGCTGGCGAAGGTGTCCTTCGGCGCCTTCGTCTGGCATCTGCTGCCGCTGGTCGCGGCGCTGATGGTGGCCCTGCTCGCGTTGACGGCCTTCACCTTCAGCGGCAGGCCCATCCACGCCCACGACGAGGTCGGCCCCGCGCCATTGGATCGGCGGCTTCTCGCCGTGTCGCTGGCCTTGTACCTGCCCTTCCTGGTCGCGACGGACATGCATCACGCCGGCTGGGCGGTCGCCGCGGTGCTCGCTGTGTTCCTGCTCACCCGTCCGGCCGTGCTCGCGCAGCTCGACTGGGGCTTGTTGCTGGTCTTCGTGTTGATGTTCATCGACCTGCGCCTGCTGGCCGGGCTGCCGGTGGTGCACGAGGCGATGCTGGGCCTCCAGCTGGATCAGGCGACGAACTTGTATGCGGTTTCCATCGGCGCGAGCCAGCTCATCAGCAACGTGCCGGCGGCCATCGCGCTGGCTGAGTTTTCGCAGGACTGGCGTGTGCTGGCCTACGGCGTGAACGTCGGCGGCTTCGGGTGGATGGTCGGGTCGCTCGCCAACCTGATCGCGCTGAGGCTGTCGGGCGACCGCAGGGCCTGGCTGAGCTTTCACGTCTATGCGGTCCCGGCGCTGCTGGCTGCGGCGGCCCTGGGCTACGGCTTGCTCTTCTTGGGCGGGCTGCGCTGACGCGGGCGTTGGACCCGCTCGAAAGCGCGGCCGCCGCAGCCTCGTGTCATTCCGATGACGATTCCGTGACGGCGCCCGGTAAACTCCGCGCCTTCGAGAAATCCAAGGATGGCCATGTTGTTTGGCAAGCTGCTGCCCCGCGAGGGCAATTTTTTTGAGCTGTTCAACGAGCATGGCGGCTTCATCCTGGAAGGTGCGCGCGCTTTCCAGAAAATGATCGAGAACTATGCCGACCCGGCGCTGCGCCAGCAGTACGCGGACGAGGTCGACAAAGCCGAGCATGCCGCCGACCGCGTCACGGCCGAAGTGAACCGGCTGCTGCACCGCACCTTCATCACGCCCATCGACCGTGAGCAGATCCACGGCCTGATCAATGCGATGGATGACATCCTCGACCTGCTGCAGGACTCGTCCGAGACGCTGTCGCTGTACGACGTGCGTGCTGTGCCCGAGCAGGTGCTGCAGTTGTGCACGCTGTCGGTGCGCTGTTGCGAGCGTGTGCAGCATGCCGTGACGCTGCTGCCCCACCTCAGCAAGCCGGCCACGACCGAGGCCGCGCTGAAGACCTGCGAAGAGATCGACCGCCTGGAGTCCGATGCCGACCGCGTCATGCGCGCCGCCATGTCGCGCCTGTTCCGTGAGCAGGAGGATGTGCGCGAGCTGATCAAGCTCAAGGCCATCTACGAACAGCTCGAATCCATTTCCGACCGCTGCGAGGATGTGGCCAATCTGATCGAGGGCATCGTCCTCGAGAACTCCTGATCGGCGCTCATGGCATCCGCTGAGATCGCCTTCTGGGTGGTGGCCCTGCTGGTCGTGCTGGCCCTGCTGTTCGATTTCATGAACGGCTTTCACGACGCGGCCAACTCCATCGCCACCGTCGTTTCCACCGGCGTGCTGAAGCCCCAGCAGGCCGTGCTGTTCGCCGCCTTCTTCAACGTCGTCGCCATTGCCATCTTCCAGCTCAAGGTGGCCGCCACTGTCGGCAAGGGCATCGTCGAGCCCGGCGTGGTGGACCATCACGTCGTCTTCGGTGCGCTGATCGGCGCCATCGCCTGGAACTTCGTCACCTGGTGGTGGGGCATTCCGTCGAGCTCATCGCATGCGCTGATCGGTGGCATTGCGGGCGCTGTCGTTGCCAAGGCCGGTCCGTCGGCCCTGGTCGCCGGCGGCATCTGGAAGACGGTGGCCTTCATCATCGTGTCGCCGCTGCTGGGCTATCTGCTGGGCTCGCTGATGATGGTTCTGGTCGCCTGGATCTGCCGGCACAAATCACCCATTCGCATCGACCGTTGGTTCCGGCGGCTGCAGCTGGTCTCGGCCGGCCTGTACAGCCTGGGCCACGGCGGCAACGACGCGCAGAAGACCATCGGCCTGATCTGGATGCTGCTGATCGCGGCCGGCATGGTCAGCGTCGGCGACAAGGCACCGCCGACCTGGGTCATCGTGGCTTGCTACATCGCCATCGGCCTGGGCACGATGTTCGGTGGTTGGCGCATCGTGCAGACCATGGGTCAGCGCATCACCAAGCTCAAGCCGGTGGGCGGCTTCTGCGCCGAAACCGGCGGCGCCATCACGCTGTTCCTGGCCACGGCCCTGGGCGTGCCGGTGTCGACCACGCACACCATCACCGGCGCCATCGTCGGCGTGGGCTCGGTGCAGCGTCCGTCGGCCGTGCGCTGGGGCGTGGCCGGCAGCATCGTCTGGGCGTGGATCTTCACGATCCCGGCCGCGGCGCTGATGGCCGGCGTCTGCTACTGGATCAGCTTCGCACTCTACTGATTCACCTGGGATTCGAAATAGCGCTGGGCGCTGAAGGCGATGGTCGCCATCAGCGTCGTGCCGCCGATGAGGAGGCAGAGCACCACGCCGATGACGGCAGCCCAGCCGCCCGTGGCGGCTGCTTGGCCCCGGTTGAACCGCTCGTTCCAGCGCTCGTCGGGCATCAGGCCGTAGACGATGCCGCCCAACAGCGCGGCGACCAGGCTGACGCCCAGGAAGGGAATCAGCAGCCAGGCCAGGCGGTCGTCCTGGCCCAGATGATCCATGCGCTGCAGGCCCATCAGGCCCACCAGGGTCGGCAACGGGAAAGCCCAGGCCCAGCGGTCCTTGAAGCCGTGCAGATAGAAGCGATGCAGGCCGAACACGCCGACGGTCAGGGCCAGCCAGGTCGCCACGGCCTTGTGCTTGGTGCCGTTCATTCGGCGGCCACGCTGTCGCCCAGGCCCAACGGGCGCTGCATCAGCACCACGTCCAGCCAGCGGCCGAACTTCCAGCCGGCGCTCTTCAGCACACCGGTGTGCTGGAAGCCCAATGCGGTGTGCACGCCGACCGAGCCGGCGTTGTTCGCATCGCCGATGACGGCCAGCATCTGGCGCGCACCGGCAGCCTCGCAGCGGGCCATCAGCTCGGCCAGCAGCAGCCGGCCGACGCCCTGGCCCTGGGCCGCGGGAGACAGATAGATGGAGTCCTCGACGCAGAAGCGGTAGGCGAGGCGAGGGCGGAAATAGTTGGCATAGGCGTAGCCCAACACTTCGCCAGCGCGCTCGGCCACCAGCCAGGGCAGGTGGCGGCCCAGCACCTCGGCGCGGCGGCGGCCCATCTCCTCGACGCCAGGCACTTCGGTCTCGAAGGTGCCGGTGCCCTCGAGTACGGCCTGGGCGTAGATGGCCTGGATGGCGGGCAGATCGGCGTCGGTGCTGGGGCGCAGGGTCAGGGGCGAATTGGCGGCGGCTGGCTGTGACATCTGTCGGATTCGAGAACTACTCAACACGGGTGCAGTCGAGTTTATAATGCTCGGTTTTCGGCGCTGGTCGCTGTCCTGTCTGTACCGTTCAGAAGGGCTGCGGCGTATCTACAGTGGCTGGCCCTGCAGGGGGTTCCTGCTTTTCGACTTGCTCGCCCTGAGTGTCTCCTCGTGCGGTAGTCACCCAAATTTTAGGAAACATCATGGTTGTGATTCGTCTGGCTCGCGGCGGCTCCAAGAAGCGCCCCTTCTACAACATCGTCGTGGCCAACAGCCGCCAACGTCGTGACGGCCGCTTCATCGAGCGCGTCGGCTTCTACAACCCCGTCGCTTCCGGCGCTGCCGAGAAGCTGCGCGTCGAGCAGGACCGCGTGAGCTACTGGCTCGGCGTCGGCGCCCAGCTGTCGCCCACCGTGGCCCGCCTGGTTGGCGAAGCCAAGACGGCCGCTGTCGCCGCCGCCTAATTCGGCGTGGCAGGCAACAAGCCTCAGCAAGACGGCGCCTCGGCGCCGTCTTTTGCATCCGGGGGCGCCTCGGCATCGTCTTTTGCTTCCTGGCCCGACGATCTCGTGCCGGTGGGCCGCATCCTCGATGCCTGGGGCATCAAGGGCGGCCTCAAGGTGCAGGCCTATTCGGCTGATGCGGACGCGTTGTTCAGTGCCAAGTGCTGGTACCTGAAGTCCACCGGCCCCAAGCCCGCTCAGCTGGTGCTGGCGGTGCGTTCGGTGCGCGAGCAGGGCGAGGGCATCGTTGCCACGGCCGAAGGCGTGGACGACCGCAATGCGGCCGAGGCCCTGCGCGGCCACGAGATCCACATCCCCCGCAGCGCCTTCCCGCGCACGCCGGACGGTGAGTACTACTGGATCGACCTGATCGGCCTGGACGTCGTCAACCGCGAGTCGCAGGCCCTGGGGCGCGTCATCGGCCTCATCGACACCGGCCCGCATGCCGTGCTGCGCATCCTGCCGCCCGGCGTGGAAGAGCCCGCCAAGCCCGACCAGGAGCGCCTGATCCCCTTCGTCGGCAACTTCATCGACGACGTGAACCTCGAAGCGAAGCGGATCACGGTCGACTGGGGCCTCGACTTCTGAGCTGAAGCCATGCGCTTCGACGTCCTGACGATCTTCCCGGAGCTGTTCGCGCCGCATCTGACGCATGGCGTCACGCGGCGCGCCTTCGAGAGCCGCCAGGTCGACGTGCGCCTCTGGCCGCTGCGGGATTTCGCCGAGGACAATTACCGCCGTGTCGACGACCGCACCTATGGCGGTGGTCCCGGCATGGTCATGCTGGCCGAACCGCTGGAAAAGGCCCTGGCAGCCGTCAAAGCCGATCGCGGCGAGGCGGCTCCGGCTGTCATCCACTTCACGCCGACCGGTGCCCGCATCGATCAAATCCGCGTGCAAGAACTGGCCGCCGGCCCCGGCGCCATCCTGCTCTGCGGCCGCTACGAGGGTATAGACCAGCGCGTGCTGGACCGCCATGTGACGCTGGAGCTCAGCCTGGGCGACTTCGTGCTGTCGGGTGGCGAACTGCCGGCCATCACGCTGCTGGACGCCGTCGCGCGCCTGCAGGACGGCGTGCTGGGCGATGCGAAATCCCACCAGCAGGACAGCTTTTCGGACGGCCTGCTGGACTGCCCGCACTACAGCCGTCCCGAAGTGCTGCCCGATGGCCGCGAGGTTCCGCCCGTGCTGCTGTCCGGCCATCATGCCGACATCCGGCGCTGGCGCCGCCAGCAATCCCTGGCGCTGACGGCGGCGCGTCGCCCCGACCTGATCGCCGCCGCCCGCGCCGCCGGCCGCCTGAGCAAGGCCGACGAGGTCTTCCTGGCCAAGCTCTAGGCAAAACCCGCATCTGCGGGCTATACTTGCGGGCTGTCCGATCCTCTGGCGGGTCGAGTGGTTCTGATTTCAGAGCTGCAAACATCCCGATAAATAGCGAGCCGCCAAGATCCCTAGGAGTACAGATGGACCTGATCCAAACCCTCGAGCAAGAAGAAATTGCTCGCCTGAACAAGACCATCCCGGCCTTCGCCCCCGGCGACACCGTGATCGTCAGCGTCAACGTCGTTGAAGGCACCCGCAAGCGCGTGCAGGCTTACGAAGGCGTCGTCATTGCCAAGCGCAATCGCGGCCTGAACAGCAGCTTCATCGTCCGCAAGATCTCCAGCGGCGAAGGCGTCGAGCGTACTTTCCAGCTCTACAGCCCGCTGATCGCGACCATCGAAGTCAAGCGCCGCGGCGACGTCCGCCGTGCCAAGCTGTACTACCTCCGCCAGCGTTCGGGCAAGTCGGCTCGAATCAAGGAGAAGCTGGCTTAATCAGCCGGTTCCCCACCGCCAAAGCCGCCAGAGCTACGCTCTCGGCGGCTTTTGTCTTTTCTGCGCATGAAACGTCCTGCCATCACCCAGCCCCAGCTCGTGCCGGTCACGAGCGTCGACGATCATCTTCCCGCGGTGCCCGACCTGGCGCTGACGGCCTCGGCCATCCGCGCCCGCCTGGCTGCGGTGGCGGCCTGGACGCCCGAGTTCGCCGGTGACGGCGGCCTGTTCGCCGACCGCGAGCCGGCCGGTGCGGCCGTGCTGCTGCCCCTGGTGCAGCGGGAAACGGGTTTGAACCTGCTGTTGACGCGCCGCACCGACCATCTGCGCGACCACGCGGGTCAGATCAGCTTCCCTGGTGGCCGCGTCGAGCCCGAGGATGACGGCCCCGTCGCCACGGCACTGCGCGAGACCGAGGAAGAAATCGGCCTGTCCCGCCAGCACATCGAAATCATCGGCCAGCTGCCCGTCTATTCGACGGTGACGGCCTTCCAGGTGACGCCCGTCGTCGGCCTCGTCGAACCGGAGTTCACGCTCCAGCTCGACGACTTCGAGGTCGCCGAGGCTTTCGAGGTGCCGCTGGCCTTCCTGATGAATCCGGCCCACCACCGCCACCACCGTTTCGAGTTCGCCGGATCTGAGCGACGCTTCCTCTCCATGCCCTGGCAGGGCGGGGAACGCGAGTACTTCATCTGGGGGGCAACCGCGGCGATGTTGCGCAACCTCTACCGACTGCTCAGCGGCGCCTGAGCGCGCCACTATCATCCCGGCCCATGAATTTCTTCGCGGTGCTGTTGGCCCTGCTCTGTGAGCAACTCAAGCCCTTGAGGCACGGCAACCGCGTGCACCAGTCCGTCATCGGCTGGGTGCGCTGGACGGGCCGCAATTTCGACGCCGGTGACGAGCACCACGCCGCCATCGTCTGGGCCATCACGGTCCTCGTCCCGGGCCTGGCCGTCGCCGTCATCTACTGGGCGCTGCGCCATTTCAGCGTGCTGCTGGCGCTGGCGCTGAACGTCCTCATCCTCTATCTGACGCTGGGCTTCCGGCAGTTCAGCCACTACTACACCGACATCCGCGATGCCCTGGAGCGCGGCGACGACGCCACGGCGCGCCAGTTGCTGGCCGAATGGCGCCACCTGGACGCCAGCGAGCTGCCGCGCACCGAGCTGATCCGTCACGTCATCGAGCACTCCCTGCTCGCGGCGCATCGCCATGTCTTTGGCGTGTTCTTCTGGTTCATCGTCTGCTCGACCATCGGCCTGGGCCCGGCCGGCGCCGTGCTCTACCGCATGGCCGAATTCGCCGGCCGCTACTGGGCCTTCAAGAGCCGCACGCTGGACGCACCGACCAACCCGCGCCTGCTGGCCCTGTCGCGCCAGGCCTTCGTCCTCATCGACCACGTGCCGGCCCGGCTGACGGCGACAGGCTTCGCCATCGTCGGCAATTTCGAGGAAGCCGTGAACGGCTGGCGTCGTGATGCCAGTCTCTGGCTGCATCCCAACGAGGGCATCATCCTCGCGTCGGCGGCGGGAGCCGTCGGCCTGCAACTGGGCGGCGCCGCTGCGCCGGGCGTCACACCCGACCGCAGCAAGACCTTCGATGCCGGCTCCGAGCCCGAGTCCACCGGTGCTGCCGGCTCCACGGCCGGTGAACCGCCCCAGCTCGGCCATCTGCAAAGCGTCGTCGGCCTCGTCTGGCGCTCGGTCGTACTGTGGATGCTTCTTCTCGCACTGTTGACCCTGGCGAACCTCGTCGGCTGACCCCATGAACTTCTCCGAACTGCCGGCGCTTGCCGAGCCCAGCTTGGCCGCGCGCGTCCAGCACGCCCTCGACCACAAGACCAAGCCTCTCGGCGCCCTCGGCCGTATTGAGGCCCTGGCCCTGCAGCTTGCGTTGATCCAGGGCGTCGAGAAGCCTGCATTGAGCCGGCCCCAACTTGTCGTCTACGCGGCCGACCATGGCCTGTCGCGGCGCGGCGTGTCGGCCTATCCGCGCGAAGTCACGCCGCAGATGGTGGCGAACATGCTGGCCGGCGGTGCGGCGGTGTCCGTGCTGGCGCGCCAGCAGGGCCTGGCCTTGACCATCGCCGATTGCGGCGTCGATGCACCGCTCGCCGATGGCGCCGTCGACCTGCGCCTTGGCGCCGGCACGGCCGACGCCAGTGTGGGTCCGGCCATGACGATGGAGCAGGCCGAGCGCGCGCTGTGCAACGGCATGGCCTTGGTCGAGCGCCTGCCGGGCAACGCGCTGCTGCTGGGTGAAATGGGCATAGGCAACACCTCGTCGGCCAGCCTGCTGATGCAGCGTCTGACGGTCTTGCCGCTGGCCGATTGCGTCGGCCGCGGTACCGGGCTGGATGACGCGGGTGTGGCCCGCAAGCTGAGCGTCCTGGGCGAGGCCCTGGCCGCCAATGCCGGCGCGCAGACGCCACTGCAGCTTGCGGCGGCCCTCGGTGGCTTCGAGATCGTCACCATGGCCGGCAGCGTCATTGCCGCCGCGGCCCAGCGCCGCGTTGTCGTTGTCGACGGCTTCATCACGACGGCCGCTGTCGCTCTGGCGCAGGCGCTGCGCCCCGGCGTGCTGGCCGCCTGCGTGTTCGCGCACCGCTCGGCCGAAGGCCCGCACGCGCGTTGGCTGCAGCATCTGGGTGTGCGCCCGCTGCTCGACCTTGACCTGCGCCTGGGCGAGGGCAGTGGTGCCGCCCTGGCCTGGCCGCTGCTGACGGCGGCCTGCGCGCTGCTGGCCGACATGGCGAGCTTCGAGAGCGCCGGGGTCAGCAACAAGGACTAGCCATGCGGCTCTTCCTCGTCGCCCTGCAATTCCTGACCCGGCTGCCGGTGCGGCTGAGCCGCTTCGAGCCGGCCTGGCTGAACGATTGCGTGCGGCACTTCCCGCTGGTGGGCGCGCTGATCGGCGCGGTGGGTGCGGCCGTGCTGGTCGGCGCGGCGCAGGTCTGGCCGGCCTGGATTGCGGCCTTGCTGGCCTTGGCTGCGACGGTGGCCTTGACCGGTGGCTTCCACGAGGACGGTCTGGCCGACAGCTTCGACGCGCTGGGCGGTGTCGTCAGTCGCGACAAGGCGCTGACCATCATGAAGGACTCGCGCATCGGCAGCTACGGCGCGCTGGCCCTGGGCCTGTCGCTGCTGCTGCGCGCGGCCTTGCTGGCGGTGCTCGCCCAGCGACCGCTGTTGGGGGCCGTCGTGGCACTGCTGGCCAGCCACAGCCTGGCGCGCGCCGCTGCCGTGGGCGTCATGGTCAGCCTGCCCTACGGCGGCGATATCGAGCATGCCAAGGCCAAGCCGCTGGCCCTGGCGGTCGCGCCACGCAATTTCGCCATCGCCCTGGGCTGGTGCTTGCTGCTGGGCCTCGCGCTGGCGGCCGCGGGCATTGCCGCGCTGCGGCTGCTTGCTGCGCTTGTGGCGGCCATCGCCGTGGCGCTGCTGATGCGCGACTGGCTGCGCCGCCGCCTCGGTGGCTACACGGGGGACGGCCTCGGCGCCACGGAGCAACTGGCCGAGATTGCCGTGTTGCTGGCCTTCACTGCGTCGGTTTGATGAGTGGTTTCACGGTCTGGCGCCACCCCAAGCCGCGTGGCGCGCAGGGGCGCTGTATCGGCGGGCGCACCGATCTGCCGGTCGACCCCCGCAAGGCCAAGCGCCTGGCGCATCGCATCCGCGCCCACGCACGCCGCGAGGCGCTGCCGCGCGAAGTCGTCACGTCGCCGCTGGCCCGAGCGGCAGATGTGGGCCGTTGGCTGCGGCGTTGGGGCTTTCGCTGGCGAGTCGATGCGGCGCTGTTGGAGGCGGACTTCGGCCGCTGGGATGGCAAGCCCTGGAGCGAGATTCCGCAAACCGAGTTCGAGCGCTGGATGACCGATTTCTGCGGCTTCGATTTCGATGGCGGCGAGTCGCTGAACGTGCTGCTGGCGCGTGCCGCCGCCTGGCAGCCAGCCTGCGCGCTGGTGGTGGGGCACGGCGGTTGGATCAATGCTCGCGATTGGCGCGGCGACCCGCCGACGCCGGCCAGTTGGCCTCAACCCCTGGCCTACGCCGGCTGCCTTTTCGTCGATCGCTGAAGCCGGCGGCGCAGGGCGGCGGTCAGCGCGGGGGTGGCCTGCATGGCGGGGGCCTCGATGCAGCGGAAACTGACGTGGCTGACGAGCACGAGGCAGGGGGCCAGCGCCAACACCCAGGCCCAGTGGACACCGGCGCCCAGGGCTGCGCCGGGCCGGTCGGCGCCCAGCACGAAATGGAAGAGGCTGAACAGCAGCAAGCCATGCAGCAGATAGATGCTGTAGGCCATCTCACCCAGCAGCCGCGAGGCGGGATGCAGCAGCAGCCCGAACAGCGTGTTGCCGCAGGCGACCAGGACGAAGGCGCAAGCCAGCAGGGCCAGCACGCCGTAGTCGGTGGCCAGGGGGAACAGGCCCACCGCCGCGGCGCCACAGGCGAGGACGAGCAGGCTGGCAAGGCGGCCGCGGGCAAAGCCGCACAGGGCGGGCCAGCGCACCGCCCAGGCGGCCACGATGCCACCGGCAAACGCCCACAGGTGTACGGGCAGGGCATGCCAGTCCAGCAGTGCCAGCAGCGAGATGACCCCCAGCAGCAGATAGGGCCAACGAGGCCTCAGGCCGACGGCCAGCGCCAACAGCGGCAGCACGCCGTAGAAGAACCATTCATAGGGCAGGGACCAGGTCACGCCCGCGACGACGATCTTGGTCGCCTCCACCTGGTTGATGGGCGGGTTGCCATACATCGTGAAGCCCAGCCAGCGCAGGGCCTGCTTGGTGACGGTGCGGACCGGTTCGTGCAGTTCGCCACCGGACAGCACGGCAACCGCGGTGAACAGCAACGCCATGACGACGAGGTAGAGCGGCACCAGCCGCAGCAGCCGCGACACAAACAACTTCAGCCAGTCCAGCGGACGCTGCCGCGCGCCGATCAGCTTCGAGAAGAACAGCAAGCCGGTGATCATGAAGAACACCGCCACGCTGCTGTGGCCCAGATGGGTGTAGAGCTGCGAGGGCGGCAGCTTCCACTCGCCGGTGTGCTGATAGAAGTACCAGATGCTGGCGTGGTGCAGGAAGACGCCGAAGGCCAGGTAGCCGCGCAGGCCGTCGATGCCGGCGTAGCGGCCGGCAGGCGGCGGCGCGCCGTGGCGGCGCAGCAGCAGCACCGCCGTGGCGAACGCGAGCAGCAGGCCCGCGAGCGCGAACAGCGGGCTGACCGGGTCGAGCAGGTCCAAGCCCGGCCTACTTCAGCACCGTCTGCTGCATGAACAGCACGGTGGCGTAGAACTGGAAGTCCTGGTTGTCCTTCTTCTGGAAGCCATGGCCTTCGTTCTCGGCGCGCAGATACCAGACCGGCGTGCCGCCCTGGCGCACCGTCGCGACGATCTGCTCGGCCTCGGTGTAGGGCACGCGCGGGTCGTTCTTGCCCTGGATGACGAAGAGGGGCTTCTTGATCCTGGCCGCATTGGTCAGCGGCGAGATCTTCTCCAGGTGGGCGCGCATGCTGGGATCGCGTTCGTCGCCGTACTCGACGCGGCGCAGGTCGCGGCGGTAGCTCTCGGTGTTGTTCAGAAAGGTCACGAAGTGCGAGATGCCGACGACGTCGATGGAGCCGGCGATGCGGTCGGCGTAGTGGGTCGACACGGCCAGCGTCATGTAGCCGCCGTAGCTGCCGCCAGTGACGAGGACGCGCGACGCGTCCAGGTCGGGCTGGGTGGCGATCCAGTCGAGCAGGGCGCCGATGTCCTTGACCGAGTCCTCGCGCTTGAAGCCGTTGTCCATCGCCAGGAAGCTCTTGCCATAGCCGCTGGAGCCGCGCACATTGGGCTGGATCAGGGCCATGCCCAGTTCCTGCACGTAGTAGGCGTTGCGGCCCAGGAAGCCGAAGCTGGCCTGGGACTCCGGCCCGCCGTGGATGGAGATCAGCACCGGGCGCTTGCCGGCGAACTTCCTGGGCGGCTGGGTCAGCAGGCCCGAGATGGTCGTGCCGTCAAAGCTCTTCCAGCGCACGAGCTTCTGCTCGCTGAAGCCCGAGGTATCGACGGCGCCCGAGGCGCGCGTCCACTGTTGCACCTTGCCGTCCGCGCCCAGCGAGTAGATCTGGCTGGGACCCTGGGCGTTGCTGATCGAGAAGGCCAGGTCGCCGCTGCCGTGGTGATAGGACGCCGTGCCGATATTGCCGTTGGGCAATGCGGTGGGGGCGGGCACTTCCTTGGCGGTCTCGGCGTCGAAGAAATGTAGCTCGTCGCGGCCGTCGACATTGAACTGGGCGGCCAGCCTGCTGCGGTCCTCCGTCAGCGTGACGCCGCTGACGTCCCAGGGGATGTGGCCGCTGACGCGGGCGATGCGGCCGGCGGCCAGGTCCAGCTTCATCAGTTCGCGGAACTCGCCGGCGCGGTCGCTGGCGATCCACAGCGAGCGGCCGTCGGGCGACCAGCCGGCCGGCGAATAAGTCGCCTTGGCTTCCTGGCTGCCGACGGCGGGCGCGACCTGCTTGGCCACGCCGCTGTCCAGGTCCAGCATCCAGATCTGCGATTCATTGGCCGACAGATAGTGCGTCAGGGAGATCAGCTTCTCGTCGGGCGAGGGGCGGCTGGCGGCCCAGCCGCCACCGTCGAGCTCAGCCAGCTTGCGGCGGCCTTCGGGCTTCTCGGGATCCATCAGCCACAGCGTCGTCGTGATCTTGCTGCGCTTGCCGCCCTCGGCCGTGCGGTCGATGGGCACGGAGGAATAGACAAGGCGGCCGCTCTTGCGCAGCCAGGTGTTGATGGCGTGGCGCTCATCGGGGTTGGTCAGCAGCACGGGCTGGGCGGCGGGCTGGTTCAGTGCCAGGCGATAGAGCTGGGCGACCTCGTTGCCGCCGGTGGCGCGCTCGAAGACGATGTACTGGCCGGTGCGCGGCTCGTAGGTGGCACGGGTGACGGGATCGATGCCGTCGGTGAGCTGCTGGCCTTCGGTCAGCGGTGTCGTCACGCGGAAGATCTGCGCGGTGTTGGCACCGGCCTTGCGGTGGCTGACCAGCATCTCGCGCTGGGTCGGATGCCAGTCGGCGAAGGCGTGGCCGCGGAAGTCGTTGTAGCGGCCGATGGCGTCGGCCAGGCTCTGCGGCACGGGCGGAATGCCCTGGGCCAGCAGATTGGCGTTGGGCGCCACGACAGCCGTCGTCGGGGCCGGTGAAGAGGCGCAGGCCGCCAGCAGTGCCGGAACCAGCGCGCAAAGGGAAAGACGCAGACGAATCATGGGGGGGGCTCAAAGGGAAATGGGCGCTCGAAGCGCCCATTCTCGGCCCGGTCGGACTCGGGTCTAACCCGCTGTGACGACGGTCATGCGGTCTGCTGGATGCCGGCGATCAGCCAGCCTTCACCGGCCTTCACCAGGTGCCAGATCTCGTCGAAATCCTCGGCAGCCTGCTCACTCTTCTCGCGCACCAGGCCCGAGAAGCGCACCGAGACGATCTGCTGGCCGGCCTCGAGCGCGACGTCGACGACGCGGGCATCGAGCCGCAGCACTTCGGTGCGTTGCGGCTGGCTGCCGCGCTCCAGCAGTTCCTGCTGGATGCTGGCGTACATCTGCGGCGTCGTGAAGCGGCGCAGGTCGTCCTGGTCGCCGGCGTCGTTGGCAGCCTGCAGGCGGATGAAGACCTGCTTGGCGAGCTTCTCGAAGCCTTCGGTGTCGAAGTCGGCGGGCGCCACGCTGGCCGCGTTGGCCGTCGCCATGGGAGCGGGGTTCCACGCTGGTTCGGCGTCGCGAAAGCTGGCGCCGTTGGCACCGGCCAGTTGCGGCTTGGGGGCCGCGAAGCGGCGCACCAGGAATCGGATCACGACGACGGCCACGATGCCGAGCAGCACCAGGGTCATCAGGCTGGCGAGTTCACCGCCGAAGCCGAAGTGGCTGGCCAAGGCCGCCAGGCCCAGGCCTGCGGCGAGGCCGGCAATGGGGCCGAGCCAGGAGCGCTTGGGCGCGGCGGCGGCAGCGGGAGCCGCGGCGGCCTGCTTGTTGGGCGCGGCCTGCTGGGGCGCCGGCTGCTGGGCCGGCGGCGTCTGCGGCGCGGTCTGGGTGGGCACGCTGCGCTTGATGCCCCCGCCCCCCAGGCGCTTGGCTTCAGCGTCATGGGCAGGCAGTGCAAGGGCCAGCAGAGCGGCCAGGGTCACGGCGAGGATGCGGTTCAAGCGGATCTCCTGAAGAACGAGCCTGAAACTGCAGGCTCGGCTCAGGATTTTCAAGCGTCACGGATGTCGGCAACGACGGTTTTTCCGAAGTCTGGCCGCATGAAAAAGCTGACGATGGAGGCGGCCGTGGCCGCTGCCGTCTGCAACTGGCCGCCGTCCTTCAGGCCCTGGAAGCGCGTCTGCTCGGGGAAGCGCGCCGGGTCGGCGCCGCGCAGCTGGATCTGCATGTCGGTGTCGATGACGCCAGGCGCCAGGGACACGATGGCGACTTCGGGCTCCTCCAGCGCGAGGGCGCGGCTCAAATGATCCAGCCCGGCCTTGACGGCGCAATAGGACGCGCTGCCGGCCATGGCGCGACGGCCCAGGCCCGAGGAGATGTTGAGGATGCGGCGCTGGGCCACCCCCGACGTTTCAGCAAGGAAGACGCGGCTCAGCAGCGCCGGCGCTTCCAGGCCGACGCGCAGGGCGGCGGACAGCTGTGCGAGATCGCTGTCCGCCAGCGGGCCGGGTTCGCTCAGCAGCGCCGCGTTGTTGATCAAGGTCGCGCTATTCCAGCCGGTGTTGGCACGCAGCCAGGCCTGCAGGCGTTCCGCGGCGGGCAGCGGGTCGGCGAGATCCAGCGTCCATTGCTCCGCCTTCAGAGCGGGGTTGCGCTTGCGGGCCATGCCGATGACGGTGTTGCCCGGCTGGGCCAACTGCTGCACGAGAGCGGCGCCCAGGCCGCGGGAGCTGCCGGTGACGATGTAGAGATGCATGGTTCAGAACTCCGGAGGGCAGATGAAGTGATGGCCGGCGATGCGCAGCTCGCTGGCGTGCAGCAGCAGGCGTGGGCTCGCCGCGGCAATGTCGGGCGTGGCGTAGAGCGCGTCGCCCAGGATGGCATGGCCAAGGTGGGCGAGGTGCACGCGCAACTGATGACTGCGTCCCGTCAGTGGCTCGAGAGCGACGCGGGTATGGGCGCCCTCATGGCCCAGCACATGCCAGCGCGTCTGGGAGGGCTTGCCACCTTTCAGGTCGACCTGCTGGCGCGGCCGGTTGGGCCAGTCGGCACCCAGCGGCAGGTCGATGAGACCTTCGCCCTCGAGATGGCCAGCGGCGATGGCGACATAGAGCTTGCCGACGCGGCGCGCGGCGAAATCGGCACTGAGTTCGCGCTGGGCCTCGATGCCGCGTGCGAACAGCAGCAGCCCGGACGTCGCCTGGTCGAGGCGATGCACGATGAGAGCGTCCGGGTAGAGGGCCTGCACGCGCGCGCTGGCGCAGTCCGGTTCCGTGCGGCCCGGCACGCTGAGCAGGCCGGCCGGCTTGGCTATGACGACCAGGCGGTCGTCGGCGTGCAGCACTCGCATCAACGCGACGACACGAGGATGCCCGCGGCGATCAGCACAAAGGCCAGGCCGTGATACCAGGCGGGCGCGACACCGAGCAGGGCCGCCGAGATGAGGCCCGCGAAGACCGGTGTCAGGTTGACGAAGAAGCCCGCCAGGGCCGGCCCCGCCTCGGCCACGCCCAGGCCCCAGCAGCGGTAGGCGATCAGCGAGGGGCAGATGGCGACATAGGCCAGCACGGCGATCAGGGTCGGGCTCCA
Organism: uncultured Comamonadaceae bacterium; assembly: GCA_966111775.1. Lineage (GTDB taxonomy): Bacteria > Pseudomonadota > Gammaproteobacteria > Burkholderiales > Burkholderiaceae_C > Pelomonas. Next base: position 14,064 of record CBHWBD010000021.1, on the reverse strand, counting down.
GTGGATGTCGGCTGGTGCGACGATCTGCTCTACACCGGCCGCCACGCCCGAGAAGACCACGCCGAACATCAGCTGGGCCATCAGCCATTCAGCCCAGTTCCAGCCCGGCCGCTCGCCGGGTCGCAGGCCTTGCGCTGGCCGCGCCAGCATCCAGGAGTAGATGGCCCAGGTGAAGAGGGCCACCAGCATCAGCAGGTCGCCCGCCACGAAGCGCACGGCCAGCAGGGCCGCGGGGTCGCCACGCGCGATGACGACGGCGACGCCGAGCAGCGACAGAAGCGCGCCGGCCAGCTGGCGCGGCGTCGGCTTCACGCCGTAGAAGAGGGCGCCTACCCCCAGCATCCAGACCGGCATGCTGGCCGTGATCAGCGTGACGTTCAGCGGTGACGAGGTGTGCAGGGCCAGGTATTGCAGCGAGTTGTAGCAACCCATGCCGAGGAAGCCCAGCCAGGCCAGGCCGCGCCAGCGCTTCAATGCCTCGCGCGGGTCGGCGAGCAGGCGACGGGCCAGCGGAGCCAGCAGGGCGAAGGCGATCAGCCAGCGCAGCGCGTTCAGCGCCATCGGCGGGATGTCGTGGCGCACCATGCGGCCGATGACGGCATTGCCGGCCCAGAGCAGGGGCGGCACGCTCAGCAGCACAGCAAGGCGTGGGGTCAGCTTCATCACCGGCAACGTGGACAGCAAAGGGCTGGCACGATACCGGACTCGCAACTGGAGACTTCGCATGAGTGAAAAAGCCATCGTCATCGAGGCCCCGGGTGGCCCGGAGCAAATGAAGCTGGTGGACGTGGAGGTTGGCGCGCCCGGGCCGGGCGAGATCCGCATCCGCCACCAGGCCTGCGGGCTGAACTACATCGACGTCTACCACCGCAACGGCACCTATCCGCTGTCTCTGCCGGCCCGCCTGGGCATGGAGGGTGCGGGTGTGGTGGAGGCGGTGGGCGAGGGTGTCACGCATCTGCGCGCGGGTGACCGCGCCGCCTACGCCAGCAACCCGCCGGGTGCCTATGCAACGGCTCGGGTGATGCCGGCCAAGTGTGTGTTGAAGCTGCCCGACGCCATCAGCTTCGAGACCGGCGCGGCCATGATGCTCAAGGGCCTGACGGTGCAATACCTGTTGCGCAAGACCCTGCCGCAGGGCGGCTTGCAGGCGGGGGACTTTGTGCTCTTCCACGCCGCGGCCGGCGGCGTCGGGCTGATCGCCTGCCAGTGGGCGCGAGCCCTGGGCCTGCAACTGATCGCCACGGCGGGCAGCGACGAGAAATGCCAGCTGGCCCTCGATCACGGCGCGACGCACGCCATCAACTACCGCCGCGACACCGATTTCGCGGCCAAGGTGCGCGAGATCACCGGGGGGCGCGGCGTGAAGGTGGTCTACGACTCTGTCGGTGCCGACACCTGGGAAGGCTCGTTGAACAGCCTCGCGCCCTTCGGCCTGCTGGCCAGCTTTGGCGGGGCCTCGGGCCCGGTGCCGGCCTTCAGCGTGGGCACGCTGGCAGCCAAGGGCTCCCTCTATGTGACGCGGCCGACGCTGTTCACCCACATCGCCACGCGCGAGGCCACCCAGGCCATGGGCGACGAGCTGTTCGACATGGTGGCCAGCGGCCAGGTCAAGATCCGCGTCGACAGGCGCTATGCCCTCGCCGAAGCGACCCAGTCCCATGTCGACCTGGAAGCTCGCAAGCTGCTCGGCAGCGCGGTGCTGCTGCCCTGAGAGAAGGCGTCAGGTCGTCACGCGGCCCAGCAGCAGTTCGAAGCTGAAGCTGGAGCCGACGCCCGGCTCGCTTTCGACGCTGATCTCGCCGTCCATCAGCCCGACCAGGCGTTGCACGATGGTCAGGCCCAGGCCGGTGCCGCCATAGCGGCGCGTGATGCTGCCGTCGGCCTGGGTGAAGGGGTCGAAGATCTGGCCGATCTGGTCGCGCGTCATGCCGATGCCGGTGTCCGTGACGGCCACGCGCAGGCGCAGTCGACCGGGGCCATCGCCCTCGTGGGCGTCGGCCAGGGCGATCTCGATGCGCACCTCGCCGTGCTCGGTGAACTTCAGCGCATTGCCGATCAGGTTGATCAGCACCTGGCGCAGCCGCAGCGCGTCGCCGATCAGCCAGGACGGCACGCCGGGCTGCACGCGGGCATGCAGCTGGATGCCCTTGTCGTGGGCCTGCAGCAGCAGGGGTTGAAGCGACTCGCCCAGGCAGTCATGCAGGCTGAAGGGCTGCTCGTCGATGACGATCTTGCCGGCCTCGATCTTGGCCACGTCCAGCAGGTCGTTGATGATGGTCATCAAGCCCTTGGCGGACTGGTGGGCCATGCCGATGAAGCGGCGCTGGCGCTCGCTGAGCTCGCTGGTCTGCAGCACCAGTTCGGTCAGGCCGAGCACGCCGTTCATGGGCGTGCGGATCTCGTGGCTCATGTTGGCCAGGAAGCTGCTCTTGGCCTGACTGGCCTGCTCGGCGGCCTCGCGCGCGGCGACGAGGGCCGCCTGGCTGGCCTTGAGGTCGGCGATGTCGCGGGCGTTGAAGAGCATGACGGTGTCGCCGGTGACGGGGTCGCGCATGGGGCGCGCATCCAGGGCATGCCAGCACGGGCCGGACAGGGTCTGCAGCTCGACGTCCTGGCGGCAGGTCTCGCCACGCTGCACGCGGCCGAGGATGCTGGCGGCGTCGCCGGTGTGGGCGAACAGGCGGGTGAACTCGCTCTGGCCGGGGCCGGGTGGCGTGTCGCCGAAGGTCAGCGCTGCGGCGGGGTTGCGCATCAGCAGCTCCCCATCAGCAAGGCCGAAGACCGCGATGCGCACCGAGGTGTGCTGCAGGGCCTCGACGCCCCGCAGCATGGAAAGGTCGGCGCCACCGCCCAGCGAGTCGGCCGCGAACAGCATGACCTGGCGGCGCTCCGGCGTGCGCATGCCGCGCGAGACCAGCATGACCGTCGTCGGTTCCCCCTTGGGGTAGAGGGTCCATTGCTCGCGGACGATCTTGCCCTGGGCATGGTCGGCCGCCGTGACGGCCAGGCGCTCGCGCACGGCGTCGCCATGTTCGGAGAAGTCGCGCGACAGGAATTCCTCGGCGCTGTCGGCATGCCAGAAGCGCAGGGCCGCGGCATTGGCCCAGAGGTTGCGCTGTTGGTCGGGGTCGAAGACCCACAGGGGGACGTCGAGCCAGTCGTAATGGCTCAAGCTGGCGAAGTCGAGGAGCATCGGCGGCGGCGTGAAGGCGCGCGATTGTCACCTTAGCCAGGGACGCGCCCGGAGCCGCCGCGGCGGTCCAGGTGTGCCATATGACGGGTTTTGTCGTGCTCGTTCGGTGGTTTCGTCGGCTGGCGCTCGCCGGGCGCCAGGGCCTGGGCTAGCGTTGCCATGCATTCACATCCCACCATGTCCGCTTCCACCTGGCATCACCGCCATTTCAGCGACCTGCGCCTGGTCCTGCTGCTGGCCAGCTTCACGACGCTGTACTACCTGCACCGGCGCGTTTCGCTTGATCACAGCGAGACCCTGGGCGCCGACCTGCTGCACACCTTCAGCTGGGACCTGCTGTTCTGGAGCGTGCTGGTGCTGGGCGTGGCGCTTTTGCATCCCCGCCTGCCGACGGCGGGTCCGCGTCGCTGGGGCAGCCTGCTGGCCCTGGGCCTGGCCACCGGCGGCCTGGGCCTGCTGGCCTTCTGCCAGGCCTCCGCCTGGCGCATGAACGGCTGGCAGGTGCCGGCGGTCTATCTGCCGCAGATGGCCGTCTACTGCCTGACCTGGGGCCTGCTGCTGACGGGGCTGTACGAGTTCAGCTGGCAGCGGCGGCGGGCCGACGAATCCCTGCATGGTGCGACCGTGCAGCAGGCCGCGCTGCGGGGCGAGCTCGACGCTGCCCGCACGCAGCTGCTGCAGGCCCAGATCGAGCCGCATTTCCTGTTCAACACCCTGGCCAATGTGCGCGAGCTGCTGGCCGACGACCCGGCGAGGGCCTGCAGCCTGCTGGACGACCTGGGCCGCTATCTGCAGGCGGCGCTGCCGCGGCTGCGCGAAGGGGCCGCCAGCCTGGGCCAGGAGGTCGAGCTGGTGCAGGCCTTGCTTGCCATCCACCAGGTGCGCATGGGCGCGAGGCGGTTGCAATGGCGGGTGGATGTGGCCGACGACAAGCTGCTCGACGCCGAGCTGCCACCCATGCTGCTGCTGACGCTGGTGGAGAACGCCCTCAAGCACGGCCTGGCGCCGCTGCCCGAGGGGGGCTGCATCACCCTTCGCGCCGAGCAGGCCGGCGATGGCCGCTTGAAGCTGGCCGTGGCCGACAACGGCGCCGGCATGGGCAGCGGCAGCGGCAGCGGCATGGGGCTGGCCAATACCCGTGCACGACTCAGGGCGGCCTATGGTGAGGCCGGCCGGCTGGAGCTGCGCCTGAACCAGCCGCGCGGCGTCGTCGCGGAACTGCTGCTGCCGCTGCGGCCGGCCACGCCTGCTGCGCCCGCTGCCATCTCATGAGACCCGATCCCTGCCTCGACATCGAGCCTGCACCGCTGGGCTGGCGCCACCTCGGGCTGGCGGCGTTGATGGCGCTTTGCAGCACGGTCTACGCCGGCATGCCGCTGAATCCCTACGCACCTTCCAGCTTCGCATTGCTGGCGACCACCTGGGCCAGCCATCTGCTGCAGATCGGCCTGCCTGTGCTGCTGTTGACGCGCCTCGCCGACCGGGCCCTGGCGCGCGGCGCAGCCTTGCTGCCGGCCTATGGCGTCGTGCTGCTGCTGGTGCTGCTGTGGGGCCAGGCCTTCGTACTTCCTTTGCAGGAGCTGATCAGCCAGGGCCAGGTCAAACTGGATCTGGCACGCCGCTGGGGTGAGACCATGAAGCTGTTCCTTCCGCTGGCCTTGGGCCTGGGCGCCTACGCGCAATGGCGACGCGCGCAGCTGTCGGCCGCGCGGCTGCGAGCCTGGCAACTGGCCGGCCAGCAGGCCCGCGGCGAGTTGCAGGCCGCGAGGCTGCAGGCCTTGCAGGCGCGGGTCGAGCCGGAGGAATTGCTGCAGCGCCTGCGCGCCGTCACGACGCTGGCTGGTCAGGACGCCGCTGCGGCGGACGGCGCGCTGGTCGACTTGATCGCGCAGTTGCGCACCCGACTGGCGCAGGGCGCCGAAGCACGATGAGAGCCCTGATCGCCGAGGACGAACCGCTGCTGGCGAACGGCATCCGCGACGCGCTGGCGCGGGCCTGGCCCGAGCTGGAGATCTGCGCCATCGTGCATGACGGCCAGACCGCCTGGCGCGAGTTCGAGCGGCTGAAGCCCGACATCGTCTTCCTCGACGTGCAGATGCCCGGCCTGTCGGGGCTGGAGCTGGCGCGACTGATCGGCGCCCAGGCGCACCGGGTCTTCATCACCGCCTTCGCGCATTTCGCCGTCAGCGCGTTTGATGAGGGCGCGGTGGACTATCTGCTCAAGCCCCTGGATGCGGCCCGGCTGGCGCTGTGCGTGCAGCGCCTCAAGCAGCGCCAGGCGCAGCCGCCGGCCGACCTGGAGCAATTGCTTGCACGGTTGAGCCGGCTGGAGGCCGCCATGCCGGCGCCGGCGCAGCAGGCGCCGCTGCGCTGGCTGACGGTGCAGCAGGGGCGGGATCTGCTGCTGGTGACGGTCGACGACATCCTCTACCTGCAGGCCGACAACAAATACGTGGCCGTCGTGACGGCCGAGCGCGAGGCCCTGGTCAGCAGTTCGCTGAAGGAGCTGCAGCAGCGTCTGGACCCGGAGATCTTCTGGCGCGTGCACCGCGGCACCGTCGTCAACATCACCGCGGTGCGCAGCATCCACCGCGGCCTGGGCGGGCGGCTGCGCCTGCATCTGCGCGAGCGCGACGAGACCCTGGCCGTCGGGCCGGACTACGCCCATCTCTTCCGTCAATGGTGAACAAGGAGAACCGCGATGAGCCGTGATCACGAGCACCTCGGCTGGCGCCTGGCGCGCTGGGCCTATGGCTTCTTCTATGTGGCCAGCGGCCTGCACATGGGGGCCGTCAAGGCCGGCCTGCTGCCGGTGCCGGACTTCCACCACACGGAAGCCGGCGCGGCCTTCCACCGGGCGATGACGGCCACCGGTTTCCTGGATCCCAGCATCGCGCTGGGCTATGTGATCGGCGGCTTCTGCCTGCTGCGGCTGCGCACGGCACCGCTGGGCGTGGTGCTGCTGGCACCGCTGGTGCTGGTGATCTTCCTGTTCAACCTGCTGCTCAGTCCGACCTGGCCCTGGGGTACGGCCCATCTGCTGTGGCTGCTGGTCCTGGCCTGGCATCTGCGCCCGGCCTTCACCCCGCTGTGGCGTTACGCCTGAGGTTCAGCCGCGGCGCACGCGCCGCAGTTCGTCCAGGATCAGCAGGACGGCGCCGATGGTGATGGCGCTGTCGGCCACGTTGAAGGCCGGGAAATACCAGCCGCCGGCGTGGACCTGGATGAAATCGACCACATAGCCATGAATGGCGCGGTCGATGACATTGCCCAGGGCCCCGCCCAGGATCAGCGTCAGGGCCCAGCCAAACAGCTTCTGGTGGCCATGGCGGCGCAGCATCCAGACGATGAAGGCGGCCGCCGCCAGGCCCAGGCCCAGGAAGAACCAGCGCTGCCAGCCCGAGGCGCCGTGCAGGAAGCTGAAGGCCGCGCCGAAGTTGTGGGCGCGCACCACGTCGAAAAAGCTGGTGACCGGATGGACGTCGCCGAGCTGGAAGGTGCGCAGGATGAGCACCTTGGTGAGCTGGTCGGCCAGGATGATGAGGGCGGCGATCAGCAGCCAGGTGGTCAGGCCGGAAGACGGGGACGACGAGCGAGAAGGCATGGTGAGGGTCGCGAGGCGAGGGCCGCCAATGTAACTTGCCGCCGAGGCGGGGCTTGTAGGCGCAGGAGAAGCGGCGTAGAAGGAAAGAACTCCCAACACGCTGGAGAACGACGCCATGCGAAAGCGCATCTACTGGCTGCTGCCCCATCTGAGCAGCGCGCGGCGGACGATGGACGAGTTGTTGCTCGCCCGCATCACCGAGCATCACATCCATTTCGTGGCCGCCGAGGGCGCGGCGATGGACGGCCTGCATGTGGCCAATGTGCTGCAGACCTCGGACCTGGTCGAAGCGGCCCAGAGCGGCGCCCTGATCGGTTCCGGCCTGGGGGCCGCGGGCGGCGTGGCGGCGGCGCTGGCGATCAGCGCGGCCTCGCCGGCGGCGGTCGTCATCGGTCTGGCGGCCGTGGGCGCCATGCTGGGAACCTGGTCGTCCAGCATGATCGGCAGTTCGACGCCGAGCCGGCGCCTGAAACGCTTCGAGCAGGCCATCGAGGAGGGGCAGTACCTGCTCATCGTCGACGTGCCGCGCACCCGCATCACCGAGATCGAGCAACTGCTGGAACGCACCCACCCCGAAGCGCACTTCGAGGGGGTCGAACCTAACGTTCCCGCGTTTCCGTAGCCCCCGAGGGGAGCGAGAGCCGCGGCTCCAAGCTCGCCTGCGCGAGCTTGGACAGCTCGAGCGCCACACGCGTCTCGCGTGTGGCAGCGATGCTTGCGGCGTTGAGCCGCAAGCACATCGCTTGCGTGCCGACTTGGGGCGGCCCTGCGTCGGTCCGCCCAGAAACGCAAAACCGCTTTATGCGATGGTGCGGGTTTCGCCTGCGCCGTAGAGGTTGCTGTCGCAGCGTCCGCACAGCGTCGGGTGCTCGGCATTGCTGCCGACGTCGGCGCGGTAGTGCCAGCAGCGCTCGCACTTGGCGTGGCTGCTGGGCGTCACCGTCACGCCCAGTTCGGCCGCGGACATCAGCTTGACTGCCGAGGTGATGAAGACGAAGCGCAGGTCGTCGCCCAGGCTGTCCAGCAGCATCTGGTCCTGCTCGTTGACCTTGAGCACCAGCTCGGCCTGCAGCGAGGCGCCGACGGCGCCCGTCGTGCGCACCGCCTCGATGGCCTTGTTGACCTCGTCGCGGATCTCGTGGATGCGATTCCACTTGGCCAGCAGCGAGGCATCCGTGTTTCCGAAGTCCCAATAGGTCTCGGTGAAGATGCTGTCGCCCTTTGCGAAGACCTGCCATGCCTCTTCAGCGGTGAAACTGAGGAAGGGCGCCATCCAGCGCAGCATGGCATGCGTGATCTGCCACAGCGCCGTCTGGGCCGAGCGGCGCGCCAGGCTCTTGGGCGCCGTCGTGTAGAGGCGGTCCTTCAGCACGTCGAGGTAGAAGGCGCCGAGGTCTTCGGAGCAGTAGACCTGCAGCTTGGCCACGACCGGATGGAATTCGTAGCGCTCGAAGTGGGCCAGGATGTCGGTCTGCAGCTCGGCCGCGCGGGCCAGGGCGTAGCGGTCGACTTCCAGCAGATCGGCCGGCGCAACGGCGTCCGTCGCCGGATCGAAGTCGCTGACGTTGGCGAGCAGGAAGCGCAGCGTGTTGCGGATGCGGCGGTAGCTGTCCACCACGCGGGCCAGGATCTTCTCGTCCAGGCCGAGGTCGCCCGAGTAGTCGGTGGCAGCCGTCCACAGGCGCAGGATCTCGGCGCCGAACTTGTCCGACACGGCCTGCGGTGCGACCACATTGCCCATGGACTTGCTCATCTTGCGGCCCTGGCCGTCGACGACGAAGCCGTGGGTCAGCAGGCCCTTGTAGGGCGCGCGGCCATAGAGGGCGCAGGCAATCAGCAGCGAGGAGTGGAACCAGCCGCGATGCTGGTCATGGCCTTCCAGGTAGAGGTCGGCCTCGGGGCCGCTCTCGTGGCCGGCACCCTTGTGGCTGCCCTTGAGCACATGCTCGAAGGTGGAGCCGGAATCGAACCAGACGTCGAGGATGTCGTTGCCCTTGGTGTAGTGGGCCGCTTCGGCGCCCAACCACTCGGCGGCGTCGAGCTTGGACCAGGCTTCGATGCCGTTCTGCTCCACCAACTGCGCGGCTCGTTCGATGAATTCCAGCGTGTTCGGGTGCGCCTCGCCCGTGTCCTTGTGCAGGAAGATGGGCAGGGGCACGCCCCAGCTGCGCTGGCGCGAGATGCACCAGTCGGGCCGGCCGGCGATCATGTCGTGCAGGCGGGCACGGCCGTTTTCGGGATAGAAGCTCGTCGCCTCGATGGCGGCCAGGGCGGTCTTGCGCAGGCTGTCGGGGGCCTTGTTCGTCGTGAACAGGCCGTCACCTTCGTCCATGCGCACGAACCACTGGGCCGCGGCGCGGTAGATGACGGGCGACTTGTGGCGCCAGCAGTGCGGGTAGCTGTGGGTGAGCTTGCTTTGCGCCATCAGCCGGCCGGCGTCCAGCAGGGCCTGGGCGATGACGGGGTTGGCCTTCCAGATGTGCTGGCCGCCGAACAGCGGCAGCTCGGCCGCGTAGGCGCCGTTGCCCTGCACCGGGTTCAGGATGTCGTCGAACTTCAGGCCGTGGGCGACGCAGGACTGGAAGTCGTCCAGGCCGTAGGCGGGCGCGGAGTGGACGACGCCGGTGCCGTCTTCGGCGGTGGCGTAGTCGGCCAGGTAGACGGGGCTTTCGCGGTCATAGCCAGGATGGACGTGCGCCAGCGGGTGCTTGAACTTCAGCAGTTCCAGCTTGCGGCCGGGCACCGTGGCCACGGCCTGGCCTTCCAGCTGCCAGCGCGCCAGGCACTTCTCCACCAGCGCCTCGGCGACGACGAAGAATCCTTTGGGCGTGTCGACCAGGGCATAGGGCAGCTCGGGGTTGAGGTTGAGCGCCTGGTTGGCCGGGATGGTCCAGGGGGTCGTCGTCCAGATGACGGTGAAGGCGTCCTTGGTCAGCGGCGCCACGCCGAAGGCGGCGGCCAGCTTCTCGGGCTCGGCACTCAGGAAGGCGACATCGACCGCAGGCGACTGCTTGTCGGCGTACTCGATCTCGAACTCGGCCAGCGAGGAGCCGCAGTCAAAGCACCAGTAGACGGGCTTCAGGCCGCGGTAGACGAAGCCGCGCTCGAACATGCGCTTCAAGACGCGGATCTCGCCGGCCTCGTTGGCGAAGTTCATGGTCTTGTACGGGTTGTCCCATTCGCCGAGCACGCCCAGGCGCTTGAAGTCGGTGCGCTGGCCGTCGATCTGCTCGGTGGCGTAGGCGCGGCTCTTGGCCTGCACCTCGTCGCGCGGCAGGCCGCGGCCGAAGGTCTTCTCGATCTGGTTCTCGATGGGCAGGCCATGGCAGTCCCAGCCGGGGATGTAGGCCGCGTCGAAGCCCGCCAGCTGGCGCGCCTTGACGATCATGTCCTTCAGGATCTTGTTGGCGGCGTGGCCGATGTGGATCTGGCCGTTGGCGTACGGCGGGCCGTCGTGAAGCACGAATTTGGGCTTGCCGCAGCGGGCGTCGCGCAAGCGCTTGTACAGGCCTTGCTCATCCCAGGCCTTGACCCAGCCCGGCTCGCGCTTGGGCAGGTCGCCGCGCATGGGGAAGGGCGTGTCGGGCAGGTTGAGCGTGGAACGATAGTCCGGGGTGGTCATGGCATGCGGCCAGACGAAAAGTCTGGCGGGTCTGGCAGTCGAGAAGCGGGGAGGGCGGAATGAGAGCGGCGGGGAGCCGCTTCAAATTCGGTCGCGCGTGGTCTGGCGACGCTGGGCGGCGTGGGTGGCCAGGAAGGCGCGCGCTGCAGCCGTGTCGGCCGCGATGGCAGCCGTGAGCGCATCCAGCCCGTCGTACTTGGCTTCGTCGCGAAGTTTGTGCAGCAGTTCCACGCGGGCCAGTTTACCGTAGCCCCCCTCGGGACCCAGTTCGGATTCAGGCCAATCCAGGCAATGGACTTCCAGCAGCACGCGGCCGGCGTCTTCCACCGTCGGGCGGTTGCCCAGGCTGGCGACGCCGGGCAGGGGCTCAGGCGCCAGGCCGTGGACGAGGACGGCAAAGATGCCGTGCGCGGCAGGCTTGTCGTGGGGAAAGCGCAGGTTCAGCGTGCGAAAGCCGTCGGCGGCGCCGGGCCTGGATTCGCCGAGCTGGCGGCCCAGCTTGCGGCCATGCGTGACATGACCCGAGATGGCATAGGGCCGGCCGAGCAGTGACGCCGCTGCAGCCATGTCGCCCGCCGCCAGCGCCTCGCGCACGGCCGAGGAGCTGACGCGCAGGCCGTGCACCTCGTAGCTCATCATGCGGGCCACGTCGAAGCTCTGGGCCCGGCCGGCGGCGTCCAGCGTGGCGTAGTCGCCCTGGCGCTTGGCGCCGAAGCGGAAGTCGTCGCCGACGAGGACATAGCGGGCGCCCAGGCCATCGACCAGCACCCGGCGGATGAAGTCCTGGGCCGGCAGCGAAGCCAGGGTCTCGTCGAAACGCAGGATGACGACCTGGTCGATGCCGCAGCGCTCCAGTTCGCCCAGCTTGTCGCGCAGCGGCGCGATCCGGGCCGGCGCGAGTTCGGGTTTGCCGGCCTTGGCGGCGAAGAAGTCGCGCGGATGCGGCTCGAAGCTCATCACGCAGGTCGGCAGGCCGCGGTGGCGGGCCTCGGACTGCAGCAGGGCCAGCATGGCCTGGTGGCCGCGGTGCACGCCGTCGAAGTTGCCGATGGTCAGCGCGCAGGCGGGAGCGATGCCGGGGTGGTGGAAGCCTCTGAAAACTCGCATTGGCTCTATTGTCCCCAGACCTCGGTGGGGCTGCTCACCCAGCGCCATTCACCGGGTTTGAGGTCGGAGGTCAGCGTCAAGGCGCCGAACTGCGGGCGGTGCAGGGCTTCGACGCGATTGCCGACGGCCGCCACCATGCGCTTGACCTGGTGGTATTTGCCTTCCACCAGGGTCAGCCGCAGCAGGGTCTCGTCGACGATTTCGGCGCCTTCGGCCTTGCTGATCTCGGGCGGGCGCTGGAACTTGCCTGGTAGCTTGCTCTCGGGCTCCTTGAGCTCGACGCCGGCCAGCAACTGCTCGACCATGGCGGTCGTCAGCGGATGCTTGCAGCGCGCCTCGTAGACCTTGGGCACATGGTGCTTGGGCGATGTCAGCTTGTGGATCAGCGTGCCGTCGTCGGTCAGCAGCAGCAGGCCGGTCGTGTCCTCGTCCAGGCGCCCGATGGGCTGCAAGCCGCGCTCGCGCAGCGGCGCCGGCAGCAGGCTCAGCACACTGGGGTGGTGCTTGGGCTTCTGCGAGCACTCATAGCCGGCCGGCTTGTTCAGCAGGACCAGGGCCTTGTCGAAGAAGGGCCACTCCTGGCCGTTGACCTTGAAGCGCAGCCCCTCGGTCTCGAACTCGGTATCGGGCTCTTCGACGACTTCGCCGTTAACGCTGACCTCGCCGTGCCACACCAGCCCCGCGCAGAGGCGGCGCGTTCCGAAACCCTGGCTGAACAGGATCTGCGACAGCCTTTGCTTCACTTGGCCTGGGCCGCGGACTTCATCGGCTGCACGTCGCCGCAGTCGGCGCCCAGCCAACGGCCTTCACCACTGACCTTGGTGACCTCGGTCTTGCCCTGGCGCTGGTGGCGCACCGTGACGTCGTTGGTGAAGCCCTCGTTGCCGCGCAGGGTGACGGTGGCGTCGCCCTCGGAAGCCGGGTCGGTGCAGACGAAGTGGGTCTGGATGGTGTTGCCGCTGCGCTTGATGTCCTGGGTGCAGTTGCCCTGATGGTTGACCGGCGCCATGTTGCGCTCGGCCTGCTCCTTGGTGACGCAAGTCTTGATGGTGATGGCGCCTCCCGCCATGCTGACGTTGACGCCGCGGCTGGCCATCATCTTTTCCATCATCTGGCGCTGCTCGGCGGGCATGCTCTCCATGGCCTTCTGGGCTTGCGCCATCTGGGCCTGGCGGGCCGGGTCGAGCTGGGGCGTCTGCTTGAACTCCCACAGCCCAGGTTTCATCGTCTGGGCGTGGGCAGCGCCGGCGGCAAGGCCGGCGAGCAACAAGGCGGCGGTGAGCTTCATCGGATGACCTCCAAGCAGGCTGAGAGGGCAGCGCCGACAAGCGCTGCCTAGGCAAACACCCCCGCAGTGTCCTGCATCCGAGCGCTGACTTCACCCAGGTGATGCAGGGTGTCGCCCCATTGCATCTCCATGACCGTCAGGCGCTTGAAGTAGTGGCTGCCGGCGTACTCGTCGGTGACGCCGATGCCGCCATGCATCTGCGTGCAGGCCTGGCCGACAAAGCGCATCGAATTGCCCAGCTGCACCTTGGCCTGGGACACGGCGCGGCGGCGTACCGCCGGAGCGTCGCCCAGGCGCAGCGTCGCGAAGTAACTCATGGAGCGGGCCAGTTCGAGCTGCATCTTCACATCGGCCGTGCGGTGGCGCAGGGCCTGGAAGCTGCTGATGACGACGCCGAACTGCTTGCGGGTGTTCAGGTACTCGACGGTCAGCGCGAGGTATTTCTCCATGACGCCGACGGCCTCGGCGGCTTGTGCGGCGATGCCGATGTCGGCCGCCAGTTCCAGCAGGGCCAGGCCCTGGTCGGGGCCGGCGATGAGCTGGGCGGGCGCGTTGTCGAGATGGACCTCGGCGGCGCGCGAGCCGTCGTACACCGAGTAGGGGCGCGTGTGCACGCCGGCGGCCGAACGCTCGACGAGGTAGAGGGCGATGCCCTCCGCTGCGTCATCGGCGCCCGATACGCGGGCCGGCACGATGAAGGCGTCGGCCACGTCGCCGGCCGGCACCAGACTCTTCACGCCCGTCAGCTTGCCGTCGACGGCGCGCGTGGTGACGCGGTTCAGGCGGTAGCGCGACTTGGCTTCCTGGTGAGCCAGCACGACGAGGGCTTCGCCGCCGGCAATGCGAGGCAGCCAGGCGGCCTGAAGTTCGTCCGGGGCCTTGCTCAGCAAGGCCGGCGCGATCAGCGCGCCCTGGGCCACCGGCTCCATGACGAGGCCGCGGCCGAGTTCTTCCATGACCACCATCGCCTCGACGGCGCCGAAGCCCAGGCCGCCGTGGGCCTCAGGGACGGCCAGCGCGGTCAGGCCCAGGCCGGCCAGGCCTTCCCAGGCGGCGCGGTCGAAGCCGCCGGCGCGTTCGATCTGCGTGCGGCGCTCGAATCCGTAGTCCTTGTCGACGAAGCGGCGGACGGCGTCGCGCAGTGCTTGCTGGTCTTCAGAGAAATCGAAATCCATGTCTTGTCTCCCCGCTCTCAGCCGAGCACCGTCTGCGCGACGATGTTGCGTTGCACTTCGTTCGAGCCGCCG
>CBHWBD010000020.1:0-41102 GCA_966111775.1 uncultured Comamonadaceae bacterium | reverse complement strand
AAGCCGCTGTGGGCGCCGCTGCTGGAGACCTACCGCAGCAAGCGCTTCTGGGTCATCAGCATGGAGTTCACGATGGCCGCGGCCCTGGGCCTCGTGGCCCTGTGCCTGCCCATGGAGGGCTTCTTCAAGCTGTCGCTGGCCTTCTTCTGGATCGTCGGTTTCGCCTCGGCCACGCAGGACACCTGCGCCGACGGCGTCTTCATGACGACGGTCAGCAAAACCGACCAGGCGCGCTACTCCGGCCTGCAGGGCATGTGCTGGAACCTGGGCGCCGTTGTCGCCTCGGGGCTGTTCGTGTCGCTGACCGGCTATCTGCACAACCACCAGGGCATGAGCTGGGTGCAGTGCTGGGTCGTCGTCGTGTCGCTGGCCGCCGCGGCCATGGCTATCTTCGGTGCCTACCACCTGCGCGTCTTGCCGCCTGGTTCGCCCTCGCACCTGCATGGCGCAGGTCTCGGTGGCGGTCTGAAGGCGACGGCCGAGGCCTGGATCACCTTCTTCCAGAAACCGCAGATCTGGATGATGCTGGCGGTCATCTTTTTCTACCGATTCGGCGAAGGCTTCATCGAGAAGTTCGGCCCGCTCTTCCTGCTGGACTCGGTGAGCGCCGGCGGGCTGGGCATGGACAACGAAGCCCTGGGCCACATCAACGGCACCGTCGGCACGCTGACCTTCATCGCCGGCGCCTTCCTCGGTGGCTTCCTGGTGGCGAAGCGCACGCTGCCGCGTACCTTCTTCATCCTGGCCCTGGTGCTCAACATTCCGCACCTGACCTATTTCTACCTGGCGCAGACGATGCCGACGGACACTGTCACCATCGCCGTCATCGTCTCCATCGAGAAGTTCGGCTTCGGCATGGGCTCGGTCGGCCACATGCTCTACATGATGCAGCAGATCGCCCCGGGGCCCTTCCGCATGGCTCACTACGCGATGGCCACTGGCGTCATGGCCCTCACCAAATGGGGCACGGGCAGCGTCAGCGGCCTGCTGTGGAACTACGTCAACCACCAATACATGAGCTTCTTCGGCTGGGTGCTGATCTTCTCCATTCCGCCGGTCATCCTGGCCTGGCTGGCGCCCTTCCCGCATGACCACGAGCAGGCGCCCGAAGGCCACGAGGCCGCGGTAGGGGCGCACTGATGGCGGGCCTGCTGATGAGCCTCGCTCTGGCCGCTGCCGCCCAATGCGGGCCTGACGTGCTGGGTACCTCGCGCACGCTGACCCTCAAGCGCGAAGCCGCCGCCTGGGGCTCGGCCCAGCACGCCGCCCTGCCGACGCTGGCGCCCAAGGAAGTCGTGCTGACCTTTGATGACGGCCCGCGGCCCGAATCCACGCCCGTCGTGCTGAAGGCCCTGGCCGAACAATGCGTACAGGCCAGCTTCTTCATGATTGGCGAGCCGCTGCGCCAGCACGCGGCCCTGGCCCGCCAGGTGCGTGACGCCGGCCACACGGTGGGTATTCACAGCGACCGGCACGAGCATTTGCCGCAGCTGCCGCCGGCCGCGCAGACGGCCGACCTCGACGCCGTCGTGGCAAGCTACCGCGCCGTATTCGGCACCGAGCCCGCTGCCTACCGCTTCCCTTTCCTCGAAGAAACGCCCACGCTGCTGGGCGCCCTGAAGGAACGCGGTCTGACCGTCATGTCCATCGACGCCGGCGCCGAGGACTGGCTGCCCGATCAGACGCCGCAGATGCTGGCGGGCAAGCTGTTGGGACAGCTCGCCAAGAGCGGCGGCGGCATCATCCTGCTGCACGACGCGCAAGACCAGACGGCCAAGGCGCTGCCGTTTCTGCTGCAGGCGCTGAAGAGCAACGGCTATCGGGTCGTGCATCTGAACTGGAAATAGTTCAGCGACTGCCTCGCCCCCAAACCCTGAGTTCGCCTTGAACTCAGGGTTTTCCTTTTTGGGCGCCGCACGTCCAACTAGTTGACGTTTGAACTATTGATTTCTAAAGTTGTGCGATGCGCATCACCTGCATCGGCGGCGGCCCGGCCGGCCTCTACTTCGCCCTGTTGATGAAGAAGGCCGATCCGGCACACCAGGTGCGCGTGCTGGAGCGCAACCGCGCCGGCGACACCTTCGGCTGGGGCGTCGTGTTGTCCGACCAGACCGTGGACGCGCTGCGCGCGGCCGACCCGGAGACGGCGGCTGAGATCGCCGACGCCTTCAACCACTGGGACGACATCGCCGTCCACATCGGCGGCCGCAGCATGGTCTCCAGCGGCCACGGCTTCTGCGGCATCGGGCGAAAAAAGCTGCTCAACATCCTGCAGGCACGCTGCGAGCAACTGGGCGTGGAGCTGGTCTACGAAACCGACGTGCCGGACGACACCGGCATCGAGGCTGACCTCATCATTGCCGCCGACGGCCTGAACAGCCGCATCCGCCAGAAGTACGCCGCCACCTACCAGCCCGACATCGACCTGCGCGCCTGCCGCTTCGTGTGGCTGGGCACGACGAAACTCTTCGACGCCTTCACCTTCGATTTCCAGCAAACCGAGTGGGGCTGGTTCCAGGCCCATGCCTACCGCTTCGACGCGACGCACTCGACCTTCATCGTCGAGGCCCCCGAAGACGTCTGGCACGCTGCCGGTATCGAGGACATGAGCAAGGAAGAGGGCATCGCCTTTTGCGAGAAGCTGTTCGCCAAGGTGCTGGACGGCCACCCGCTGATCTCCAATGCGTCACATCTGCGTGGCTCGGCCTCGTGGATCCGTTTCCCACGCGTCGTCTGCAAGACCTGGGTGCACCGCAACGACCGCGGCATCCCCGTCGTGCTGATGGGCGACGCCGCCCACACGGCCCACTTCTCCATCGGCTCGGGTACCAAGCTGGCGCTGGAAGACGCCATCGACCTGGCGCGCGACATCCAGGCGAACGCCGATCTGTCGACGGCGCTTGCCGCATATGAAGCCACCCGCAGCATCGAGGTGCTGCGCATCCAGAACGCGGCCCGCAACTCCACCGAATGGTTCGAGAACGTCGAGCGCCACGCCCGCCTGGCACCCGAGCAATTCGCCTATTCGCTGCTGACGCGCTCCCAGCGCATCTCCCACGAGAACCTGCGCCTGCGAGACGCTCGCTACGTCGGCGAGTTCGAACGCTGGCTGGCCGGCCGCAGCGGTGTGGATGCACAAGTGCCGCCGATGTTCACGCCCTTCAAGCTGCGCGGCCTCACGCTGAAGAACCGCGTCGTCGTCTCGCCCATGGCCCAGTACAGCTGCGAGGACGGCATCCCGGGCGACTACCACCTGGCCCACCTGGGCGCGCGGGCCCTCGGCGGCGCCGGCCTCGTCTTCGCCGAGATGACCTGCGTGTCGGCCGACGCGCGCATCACCCCCGCCTGCCCGGGCCTGTGGAACGATGCCCAGGGCGCCGCCTGGCAGCGCATCGTCGAGCACGTGCATGCAAGCAGCGGTGCCAGGATCGGCATGCAGCTCGGCCACGCCGGCCCCAAGGGTTCGACCCGCATGCCCTGGGAGGGCGAAGATCAGCCGCTGATCGAAGGCAACTGGCCGCTGATCTCGGCCTCGCCGCAGCAATACCTCAAGGGCATCAGCCAGACCGCCCAGGCCATGACGAGTGCCGACATGGACCGCGTGCTGGAGGACTTTGTCGCCGCGGCCCGCCGCGCCGCCGATGCCGGCTTCGACTGGCTGGAGCTGCACTGCGCCCACGGCTATCTGCTGTCGGCCTTCATCTCGCCGCTGACCAACCAGCGCGAGGACGACTACGGCGGCTCGCTGGAAAACCGGCTGCGTTATCCGCTGCAAGTCTTCACGGCCTTGCGCGAAGTCTGGCCGCTGGACCGTCCCATGTCGGTGCGCATCTCGGCCCACGACTGGGTGCCCGGCGGCACCACGCCCGAGGACGCCGTCGCCATCGCCGCCGCCTTCAAGGCCGCGGGTGCCGACCTCATCGACGTCTCCTCCGGCCAGGTCAGCAAGGCGCAGAGGCCGGTCTACGGCCGCATGTTCCAGACGCCGTTCGCTGAAGAAATCCGCAACCGCGTCGGCATCGCCACCATGGCCGTTGGCGCCATCTCCGAGGCGGATCACGTCAACAGCATCATTGCCTCGGGCCGTGCCGACTTGTGCGCCATCGCCCGCCCGCATCTGGCCAACCCGGCCTGGACGCTGACCGAGGCCGCGCGCATCGGCTACGCCGGCCCCATCGGCCTGGAATGGCCCAAGCAATACCTTTCCGGCAAGAGTCAGCTCGAACGCGAGTTCGAACGCCAGCGCGCCGGCAATGTGGCCGCGGCTGAACAAGCGAACAAGGCATTGGGCGTATGAAGAATGCAGTCGTGACCGGTGGTGGGAGCGGCATTGGCGCCGCGGTGGCGAAGCGGCTGCTGGCAGAAGGCATGCGTGTCACGCTGATGGGGCGCAACCCGGCGCGCCTGCAGGCCCAGCAGCTCGAACTCGGCGACGTCGCCATCCAGGCCTGCGATGTGTCCGACGAGGCCAGCGTGAACGCGGCCTTCGCGGCGGTCGGCGATGTGGACATCCTCATCAACAACGCCGGCCAGGTCGAGACCGCGCCCCTGCACAAGACCTCGCTGGAACTCTGGCAGCGCCTGCTCAACGTCAACCTCACCGGCACCTTCCTCTGCAGCCGCGCCGTGCTGCCCGGCATGCTGGCACGCCAGCAGGGTCGCATCGTCAATGTGGCCAGCACCGCAGCGCTCAAGGGGTATGCCTACGTCGCGGCCTATTGCGCGGCCAAGCATGGCGTGCTGGGCCTGACGCGCGCCCTCGCGCTGGAGGTGGCGACCAAGGGTGTGACGGTGAACGCCGTCTGCCCCGGCTACACCGAGACCGACATCGTGGCGAATGCTGTCGACACCATCGTCGCCAAGACCGGCCGAACGCCCGAGCAGGCCAGGGCCGAATTGGCCAAGGCCAATCCGCAGGGCCGGTTGATCCAGCCCGAGGAAGTGGCCGACACGGTGGCGTGGTTGCTCCATGCGGCCGGCGTCAACGGCCAGGCCATTGCCGTCTGCGGCGGGGAGACGATGTGATGGCAGAGATGGATCTCGAAACCCGCCTGTCCGACGACGACCACCAGGCGCTCAGACTCTGGCTGCGCCTGCTGTCCTGCACCACGCGCGTCGAAGACCAGATCCGCCAGCGCCTGCGCGCCGACTTCGGCACCACGCTGCCGCGCTTCGACCTGCTGGCCCAGCTGGAACGCCACCCCGACGGCCTGACCATGCGCGAGCTGTCCAAGCGCCTGATGGTGACGGGCGGCAACGTGACCGGCATCACCGACCAGCTCGAGGCCGAGGGCCTGGTGCTGCGCGAGACGCGTGCCGAAGACCGC
Source organism: uncultured Comamonadaceae bacterium (assembly GCA_966111775.1). Lineage (GTDB taxonomy): Bacteria > Pseudomonadota > Gammaproteobacteria > Burkholderiales > Burkholderiaceae_C > Pelomonas. The sequence goes on along the minus strand of CBHWBD010000020.1, from coordinate 35,775 downwards.
CGCAGCTTCATCGTCAAGCTCACGCCCCAGGGCCGTCGCCAGTTCAAGCGCATGGCGGCCACGCACGAGGGCTGGATCGTCGAGCTCTTCGCGGGCTGGTCGCCAGCGCAGAAGACCCAGGTCCACGATCTGCTCGCCCAACTGAAAACGCATCTGGCCAAGGACAACGCCCCATGACGCCCCACCTGACCTCCGGCAACCACCTCAGCCTGGTCGGCCACGAAGCCCAGCACTTCCTCTGGCAGCAGCAGGGTACTGTCGGCGTCATCACGCTGAACCGCCCCGAGCGCAAGAACCCGCTGACCTTCGAGTCCTATGCCGAGCTGCGCGACCTGTTCCGCGCCCTGGCCTATGTGGACGAGGTCAAGGCCATCGTCATCGAAGGTGCGGGCGGCAACTTCTGCTCGGGCGGCGACGTGCACGAGATCATCGGCCCGCTGACCGGCATGGGCATGCCCGACCTGCTGGCCTTCACGCGCATGACGGGCGACCTCGTCAAGGCCATGCGTGCCTGCCCACAGCCCATCGTCTCGGCCATCGACGGCGTCTGCGCCGGCGCCGGCGCCATCATGGCCATGGCCTCGGACTTGCGCGTGGGCACGGCCCGCAGCAAGACGGCCTTCCTCTTCACCCGCGTCGGCTTGGCCGGTTGCGACATGGGCGCCTGCGCCATGCTGCCGCGCATCGTCGGCCAGGGCCGCGCGTCGGACCTGCTCTACAGCGGTCGCAGCCTGGGCGGCGAGGAGGCGCTGAGCTGGGGCTTCCTGAATCGCCTCGTCGAGCCCGAGCAGCTGCTGGACGAGGCCCTGAAATGGGCCGGTGAGATTGCCGCGGGACCCAGCTTCGGCCACGCCATGACCAAGCGCATGCTGCACCAGGAATGGTCCATGGGCGTGGACGAGGCCATCGAGTCCGAGGCCCAGGCCCAGGCCATCTGCATGATGACCAAGGATTTTCATCGGGCCTACGAGGCCTTTGTGGCCAAGCAGAAGCCGACGTTCCAAGGAGACTGACCGTGGAGCATCTCGACTGGCCCTTCTTCGATAACAGGCACCGCGAGCTGGCGAGATCGCTGGACGCCTGGTGCGTGGCGAATCTGCAGGTCGACCATGACGCCGATGTCGACGCGCAATGCCGCAGCCTGGTCGCCCAGCTCGGCGCCGCCGGCTGGCTCAACCACGCAGTCGCCCGGGAAGGCCAGGCCATCGACACCCGTGCCATCTGCCTGATCCGCGAGACCCTGGCCAGGCATGACGGCCTGGCGGACTTCGCCTTCGCCATGCAGGGCCTGGGCTCGGGCGCCATCTCGCTGCAGGGTACGCCGGCCCAGCGCGAGCGCTATCTGCCGCGCGTGGCGCGCGGCGAGGCGCTGTCGGCCTTCGCGCTGTCCGAGCCCGAGGCCGGCTCCGACGTCGCCGCCATGCAATGCAGCGCCACCGAGGACGGCGACGCCTATCTGCTGAACGGCGAGAAGACCTGGATCTCCAACGGCGGCATCGCCGACTTCTACGTGCTGTTCGCGCGCACCGGCGAAGCACCCGGTTCGCGCGGCATCTCGGCCTTCATCGTGGACGCCGGCATGCCCGGCTTCGAGATTGCCGAGCGCATCGACGTCATCGCGCCCCATCCGCTGGCCCGGCTGCGCTTCACGAACTGCCGCGTGCCCAAGAGCCAGATGCTCGGTGCGCCGGGCGAGGGCTTCAAGCTGGCCATGCGCACGCTGGATGTCTTCCGCACCTCCGTTGCTGCCGCGGCCCTGGGCTTCGCGCGCCGCGCGCTGCAGGAGGGTCTGGCCCAGGCCAAGGCGCGCCCGATGTTCGGCGGGCGCCTGTCCGACCTGCCGCTCACGCAAGCCAAGCTGGCCGACATGGCCTGCACGGTGGACTCGTCGGCGCTGATGGTCTACCGCGCCGCCTGGCTGCGCGACCAGGGCAAAACCATCACGCAAGAAGCCGCCATGGCCAAGCTGATGGCGACCGAGGGCGCCCAGCAGGTCATCGACGCGGCGGTCCAGCTCTTCGGCGGCCGCGGCGTGCGCCGCGGTGAGATCGTCGAATCGCTGTATCGCGAAATCCGCTCGCTGCGCATCTACGAGGGCGCCAGCGAAGTGCAGCAGCTCATCATCGGGCGTGAGCTTTTGAAGCAGGCTTGACCATGCACCCATCGGCCCATCTGGATACCTTCGCAAGAGACCACCTCCCGCCGCAGGACCAGTGGCCGGAGCTGGTCTTTGATCTGCCCGAACTGCAGTTCGGCCCCAAGATGAACGCGGCCACCGAGCTGCTGGATCGCTGGGTCGAGCAGGGCCAGGGCGACCGGCCGTGTGTGCAGGGCGGCGGTGTGCGCTGGACCTATGCGCAGTTGCAGGCCGAGGCCAATCGCATCGCCAATGTGCTGGTCAGCGAGCTGGGCGTCGTTCCCGGCAACCGCGTGCTGCTTCGTGGCAGCAACACGCCGCAGCTGGCGGCCTGCTGGTTTGCCGTCATCAAGGTGGGCGCCATAGCGGTGGCCACCATGCCGCTGCTGCGCGCCATCGAGCTGGGCAAGGTCATCGCCAAGGCCGAGGTCACGCATGCGCTGTGCGACGCGGCCCTGGCTGCCGAACTGGCGACGGCTCAACAGCAAAACCCGGTGTTGCGCGGCATCTGCCATTTCCGCAGCACTGAGCCCGATGGCCTGGAAGCCCGCGCCGCGCGCCAGCCCGCCACGTTCACGAATGTCGACACTGCCAGCGACGACTGCGCATTGATCGCCTTCACCTCCGGCACGACCGGCCAGCCCAAGGGCACCATGCACTTCCATCGCGACATCCTCGCGATCTGCCGCTGCTGGCCGGTGCATTGCCTGCGCGCCGAGGCCAGCGACGTCTTCATCGGCAGCCCACCGCTGGCCTTCACCTTCGGCCTGGGCGGCCTGCTGCTCTTCCCGATGAGCGTCGGCGCATCGACCGTGCTGCTGGAGAAGGCTGCGCCCGACCTGCTGCTGGCGGCTATTTGCCAGCATCGCGCCACCGTCTGCTTCACGGCGCCAACGTCCTACCGCGCCATGGCGCCGCTGGTGGCCCAGCACGACATCTCGTCCCTGCGCAAATGCGTCAGCGCCGGTGAGGCCCTGCCGGCCGCCACGCGAGCGCTGTGGAAGCAGGTGACGGGCATCGAGCTCATCGACGGCATCGGCGCGACCGAGCTGCTGCACATCTTCATCTCGCACACCGAAGACAACGCCAAGGGCGGCGCCACCGGCAAGCCGGTGCCCGGCTACCAGGCCTGCATCCTCGACGACGCCGGCCAGCCGCTGCGCGCCGGCCAGGTCGGCCATCTCGCCGTCAAGGGCCCGACCGGCTGCCGCTATCTGGCCGACGAGCGCCAGCACCAGTATGTGCAGGACGGCTGGAACCTGACCGGCGACTCCTACCTCATCGACGACGACGGCTACTACGTCTACCAGGCCCGCACCGACGACATGATCATCTCGGGCGGCTACAACATCGCCGGCCCCGAGGTCGAGGCGGCGCTTCTGAGCCATCCGGCCGTCGCCGAGTGCGCCGTCATCGGCGTGCCCGACGAGGAGCGCGGCCAGTTGGTCAAGGCCTTCGTCGTGCTGCGTGAAGGCCATGCCGGCGACGCGCGCGCGCTGCAGGAGCATGTGAAGGCGACCATCGCGCCCTACAAATACCCGCGCGCCATCGAGTTCCGCACCAGCCTGCCGCGCACCGAGACGGGCAAGCTGCAGCGCTTCCGCCTCAGAGACACTGCCTGATCCTTTCACCGGAGAGCCTGTTCATGAAGAAGACCCTCGCCGCAGTTGCCTTCGGCCTCGCCCTGCTCCCCGCGGCCCAGGCCGCCGACAAGCTCAAGGTCGGCTTCCTCAGCACGCTGTCCGGCCCCGGCGCCGGCCTGGGGCTAGACATCCGCGACGGCTTTGCGCTGGGCCTCAAGCACAGCGGCGGCAAGCTGGGCGGCCTGCCCGTCGAAGTGATCACGGCCGACGACCAGCAGAACCCCGAGGTCGCCAAGCAGACTGCCGAGCGCCTGATCAAGCGCGACAAGGTCGACTTCATGACCGGCATCGTCTTCTCCAACATCATGCTGGCCGTCGGCCCCGCGGTCTTCGACGCCAAGATCCCTTATGTCAGCGCTAATGCCGGCCCCTCGCAGTACGCTGGCGAGCAGTGCAACCCGTACTTCTTCAACGTCGCCTGGCAGAACGACAACCTGCACGAGGCCGTCGGCAAGACGGTGACCGAGAAGGGCTTCAAGAAGCTGGTGCTGCTGGCGCCCAACTACCCGGCGGGCAAGGACGCGATGACGGGCTTCAAGCGCTACTACAAGGGCGCCGTCGTCGAAGAGATCTACACCAAGCTCGGCCAGTTGGACTACGCCGCCGAACTCGCGCAAGCCCGCGCCGCCAAGCCGGACGCGATGTATATCTTCCTGCCCGGCGGCATGGGCATCAACTTCATCAAGCAGTTCGTCGGCGCCGGCCTGTCCAAGGACGTGACCCTGTTCGGCCCCGGCTTCTCGGCCGACGAGGACGTCATCAAGGCCGTCGGCGAGCCCATGCTGGGCATGTTCAACAGCTCGCATTGGGCCCACGACATGGACAACCCGGCCAACAAGAAGTTCGTCGCCGACTTCGTCAAGGACTACGGCCGCCTGCCGTCGCTGTATGCGAGCCAGGGCTATGACGCGGCGCTGCTGATGAATGCGGCGGTGCGCGACGTGAAGGGCAAGACGGAGGACAAGGCTGCGGTGCTGAAGGCGCTGAAGGCGGCGAAGTTCGAGTCGGTGCGGGGGGCGTTCAAGTTCAACAAGAACCAGTACCCGATCCAGGACTACTACCTGCGCGTCATCACCAAGGATGGCCAGGGAAGGGTGACGAACCGGACGCTGGGCAAGATCTTCACGCAGCATGAAGATGCCTACGCGGCCTCCTGCAAAATGAACTGAGGATGGACTGGATCCTGGTCACCGAACAGGCCTTGAACGGCCTCCAGTTCGGCCTGATGCTCTTCCTGCTCGCCGCAGGGCTGACGCTGGTGTTCGGCATCATGGACATGATCAACTTGGCCCATGGCTCGCTCTATATGGTGGGCGCCTACCTGGCCGCGGCGGTGGCGACCGCCACGGGCTCCTTCCTGCTGGCGGTTGCGGCGGCGCTGGTGGGCACCGCCGTCCTCGGCATGGCGCTCGAAGTGACATTGCTGCGCCGCCTCTACGCGCGTGACCATCTCAGCCAGGTTCTCGCCACTTTCGCCCTCATCCTGATGCTCAACGAAGGCGTTCGCATCGTCTGGGGTGACCAACCCTTGATGCTGAACACACCCGCCGCGCTGTCCGGCCCCGTCGAACTGCTGCCGGGCCTGAACTACCCGGCCTACCGCCTGCTCATCATCGGCGTGGGCCTGGCGGTCGCGCTGCTGCTGTGGGTGCTGGTCACGCGCACGCGCTACGGCGCCTGGGTGAGGGCGGGCGCCTCCAACCGCCAGATGGCCACGGCCATGGGGGTCAACATCCGCATGCTGTTCACGGCCGTGTTCGGCTTCGGCGCGGCACTGTGCGCGCTGGCCGGTGCGCTGCTCGGCCCGCTGCTGGCCGTGCAGGTGGGCATGGGCGAGAGCATCCTCATCCTGGCCTTCGTCGTCATCGTCGTCGGCGGCATTGGCTCGATGCGCGGGGCCCTGGTGGGCTCGCTGCTGGTCGGCGTCGTCGATACCGCCAGCCGCACGCTGCTGCCGGCAATGCTGCGCCAGCTCGCCTCGCCCGAGGTCGCCTCCAACCTCGGCCCGGCGCTGGCCTCCATCCTCATCTATGTGCTGATGGCGGCCATCCTGTTCTGGAAGCCTCGCGGCCTCTTCCCGGCCCATGGCTGAAGCTCACAGCCTTCATCACCGGGGCCTGGGCCGTTGGGTCTGGATGCTGCTGGCCGCACTCGCGGCTTTGCCGCTGCTGCTGCAAGCGACTGGCCTGGAGTTCTATACCGTCGTCGCGACGCGCGTCCTCATCTTCGCCATCGCAGCGTCCAGTCTCAATCTCATCCTCGGCTTCGGCGGGCTGGTCAGCTTTGGTCACTCAGCCTATGTCGGCCTGGGCGCCTACACGGTGGGCGTGCTGATGGATGCGGGCGTCACGTTGGCCTGGGTCGCCTGGCCGGCAGCGATGGCGGTCAGTGCGATTGCGGCGGCAGTGATCGGCGCCATCAGCCTGCGCACCCGCGGCGTCTACTTCATCATGATCACGCTGGCCTTTGCCCAGATGTTCTATTTCCTGGCTGTCTCCCTGAAGGCCTACGGTGGCGACGACGGGCTGCCGCTGGCGTAGCGTTCGGTGATGGGTTTCGGTCTCGACCTGAAGGACGACGCGAGCTTCTACTGGGTTGCGTTGGCCTTGGTCGCCACCGTCATGGCCGGCCTGCAGCGCCTCGTGAACTCACCCTTTGGCTGGTTGCTGCAGGGCGCGCGTGAGAATGAGGTGCGCGTCGCCGCCGCGGGTGGCCGCGTGTTTGCGCTCCGATGGCAGGCCTTTGTGCTGGCCGGAGCACTGGCAGGCCTTGCGGGTGCGCTGCTGGCCAATCTCAACGGCCTGGTCACACCGCATCTGATGCATTGGTCGCAATCCGGCCAGTTGATGGTCATGGTCATCATTGGCGGCGCCGGTGCCTTGTGGGGCGGGCCGCTGGGTGCCGCTGTCCTGTTGCTGTTGGAGGCGCTGCTGCCCGCCTACACCCTGCATTGGCAGCTGGGCCTAGGCGCGTTGTTGCTGCTCGTCGTGCTGTACGCGCCGCGGGGACTGGCTGGAGTCTGGCGTCGTGCTTGAGGTCCGAAATCTCGTCAAACGCTTCGGTGCGTTGGCTGCAACCGATGGTGCGAGCTTCGAAGTGCGAGCGGGCGAGCTGCATGCGCTGATCGGCCCCAACGGTGCCGGCAAGACGACGCTGATCCACCAGATCTCCGGAGCGCTGGCGCCGGACTCGGGACAGATCGTTTTCGATGGCCGGGACGTCACGGGCCTGGACGTCGCCCGCCGCGTGCAGGCCGGCCTCGTGCGCAGCTTCCAGATCACCAGCCTGTTCAAGCCCTGCACGGTGCGCGACAACCTCGTGCTGGCCGTGCTCGCCCGAGATGAGCGCGCGCCTTCGTGGCGGCGATCCGCAAAGCTGGATGCAGTGGCGCATGAACAAGCCGACAGCCTGCTGGCACGCGTCGGCCTCACCGCCCAGGCCGACCGCATCGCCGGCGAGTTGGCCCATGGCGAGCAGCGCCAGCTCGAAGTCGGCCTGGCCCTGGCCGCGCGCCCGCGCCTGCTGCTCCTGGACGAACCGCTGGCCGGCATGGGGCCGGATGAATCGACGCGCATGGTCGAGCTGCTGCAGGCCTTGAAGGCCGAGGGCCTGACGCTGCTGCTGGTCGAGCACGACATGGACGCCGTCTTCCGCCTGGCCGACCGCATCTCCGCGCTGGTGGGTGGCCGCGTCATCGCCAGCGATGTGCCCGGTGCCGTCCGCGCGCACCCCGAAGTGCGCCGCGCCTATCTCGGCGACGAGCTGGAGGCCGCCGCATGAGCGCCCTGCTGGAGATCGAACAACTCGAGGCCGGCTACGGCGCCAGCCAGGTGCTGTTCGGCATGCAATTGAGCATGCAGCCCGGCGAGGTTGCCACGCTGCTGGGCCGCAACGGCATGGGCAAGAGCACGCTGCTGCGCTGCCTGTGCGGTTGGTTGAAACCCAGCGGCGGACGCATCCGCTTCTGCGGCGAAGACATCACCGGCTGGCCGGCCGACCGCATCGCGCGCCTGGGCCTGGCCCTGGTGCCCGAGGGCCGGCAGGTCTTTCCCAACCTCAGCGTGCGCGAGCATCTCGATGCCTTCACGGCCAACCGCAGCGGTGCCGCCGAGCCGTGGACGACGGCGCGTGTCTTCGAGCTCTTCCCGCGCCTGGCCGAGCGTGCAGGCAACTCCGGCCAGCAGTTGTCGGGCGGCGAGCAGCAGATGCTGGCCATCGGGCGGGCCCTCGTCACCAATCCGCGCCTGCTGGTGCTGGACGAAGCGACCGAAGGCCTGGCGCCGCTGGTGCGCGAGGAGATCTGGCGGTGTTTGGACCTGCTGCGCGCCGCTGGCCAGACCATCCTCGTCGTCGACAAATACGTTCAGCGCCTGATCCGGCTGGCCGACCACCACACGCTGGTCGAGCGCGGCCGCGTCGCCTGGGCCGGCCCGTCTGCCGCACTCGCGGCCGAGCCCGCGTTGTGGCAGAAGCATCTGGGGGTCTGACGATGAGCGGCTTTGCCTTCCAGCGTGAACAACTCGTGCGCTTCGGCCACTGCGACCCGGCCGGCATCGTCTTCTACCCGCGCTATTTCGAGATGCTGAACGAGCTGATCGAGGACTGGTTTGCCCACACCCTGGGCCTGCCCTTCGACGTGCTGATAGCCCAGCGCCAGGTCGGCATGCCGACGGCCCAGCTCGACACGCGCTTCCTGCGCGTCAGCCGCCATGGCGACCGCTTGCAGCAATCCATCCATGTCGAACGCCTGGGTGGCGGCTCGCTGAAGCTGAACATCGCCTTCATCGGCACCGACGGCCCGCGCGTCGAATTCACGCAAGTGCTGGTCTGCACTTCGCTGGCCACCCACAAGCCCCAGGCCTTTCCCGCCGATCTGCGTGCCGCGCTGGAGCGCTCGCTCGCCGCACAACAGGAGACAAACACATGACCAGCAACAAGCAAATCCTGCAGCCCGCCGGCTGGACCCAGCCGCGCGGCTATGCCAATGGCGTCGCGGCACAAGGCCGCCAGGTCTTTGTCGCCGGCCAGATCGGCTGGAACGAGCGCTGCGAGTTCGACAGCGACGACTTCATCGCCCAGGTGCGCCAGACCCTGCTCAACATCAAAGCCGTGCTGGCCGAGGCCGGCGCCGCGCCCGAGCACATCGTGCGAATGACCTGGTACCTCATCGACAAGCGCGAATACATCGCCCGCGGCCGCGAGGTCGGCCAGGCCTACCGCGACGTGCTGGGACGCGACTACGGCATCGCCATGAGCGCCGTGCAGGTGTCGGCGCTGATGGAGGACCGGGCCAAGGTGGAGATTGAGGTGACGGCGGTGGTACCGGAGGCGCCCTGACCTGTCCGCAGCGCTTTGGCGCGGTCAGGCGACGTCGTCATTCAACAGCTCCAGCAGTTCTTCAGCAATTCGGGCGTTCGAACTGTCACCCCGCGCGATGCTTGCCAACGACTCGCGCAGAGCGCGCGCTCGTTGTCTGAAGACGGGTTCGATTTCCTGTGAGTCAGCGCCTTGAAGGGTGGCGCTCTCGTAGCCCGGCTCGGGACGGAATGAGGCGAAGAGATCATCCAGCACGGACAGTGCAGCCCGTTGCGGCCACAGGGACTCATCCATGACAGCCTGTTCGAGGAACGGCATGACTGCGAGGAGAACGGGGTAGTACGTGCCTGCGTGGTTGTTGCCAATGGCGTACAGCAGCCCCTCATAGGCTGTAGAGCATGAGGCGGCGTCCGATGCGTCAAATAGTTTCGATAGCGCACTCGGCACGCTGTGTGGCTTGTTCCACTCAGGCTGAGCATAGGCAGACCAAGAGACGGTTTCTATTTGACGGAGCATTGCCCTCTTTTCCGGATGCGCAGTCATCAGTTGTGTCTGTCTACGAAGCCGCCGTCAACTGGCGAGGTGGGGTCGCCGAGTTCTTCTTGAAGCGCTGCCAGGATGACGGAGATGGTGTTGGCCGGCAGGTCGCCATTGCTTTCCTGCAAGGCGTTGGCGATGTGGCGGATGGTGTCTGCGAGAAACATGCCCCAGATGGTCGCTTCGTCGCGTCCCTGGCTCTTCCACAAGCCGATGTTGATCGTGCAGTGTTGCCCGCGCTCCGCAATCCAGGCGCTCAACATTTGCACAGCGTTCTCATCGCGCTGGGCGGCGGGGGAGTGACAAGCGGTCTCATCGCGGCAGTGTGTCAGAACACATGGCGACGGCGCCGACTGGCCGGTTGAGCGAGCAGATTCAGCCGAGCAGCTTGCGCCACCAGGACGCCTTCGGCTCAGCGTAGACCTCTGCGGGAATACCGAGCATGGAGGGGCCGGAGAGAACTGCGCCGTCCAGTGACTGGCCCGCATTCAGCGCTTTGTTGACGACGTCGACCAAGCTGCTTCGCAACGCGATCAAGCCGAAGGCGGATCGATCTTCGGAGTGATAAAGCTCCATGCCGAGACGGAGCAGGGGTTCAAACAGCGGTTCGGCCTTGAAGTCGAAAGACATCCATTGGCCATGCCTGTTCCTGGCGCTGAACTGCGTAGGCAAGATGAACTTGCCCAAGTGTGGCAGGAACACCAAGCCGAAGATCTCCGGGAACCAATCCAGCACTCGTCGTGCCGTCATGGGGTTTTGAACGAGTTCGGTGATCTCGCGCTCTCGTTGTGCTTCGCTGGAGTCCTTGCGCCCCAGCACGCTCACGGCCTTGCGCAGCGTGTCGAGGTCTGGAACGGGAAGGGAAGGCGTCGATGGCGTCACGCCAACACCACCTCAATCCCCCGCCCCCTCAACTGATCCACGATCGCCTGATCGGCCCCGCTGTCGGTGATCAGCACATCCAGTTGCTCCACCGGCGCGATGACCGACAGGTTGCGTTTCATCAGCTTGGACGCGTCGGCCACGGCGACGACCTGGCGGCTGATCTTCATCATCTGGGCGTTGAGCTGCGCTTCCAGCAGATGCGGTGTCATCAGGCCGATGTCCGGGTCCAGGCTGTCGACACCCAGGAACAAGCGGTCGGCATAAAGGCCTTGCAGCGCGGCCACGGCCTGGGGGCCGGAAAGGGAGAAGGAATTGGGCCGCAATTGGCCGCCCGGCATGATGAGGTTGATGTGGGGCACCGTCGCCAGCAGGGCGGCGATATTGAGCGCATTGGTGATGACGTTCAGCGACGTCAGGCGCAGGCCGCGGATCTGCTTGGCGATCTCTTCGGTCGTCGAACCCGAGTCGAGCAGGATGGTCTCGCCGTCCTTGATGAGCTTCACGGCCTCGGCGGCTATGCGGGCCTTCTGTTCGTGGCGCAGCTTCTGCTTGACGCCGATGGGCACTTCCTCGGTGTCGCGCTGGGCCAGCGCCCCGCCATGGGTACGCAGCACGGCGCCGGTGGAGGCCAGCGCGTTCAGGTCGCTGCGGATGGTGACGACCGAGGTGCCGAAGCGCTCGGCCAGTTCGTCCACCGTGACGCGGCCTTGCGTCTGCACCAGCTCGCGGATCAGGCGGCGCCGCTCGTCGATGAGCAGCGGGCTTTCGGTTTTCGCGGGCGAAGGTGCAGTGGCGGACATGCGGGGACGAAAGTCGATGAGCGGCTTTCGAATGATATCGACCTGCCTAGCTTTCGAGTTTCGCCAGCGCCGCCGGCGACAGCGGCCGGCCGCCCAGACGCGCGGCGTACAGCGCCGCGCCCAGTTCGGGGCCGAAGCGCGGCGTCTTCAGCGTAGCGCCCGGCAGGCGGCGAGCCAGAGCCGCCTGCAGCGGGCCCAGCACGAGGTCGCCAGACGCGAACACGCCACCCGAGTACGACACGGGCACCGCCTGGATCCCGGCGAGGCCCAGGTTGCGCGCCACGCCGGCGGCCAGGGCGGCAAGCTCGTCGCCAGCGCGCACCAGCAGCTGGCGGGCTTGCACGTCGCCGGCCTGAGCGGCGGCCGTGGCCAGGCGGGCGATCTGGGCCAGCTCGCTGCGGGCAGCGCTGCCGTTGATCTCACCGCAGAGGTCGAGGTCGTGCTTCAGCTCGAAATGCTCGCGCACCAGGCCGAGCAGGGGGCCGGGTTCGGCGCGGCAGTCGGCCATGCGCGAGAACAAGGCCAGCACTTCGCGGGCCAGCCAGTGGGCCGAGCCTTCGTCGCCGAAGACTTCGCCCCAGCCGCCGCAGCGCGCGCCGCGGCCCATCCACTCGCCGTAGGCGATGGAGCCGGTGCCGGCGACGAGGCTGATGCCGTCGGCGCCGGCCAGCGAGCCGGCCCAGCTGCAGACCATGTCGTTGCCGATGGTGCTGCGCGGCACGACATCGGTCAGCAGACCGTCGAAGGTGATGAACAGCTCGCTGTCCTCGCCATGGGCAGGCAGGCCGGCAAAGGTGTGGGCGATGTCGCTGGCGGGCACGCCGGCCAGGCGCAGCGCGGCGTTGACGCCGTCGCGCAGCAGGGCGCGCAGGGTGTCGAAGCCGATCTCGATGTAGTAGCTGGTCGTCGATTCGTGGCGGGCGAGCAGGCGGCCGCTTTCGTCGATGAGGACGAAGGCGGTCTTGGTGCCACCGCCGTCGATGCCGAGGAATAAGGCGCTCATCAGGATTGCTGCTGCGATTGGGTCACAGGATGGATGGTGACACCGCTGACGACGCGGGTCACGGTGCCCGAGGCGCTGGGGTTGTCCGGCGTGATGCCGAGCTGCAGGGAGGCGAGCAGGGCCAGGCACTGCGCGAAGACCAGGGCCACGGGCGCCAGGGCCAGGTCGGGCGCGGCGGCGGGCAGGGCCAGGCGCACGTCGTCTGCATGCGGGGCCTCGGCGCCATTCAATGTGAAGGTCCGCAGGGCCAGCACGCGGGCCGGGCCCTGGCGGCGCAGCTCGCGCAACAGGTCGAGGTCGTACTGGCGGGTGTAGGGGTCGTTGGACAGGATGATGACGACGAGCGTCTTCTCGTTGAGGATGGTCTTGGGACCGTGGCGGAAGCCCAGGGTCGAGTCGGCCAGGGCGACGAGCTTGCCGTCGGTCAGCTCCAGCATCTTCAGCGCGGCCTCGCGGGCCAGGCCGAGCAGGGTGTTGCTGCCGAGGAAGACGACGCGTTCGAACTGCTGTTCGGCCAGAGCATAGAGACGGTCGGTCTCGTTTTCTGCCAGCGTCTGCGCGGCCTGGGCCAACGCTGTCACCGGCGGCAGGGCCAGGCCGAAGGCCCAGACGGCGGCCAGCAGCATGCCGCTGAAACTGGACGTCATGGCGAAGGCGCGGTCGTTGGTTTCGTCCGGCAGCAGCAGCACCGCGGCATTGGCCTGGCCAGCCATGCGGCGGTTCAGCGTGCCGTCGGCGGCGCAGGTGATGACGAGGTGGTGGCAGCGCTTGACGAAGCGGTCGGCCAGTTCCACGGCGGCCAGGCTTTCGGGGCTGTTGCCGGAGCGGGCGAAGGAGACCAGCAAGGTGGGCACCTCGGGCTGCAGGCATTGCTCGGGGCTGGAGACGATGTCGGTCGTCGCCAGGGCCTCGACGCGGATGCCGGGGCGCTGGCTGAAGCTGCGCAGCAGGGCCGGCGCAATGCACTGGCCGATGAAGGAGGAGGAGCCGGCGCCGGTCAGCACGATGCGCAGGTCGGGCAGGGCGAGCAGCGGGTCCAGGAAGGCGTCCAGCATGGGGCGCTCGGCCTGCAGCTGGGCGTGGACGGTCTGCCAGACGGCTGGCTGGTGGGCGATCTCGCGCGCCGTGTGCGTGGCGCCGCGGTGATCGAGGTCGGTGGGGTCGAGGTGGAGCAGGGTCATGTTCAGGCAGCGCAGGCTTGCAGATAGGGGCGCAGGGCTTGGACGGTGCCGTCGCGCAGCAGGGCGTCCGTGTGTGTGGTGATGCGGCCGTCGCGCACGGCCTCGTACTGGCGGGGCAGGTACTGGCTAAGCAGGGTCAGCGGCGGCGGCGCGGCGTCGAGGCGGGCCAACATGGTCCGGCAGGCCTCGCGCACGGCGGGATGGGCCCAGTAGTAGCGGATGCGGTCGCTCAGGCTGTAGGCGAGGTCGACGTCCAGGCGCTTGGGGTCCTGGTAGTAGCCGCGCCAGTGCTCGGGCTCGGCGCGCATCACGTCGAGCACGGTGTTGACCAGACCTTCACCTTCACCCACCCATTCGCGCTCGACGGCGGCCAGGGCCCACAGGGTCTCGCGCAGCGCGAAGGTCACGCCGGGGCCGACCTTGAGGATGGCGAAGTGGTCGCGGGCCAGCTGGGCCAGGCGCTCGGGGGTCTGGTAGTCGGTCGAATGGGCTTCGAAGACCAGGCCGGGCTGGCTCTCGATGAAGGCGCTCAGATCACGGGCCTTCTCGGGGCGGTAGTCGATGACCTTGTGGTGGTCGAACTCGACGCCGGGTTGCACGACCATGGCGATGACGCGTTCCCAGGCGGCCTCGAGGCCGGCGCGCTGGAAGGCGACGCGGTGCAGCTCCAGCGTGGAGGCTGCGGCGTCGGGCGAGGTGACGGCCAGTTCGCCCAGGTCCTCATGCGCGCCACCGGGCACGGGCACTTCGGTGCCGATGACGTAGACGGGCGGCTCGCTGCGCTGCGGCGCCTGCAGCCAGGCCATCTCGGCGGCGCGGCACAGCCGCACGGCGCGGGCGGCGATCTCTGGCTCGGGCAGCGGCACGGGGTCGCCGGCGCAGGACATCGAGCAGTCGAGATGGATCTTGCGAAAGCCCGCGGCCACGTACTGCGACACCATCACTTCGGCCTTGGCCATGGCCGCATCGGCCGGCAGCTTGCGCCAGGCGTTGGGCCCGAGGTGGTCGCCGCCGAGCAGCAGCAGCTCGGGCGCCAGGCCCTCGGCAGCGGCCAGCTCCTGCACATAGCGGCGGAAGTCGGCGGGCGTCATGCCGGTGTAGCCGCCGTCCTGGTTGACCTGGTTGGACGTGGCTTCGATGAGGGCGGGGCGGCCCTGGGCGGCGCATTCGCGCAGCGTGGCGGCGATGACGACGGGGTGGGCCGAGCAGACGGACGGGATGCCGACGGCTGGGCCGGCGCTGGTTTGCTTGTGGCGGCGCACGAGGTCGAGCATGAGCTTCATGCGGCGTCTCCTTGAACGGGTTGCGGGGAAGAAGGGGTTTCGGGTTGCAGGGCCAGCAGCAGGGCGGCCAGCAGGGCCAGGCCGACGCCGGCCAGCTTGGAGCCGCTGGGAGCGGCGCCGCTGAGGGCCATGGAGAGCACGGCCGTCAGCAGCGGGGCGCCGGCGTTGACGAGGGGCGAGACGACCAGGGCCTTGCCGTAGCGGAAGGCGTAGACCAGGGTCAGGGCGCCGATGGCGTTCAGCACCTGGATGAGGGCGGAAAGGCCGGGGCCGCTCCAGCCCCAATTGATGGGCTGGGAGAAGTCCGTCATGGCCAGGGCCACCGGTGCGCAGGCGATGGCGCCGAGGGCCATGTAGAAGAAGATGCTCTCGGCGCTGCTGCCCGCGTTGGCCAACTTGATGAAGTAGGCCTGCAGGCCCCAGGCCACCAGCACCAGCAGGGCCAGCACGAACCACAGGCCCATGCCCTGACTGCCCTGACCCAACTGCAAATCGAACAGCGGCAGGGAGCACAGCGCGAGGACGATGCCCGCCACGCCCAGCTTGCCGGTGCGTTCGCCCAGCAGGCCGAAGGACATGGCGATGGTCAGCGCCGGCGACAGCGACACGATGGGAAAGATCAGATAGGCCGGGCCCGACTGCACCGCGCGGAACAGCAGCATCTGACCGCCGGCGCCGAGCAACCCCACGGCCAGGCCAAGCACGACGGAGCGGCGGTCGCGGTCGATGCGCCAGCCGGCGCGGGCCAGCACGAAGACGGCCGGCGGGATCATGGTCAGGGCCCACACGACGTAGATCAGCGTGTCGGGGAAGCCGTGTTCGGAAGGGATGCCGGTGAAGGCGCCCCACAGGCCCCAGAGGCCTGTCGTGATCAGCGTGTAGAGGAGCCAGTTGCTCTGCATGGAAGAAGTCTTTCGTGAGGTCGGAAGGCCCGGTTGGCGGCTTTCGAGCGAAAGAATAAACGAACGAAAACGAAAACACAACAGCGAAAGCCCTTTCGTATGCCGAATGCCGCAGGTCGGGGGTGAATCCCGATATAGCTCAGGGAGTTCCCTCCATGTCAGCTCTGTGGAAGGCTTTCGTGGCACCATTCATCGAAAGTATTCGGCATCCGTGAAAACCATATACGAAATCAAACGAAAGAATTCGTAGACTTGCGTCAAGCCGGTTCGAGGGCATCCGAGGAGCCGGCACAAGCACCGGGGGAGAGCTGCCCCGGCATCCACAGCAGATGACATCGCGCTGCCCTGACGGCAGCCCCGACACACAAAATCAAAGGAACTGTTCGATGAGTCCTCGCCTGCAACCCCCGACGCATGCCTTTCCCCGCTTCGCGCTGCACCCGTTGACGCTGGCCGGCCTGATGGCCCTGGCCGCCTTCGGTGCCGCTGCTCCGGCCCTTGCTCAACAGGCCACCCAGGAGGCCGCCAAGACCGACAAGGATGTCAACGAGCTGGACCGCGTGGAAGTGACCGGCACCCGCGCCAGCCTGCAGAAGTCCCTGGCCCTGAAGCGCAACGCCGCCGGCGTGCAGGACAGCATCAGCGCGACCGAGCTGGGCCGCTTCCCCGACAACAACGTCGCCGACTCGCTGAGCCACATCACCGGCGTGTCGATCTCGCGCACGGCCGGCGGCGAAGGCCAGAAGGTCAGCATCCGCGGCCTGGGCCCCGAGTACACGATCACCACCTTCAACAACCGCCTGCTGGGCACCGACAGCGCCGGTCGCTATTTCGCCTACGACGTGCTGCCCGCCGACGTCATCAGCGGTGCCGACGTCATCAAGTCCACGCAGGCCTCCCTCATTGAAGGCGCCATCGGCGGCCTCGTGAACCTGCGCTCCGCCAGCCCCTTCGACCAGAAGGGCCAGCGCGGCCTGCTGCGCGTGGAGGCCGACCGCAACCAGATGAGCAGCCTGAACGGTCAGAAGGTTTCGGGCACCTACAGCAACACCTTTGGCGACACGCTGGGCGTGCTGTTGGGCGTGGTGTACGCCAACCGGGACGTGCGCACCGACACGGCCGGCAACGACGGTGGCTGGAGCCGCAACCCCAAGCCCAGCGACCCGTCGGCCTTCTGGCCCTGGGGCAACACCTGGGGCGGCAACATCGACCCCAATGGCAACGGCCAGCTGGACCTGAACGAGGAAGGCCTGATCGGCCCGGGCCAGTTCCGCTTCGGCACCATCATGGAGAAGAAGAAGCGCACGGCGCTGTCGGGCAAGGTGGAGTGGCGGCCGAGCAGCGACGTCAAAGTCGTCGTCGACGGCTTCAAGACGCGGCTGGACTCGCCGCAGGTGGGCTACCAGCTGTCCTTCTACCCGCTGTATGCGCCGGGCCGCTGGTCCAACATGAAGATCACCAATGGCGTGGTGACCGACCTGACGCTGGCCAACCCCGACCCGGAGATGGCGCTCAACCCCGAGCTGCTGAACAAGACCGAGTACCGCGTCGTCGACACGGCGATGTACGGCGCCAACGCCGAGTGGAAGCTCTCGCCCACGCTGAAGGCGACCGGTGACATCTACGAGTCGACCTCCAGGCGCCACTCCGGAGGGCAGGACAGCTATGTCGTGCTGCGCATGAACCAGCCCAACGTCACGCGCATCCAGCTGACCGGCTCGGCCGTGCCTGACGTGAAGACCACCTTCAACGATGGCCGCGACCTGCAGACCGGTTTGGCCCAGGGCCTGTTCACGGCCAAGGACTTCAAGACCCACTACTTCAGCCTGGCCGGCGACAACATCGACGACAAGATCAACGGCGCCACCGGCAACCTCGAATGGAAGCTGGACCGCTTCTATATCGACCAGCTGAAGTTCGGCCTCAGCCAGACCAACCGCAAGAAGTCGCGCGACCTCATCAACAACGCCTTCAATGCGGGCGATGGCCAATACTCGGGTGCCAATGCCATCAATGTCGGCGCGTTGGGCGGCAACGTCATCAACCAGACGCTGAGCCCGTCGGGTTTCATGGACGGCGTCAGCGGCAACTTCCCGCGCAGCTTCCTGGGCTTCGACATCAACAACTATGTGCAGGCGCTCAAGGCCTACGACGGCAAGCCGCGCCCGGGCGGGGGCGTCTACGACTTCAGCAAGGCCGCGCCTGCGTGGAATCCGCTGGAAAGCTACCGCGTGACCGAGAAGACGACGACCGCCTTCGTGCAGGCTGACCTGTCGGGCGACGGCTGGAACGCGGACGCCGGTGTGCGCTTCGTGAAGACCAAGACGACGTCGCAGGCCTGGGACGCCAAGATCACCGACATCATCGAGAACGGCGCCTTCAACTACACGGCCGTCTACGCGGCGCCTTCGGTGATTCAGCAGGAGTCGACCTACAACTTCGCCTTGCCGTCAGTCAACTTCACCTGGCTGATCACCAACGAGCTGCAACTGCGCCTGGGTGCGGCCAAGACCATGGCCCGTCCGTCGGTGGACAAGCTGGCACCGACGAGCACGACGCAGAGCATCTCCTGGGGCGACTTCACGCAGGTCTTCGGCGGCAACGCCGACCTCAAGCCCTACAGCGCCCGCCAGGCTGATGTGTCGCTGGAGTGGTACTACGCCAAGGACTCGGCGCTGAACTTTGCCGTCTACCAGAAGAACATCAAGAACCAGATCACCAGCGAGTACCTGACCGGCCAGAACATCGGCGCACCGGGCGGCCGCCTGTTCAACATCAGCCGCCCCATCAATGGCGACAAGGCCACGGCGCGTGGCTTCGAGATCGGCCTGCAGCATCTGTTCGACAACGGCTTCGGCGTGCGTGCGCAGTACACCCGCAACAAGTCGCGCAGCTGGGTGGGGGGCGAGGAGCGCGCGCTGGAAGGCATCGCGCCGGCCACGTCTTCGGTGGGCGTGCTGTACGAGAAGGGTCCCTGGAGCATGAGCGCCACGGCCGACCACACCGACGCCTTCGTCACCGCCACCAATGTGCTGGGTGCCGGCTTCAACGAACGCGCCAAGGCGGTGACCTGGGCGACGGCCCAGATCGCTTATGAGGTCAACAAGTGGCTGCGTATCAGCATCGAAGGCAACAACCTGACCGATGCGACGCAGGAGTACACGCTGGGCAACGACAGCGTGAAGCTGCCGCAAGGCTATTACCGTTATGGCCGAGCCTTCACCCTCGGTGCCAGCATCAAGTTCTGATGAAAGTTCTCCTCCGTATTGCCGCCCTGCTTGCCGGGGCGGCTTTTTTGCCCGCGATGGCCGCCGAGCCGAGCTACACGATGGCCGACTACGGCCGTGTCGCGAAGATTGACGTGCACCTGCATCTGCACAACCCGTCGCCGGCCTTCATGGAGGCCGCACGGCGCCAGAAGTTCAAGGTTTTGACGATCAATGTCGACTACCCCGACTTCCCGCCGCTCGATGACCAGCAGCGCGTGGCCATCGAGCTGAAGCGCCAGTTCCCGCAGGACGTGGCCTGGGCCGCGAGCTTCTCGGTGGATGGGTCCGACAAGCCCGAGTGGCTGCCCGCCACTCGCCAGCGCATCGCTGCGTCCATGCAGGCCGGTGCCGTGGGCGTGAAGGTGTGGAAGAACATCGGCATGAGCCTGCGCGGCAAGGACGACCGGCTCGTCATGATCGACGACGCCCGCTTCGCCCCGCTGTTCGACGACTTCGCGAAGCAGGGCATCCCGCTGCTCGGCCACCAGGGCGAGCCGCACAACTGCTGGCTGCCGCTGGACCAGATGACGGTCAACAATGACCGCGAATACTTCAAGGCCCACCCGCAGTACCACATGGCCCTGCACCCCGAGATGCCGAGTTGGGAAGCCCAGATGGCCGCACGCGACCGCATGGTGGCGGCCCACCCCGGCCTGCGCTTCATCGGCGTGCACCTGGCCTCCCTCGAGCGCAACGTAGACGAGCTGGCGGCCTTCCTCGACAAGTTCCCGCAGGCGAAAGTCGACGTCGCCGCGCGTATCGGCCAGCTGCAATACCAGAGCCAGAAGGACCGCGAGCGCGTGCGCCGCTTCTTCATCAAATACCAGGACCGCGTCATGTACGGCAGCGACATGTCGCAGACGCCGGACCAGGACGGCGCCGCGCTGGGCAAGGAGGCCGAGGGCGTGTGGCGCATGCACTGGCGCTACTTCAACACCGCCGACAGCTTCAAGGTGGCCGACCTCGACAAGCCGGTGAAGGGCCTGGCCCTGCCGCGCGAGGTGGTGGACAAGCTCTATCACCTGAACGCCGAGCGCAGCTTCCCCACGGCCTGGGGCGGCAAGCCATGACGGCACGGCGGGCGTTTCTCCAGTGGCTGGGCGCGGCGCCGCTGGCGGCCCGGCTGCCGCTCGCGCACGCCCAGGGTCGTGGCCATGTGCGCGTGCAGGACGCTGCGGTGTCGCTGCAGTTCGACGAGCAGATGCGCTGCCGCATCGTCAGCCTGTGGGGCAGGCAGCCGGTCGAGCTGACCGGCTTCGACGCCAGCGAGCATGTCGTCGTCAACGGCAAGCCCTTGACCCGCTTCGCGCTGCAAGGTGCAGAGCCCGGCAAGACTGCCACGCCATTCGGCACCGGGCAGGCGCTGCGCCTGGTCGGTCGTTCGCTCGAAGGCATCGAGAAGCGCGTGACCGTCACGCTGCTGGACGAGCACCCCGGCGTCGCGCTGCTGGACGTCGCCTACGTCAACACCGGCGACAAGCCCCTCGCCATCGACGCCTGGATCAATGCCGCCCACCGCCTGGCCGCCGCACCGCGCCATGCGGGCGGCGCGAACGGCTATTGGGCCTACTCCGGCGCCAGCCATGCCGACCGGCGCGACTGGGTGCAGCCCGTCAAACGCGGCTTCGAGCAGCGCAACTTCATGGGCATGAATGCGTCGGACTACGGCGGCGGCACGCCCGTCGTCGATGTCTGGCGGCGGGATGTCGGCCTGGCCGTCGGGCATCTGGCCCTTCAACCGCAGCTCGTCGCGCTGCCCGTGAAGGCCAGGGGCGACCAGGTCGACATTTCTCTTCGAGGTGATACGCCGCAGAGCCTGGCCCCCGGCCAGACCCTGGCCACGCCGCCCAGTTTCATCGCCGTCCACCGCGGCGACTTCTTCGTGCCGCTGGACCGCTACCGCCGCCTGATGGCTGCGCAGGGCCTGGCCGCGCCGCAGCCGCCGCAGAGCGCCTACGAGGCGCAGTGGTGCGCCTGGGGCTATGAGCGCGACTTTTCGCTCGACTATGTGCGCGCCACCCTGCCCAAGGTGCAGGAGCTGGGCTTCAAGTGGGCGGTGCTGGACGACGGCTGGCAGGTCAAGACCGGCGACTGGACGCCCGACCGCGCCAAGTTCCCGCGCGGCGAAGAGGACATGAAGGCCTTGGTCGCCGACATCCACGCCCGCGGCATGAAGGCGCGGCTGTGGATCGCTCCGCTGGCCGTCGCGCCCGGCAGCGACGAGCTGCACGAACACACCGACCTGCTGCTGCTGGACAAGGACGGCGCGGTGCAGAACGTGACCTGGTGGAACAGCTTCTACCTCTGCCCGGCCTACGAAAAGACCCAGGCCCGCCTGGCAGCCACGGTGAAGAAGATCATCGGCGACTGGGGCTTCGACGGCCTCAAGGTCGATGGCCAGCATCTCAACGGCGTGGCGCCCTGCTTCAACCCGGCGCACAAGCACGCCAAGCCGGAAGACGCGGTCGAGCACCTGGCCGACTACTACCGCGTGCTGCACGACTCGGCCCACGCGGCCAACCCGGAGGCGGTCGTCGAGGTCTGCCCCTGCGGCACCGGCTATGCCTTCCACAACATGCCCTTCATGGACCAGGCGCCGGCCTCGGACCCGACGTCCAGCTGGCAGGTGCGCCACAAGGGCAAGACGCTGAAGGCGCTGATGGGCCCCTGGGCGGCGTACGCGGGCGACCACGTGGAGCTGAGCACCGGCGGGCAGGACTTCGCCTCCAGCGTCGGCATCGGCGCCGTCGTGGCCACCAAGTTCACCTGGCCGGTCGACCCCAAGCCCAAGGACAGTTTTTTGCTGACGCCCGAGCGCGAGCAGCATTGGCGCCAGTGGGTGGACCTGTACAACAAGCAGCGCCTGGCCGAAGGGCGCTATCGCGGCGAGCTCTATGACCTCGGCTTGGACAAGCCCGAGACCCATGTCGTCGAGCAGGGCGGGGCGCTGCACTACGCCTTCTATGCCGAGCGCTGGGACGGCCCGGTCACCTTGCGCGGTTTGGGCGCGGGGCGCTGGACCTTGCGCGATGTGCTGAGCGGCCAGTCCCTGGGCACGGTCAGCGCCGACAAGCCGACGCTGCCGCTGCGCTTCGCGCACAGCCTGTTGATCGAAGCCCGCCCCGTGGGTGGAGATGCGCTGCCCGTCGC
This sequence comes from uncultured Comamonadaceae bacterium, assembly GCA_966111775.1. Taxonomy (GTDB): domain Bacteria; phylum Pseudomonadota; class Gammaproteobacteria; order Burkholderiales; family Burkholderiaceae_C; genus Pelomonas. The sequence continues at coordinate 13,669 of CBHWBD010000020.1, read as the reverse complement.
CTTCGCCGGCAAGCTCACACAGCTTGGCGCCGATGGTTTCCCGCTGGCCTCGCAATGGGCCGATGCACCCGCGACCTTCTTCCGCCACGACTGGCAGGGCAAGACGCTGGCCGGCGCACAGTCCACCCGCGTGCAGATGCTGCGCGCCACGGACCGGCTCCATCTGCGCTTCATCTGCAAGTACGAGGCGCTGAGCACCTTCGATCGTGCGGCTTCGGCCACCGACATCTGGCCGCTGTGGGAACGCGATGTCGTCGAGGTCTTCCTGCAGGCGCCGGAGCGCGCGGGGCTGAAGAGCTATCGCGAGGTCGAGGTGTCGCCCAATGGGCTGCTGCTGGAGATCGCCGTCGAGGCCTCGGGCAAGAAGCGCATCGTCGGCGAGAGCCGTGCCAGGGCCAGCATCGATGCCGAGCACAAGGTCTGGACGGCCGAGCTGGCCGTGCCCATGCGTGGGGCTGAAGAGGGCTGGCGCCTCAACCTGTTCCGCGTCGAAGGGCAGGGCGCTGGCCGTGTCTATTCCGCGTGGAGTCCGACCCAGACCGCCACGCCCGACTTCCACGTGCCGACCGCCTTCGGCAGCCTGCTGCCCGCCGCATGAAACTGCTTGCCCTTTCGCTGCTCGTCGCGTTCTCCGCCCAGGCCCAGCCATCGCTGGAAGCCACGGGCCGCTGGCAGCACCAGCCCGTCGGTTCGGCGCCCACGCCGCCCATGGGCTGGTCGAGCTGGAACGCCTTCCGCGTCGACATCACCGAGCAGAAGGTGCTGGACTCGGCCCAGGTCATCGTCGACTCGGGCTTGGCCAAGGCGGGCTATCGCAGCATCAATGTCGACGACGGCTGGTGGTTGAAGCGCCGCACGACGGACGGCCGGTTGCAGGTGCGCACCGGCCTCTTCCCCAGCGCGGCCACGGGCAAGGACTCATCGCTGCGTCCCTTCACGGACAAGATCCACGCCATGGGCCTGAAGGCCGGGCTCTATACCGACATCGGCCGCAATGCCTGCTCGCAGGCCTATGACGCCGACAGCCCCAACCTGCCCGAGGGCACGCCCGCCGAGCGCGAGGTGGGGCTGATGGGCTTCGTCGAGCAGGATGTGAAGCTCTTCTTTGGCGACTGGAACTTCGACTACCTGAAGGTGGACGGCTGCGGCCTGTCGTCCTATGGCCGCGACCGGCCGCATGTGGCCTCGGGCCAGTACCGCGAATACAAACCCACCATCGTCGAAGGCAATGTCAACCAGTCCGACGTCGACGGCACCCGCAAGCTCTATGTCGGCCTGAAGCAGGCCCTGCACAAGACCCGGCCGGCCGGCGACTATGTGCTGTCGGTCTGCCTGTGGGGCACGGTCAACGTCCGCAGCTGGGGGCAGGACGCCGGCACGATGTGGCGCACCAGCCGCGACATTGCGAACACCTTCTCGCAGATGGTCCACAACTTCGACAGCGTGGCCACGCGCGAGTTCTACGCCGGCCCGGGCCGCTGGAACGACCCCGACATGCTGGAGATCGGCAACGGCGAGTTCGACGGCAACCACCTGCTGGAAGCGCGCACGCATCTGGGGCTGTGGGCCATCGCAGCCGCGCCGCTGATGATAGGCACCGACCTGTCCAAGGTCTCGCCGGCCCTCATCGATGTGCTGAAGGCGCCTGAAGTCGTCGCCATCAACCAGGACCCCGCCGGCCACCAGGGCGTCATCGCCTATGCGGACAGCGACCGCCAGATCCTCGTCAAGAGCCTGTCCGATGGACGCAAGGCCGTGCTGCTGTTCAACCGCACCAGCGCGCCCGCCAAGTTCACCTTGACGGCCGAGCACCTGAAGATGGATGCCACCTCGCCCATCGCGTTGCGCGACGCCTGGTTGCGTGCCGATGCGGGCGACTTCACCGGCCAGCGCGAGTTCGAGCTTCAAGCCCGCGAGGCCCTGCTGTTCACGGCCACCGGCAAGCACATGCTGCCGCGCGGCTACTTCGTGTCGGAGCGACCCGGCAGCGTCTACGTGGCGCGCGACGGCATCCGCGCGCTGGAGCAGGACCCCATCGGCTACCGCTCGCTGGCCTCCTGGGCCACGACCGACAACGGCGGCACCCGCCCGGCCTATGCCGGCTGGGGTGGGCCGCGCGCCGACTCGACGCCCCATGACCAGACCTTGAGCGTGCAGCGCCAGGTCTTCCGCCAAGGCATCGGCGTGCTGGCCGACTCGCGCCTGCAGGTGCAGCTGGCGCCCGGCTCGCAGCGCTTCATGGCACGAGTCGGTGTCGACGATTCGACGCGCGGCAAGACCGCTGCGGTCAGCTTCGAGGTCTGGGGCGATGGCCGCCGGCTCGCGGCGACCGCGCCCCTGAAGTTCAACCAACCGGCGCGTGAACTCAGCGCCGACCTGCGCGGCGTGAAGCTGATCGAGCTGATCGCGCGCCAGCACGGGGCCGACACCGCTGGCCCCCTTGTCGTGACCTGGGGCGAGGCTCGCATCGAGTAGCCGCCCGGCACGCCTTCCTCTGCTTCTCATCGCCTTTGGCACCGGTCGCGCCGGTGCCCCGGCCGCGTTCGCGCCGACGCGGCCTGGTTCTCAGCTCCAGCGCACTCCACACCCTCGGGCCTGACGCCCGAACTTTCGAGGAGAACCCGATGCCCTCCATGCGTCCCTGCCCCCTGCCGCGCTCCCGCAGCGTGGCGAAGCTCGCCGGTCTCGGCGCCGTGCTGCTGGCCGCCATGCCCGCGACCGCGGCACCGCTGGTGTCCAACCCGCTGGGCGCCTGCCTGGAAGCCAAGGTCGACAGCTGGGACATCCGCCTGGCGAGCTGCAATGGCAGCACGCAGCAGGACTTCACCCTGGCGCCGGTCAGCACCGGCAGCAGCATCTTCACGATCAAGAACGTGCAGGCCAATCTGTGCGTCTCCGCGACCGGCACTGGCTCCGGTGCATTCGTGGAGCTCGCCACCTGCGCGCCCACGCAGACCCGCCAACGCTTCCAGTCGGCGGCGCTGGCAGACGGCTCGACCTTCCAGCTCAAGCTGGCCTCGAGCAATGTCTGCCTGACCGCGCCGACCCAGGTGGGCCAGGTGGCCTTCTCGGTCGCCAGCTGCGCGACCGGCAATGCCAACCAGGCCTGGCGCCTCAACGCGCCGGCGCCCACGCCGGCACCGACACCCGCACCGACGCCGGCCCCGACTCCTGCGCCGACACCGGCACCCACGCCTGCGCCGACACCGGCGCCCACACCCGCCCCCGCGCCCGTCGAAACCAGCTTCACCGTCAGCACCGCCGAGATCGCCAACCCCGAGCGCGGCATGTACACCTGGGCGGCCGACAACCTGCTGCTGTGGACGCAGGCCGATGCCGATTCACAGTTCGCGGCCGGCTATCGCGTCGTCTATGCCGCCGTGCGCCTGGACGCCTATGCCAACACCACGCTGCCGGCCAGCCTGCTCACGCAGCTGACGGATCGCTTCGCGATGGCGCGCCGCGCCGGCTTGAAAGTCGTGCCGCGCTTCCTCTACAACTACCCGGCCAACGAGACCGAGTACCAGAACGTCACGGACGCACCCCTGGCCCGCGTGCTCGGCCACATCGACCAGCTCAAGCCGGTGCTGGCGGCCAATGCCGACGTCATCGCCTATCTGCAGGCTGGCTTCATCGGCGCCTGGGGCGAATGGCACACCTCGTCCAACAACCTCACCGCCGTCAGTCCCCGCACGCAGATCCGCGACGCGCTGCTGAATGCGCTGCCGAACGAGCGCTTCCTGCAGCTGCGCTACCCGCCCTATCTGATGCAGTGGGCGGCCACCGTGCCGAGCTGGCGCGACGGCTCTGCGGCCTCGCGCATCGGCGTGCACAACGACTGCTTCCTGGCCTCGGCCACCGACGTCGGCACCTACAGCGAGGACGCCGCGACGCGCCAGACCGAGCGCAACTACACCGCCTCGCTGTCGCGGGTGGCGCCCTTCGGGGCTGAAACCTGCAACCCGGCCGACGAGGCCGGCGCGGTGCCGCGCACCAGCTGCACGGACATCCTGGCCGAGGGCAGGCAGTTCAACCTGACCTATCTGAACAACGACTACTACCGCGACCTCTTCCACACCCAGTGGGAGGCCCAGGGCTGCATGGCCGAGGTCAAGCGCAGCATGGGCTATCGCTTCGAGCTCGCCACGCTGCGCCACAGCTCGGCGGTGACGGCAGGGCAGGCGGGTGACCTGCTGCTCACCGTGAAGAACAGCGGTTGGGCACGCGCGTTCAATCCGCGTGCGGTGCAGCTGCTGCTCAAGCACAAGACCAGCGGCGCCGTGGTGCGCATCCCGCTGCCGGCCGTCGACCCGCGGGGCTGGTTGCCCAACAGCACCAGCACCGCGTCGGCCGGCTTCACCGTGCCTGCGGCCACGCCGACGGGTGTCTACGACGTGCTACTGGCCCTGCCCGACGGCGCCTCTTCGCTGAGCACCGACGCGCGCTACAGCGTGCGCCCCGCCAATGCGGACAACGCGGCCAAGTCCCAGGCCTGGGATGCGGCCCTCGGCGCCTTCCGCGCCGGCACCACGCTGACCGTGCGCTGAATCCCGACCCCTGTTGAACCATCAAGGAGAAACGAATGTCCGACTTCCGATTGAAGCTCGCTGCCGCGAGCCTGCTCAGCCTCGGCGCCACGCTGGCCACCGCCGCACCGACCGGCTTCGGCATGGTGGCCTACTGGGGCGAGACGCCCAGCACCTATGGCGGCCAGATCCCCAGTGGCGCCTATGTCGTCATCAACCCCAACAGCGGCGCCACCGGCCTGACCGGCAGCCAGGTGACGAACTGGAAGGGCGTGATCGCCAGCATTCGCGCCCAGGGCGGCAAGGTGCTCGGCTATGTCGCGACCGGCTATGACCACAACACGGCCGACGAGCTGGCCCGCTACAACGCCATTGACGCCAATCTGACGGCCTACAAGTCGACGCTGGGCGGTGTGGACGGCTATTTCTTCGACGAGGCGGCCTTCGACGACGCGGCCCTGACCGACACGCAGAAGTGCAACGGCACGCCCCCCAAGTGGAGCGCCATCCGCGCCAAGATGTCCTCCGCCGGCACGGGCGGCACCGTGGTGTGGAACGCCGGCTGGCCGGGCGCCAGCAGCTGCTTCGTCGGCGCCGCCAGCTATGGCGAGCATGTCGTCATCTACGAAGCGGCCTATGCCGATTACCTGAACGCGGCGAGCTGGCTCAACGGCGGCGTGCAGAGCTATGCCGCGTCGCTGGGTGTGAAGACCTGGCTGCTGGTCCATTCGGCCACCCAGGCCCAGATGCAGGCGACGCTGAAGGGCAGCGCGGCCAACTATGTCTACGCGACCAGCATGACTTACAACCCCAGCCTGCCCTGGGGCGGACCGATCTGGAACTACACGCCGACCTACTGGGGCAACGAGACGCTCAGCGGCTCGGAGCGCTGGTGCCTGAAGAGCCTGAAGTCCGGCGGCAGCTGCTGAGGAGGCCGAGCATGAAGCCACTGAAGACCCTCATCGCCGCGCTGGCCCTCGCCACGGCCGCGCCCTTCGCGTCGGCCATCGAGATCATCGTGCCGGCCTATTTCTATCCGTCCTGGATGCCTTCGCAGAACGAGTGGCACCAGCTGAGCTGGGCGGCCAGCCAGGGCGCCGACGTGATGGCCATCATGAACCCGGGCAACGGGCCGGGCCTGGCGTCCAACAGCGACTACGTGGCCTCGGTCGACGAGTTCCGCGCCGCCGGCGGCAAGGTGATCGGCTATGTCTACACCTGCTATGGCGTCAACCACTGCACGCCGGAAGTGCCGCCCACGCGCTCGACGACCGAGGTGCTGGCCGACGCGCAGAAGTACGCCAGCTGGTACCACGTCGACGGCGTCTTCCTCGACGAGATGAACACGCAGGCCGGGGCCTTGCCCTTCTATCAGACGGTCAGCAGCTCGCTGCGATCCACGCATCCGGGCTGGAGCATCGTCGGCAATCCGGGCGTGCCGCCGGCACCGGGCTATGTGCCGCTGGCCAACACGCTGATGAGCTTCGAGGGGGCGTACGGCGATTTCGTCGGCGGCTCCTTCCTCAGCGGGCTGACGAACGCGGCGTCGACCGGCGCCATCGTGCACGGCGTGGCGACGGTGGCCCAGATGCAGGAGGTGATGGGCCTGGCCCGGCAATACGGCCTGGGCGCCATCTACGTCACCGACGGCACGCTGGCCAGCGGCAACCCCTATCTTCACCTGCCCAGCTATTGGCAGGCCGAGGTGGCGGCGGCCGCCGTGCCGGAGCCGGGGCAGGCGGCTTTGCTCGCCGCCGGCCTGGGCTTGCTGGCCGTGCTGAGGCGACGCCGCCCCGCCTAGGGCGATCCGGGCTGGGCCGCCGCCAGGCGCTGCAGCAGTTCGGCCCACTCCCTTTCCTTCGCCTTGGCGGTCAAGGCCGCCAGGCGAACGGGGTCGGTGGGCAGGGTGGCACCGGCCGCCAGCAGCAGCAGGGCGGGCTCCTCCTCGGCCGTCGTCTCGAGCGGCGTGGCGCCGCGGTGGTTCCTCGCGTTGACATCCATGCCGGCCTGGATCAGCAGGCGGGTGATAGCGCCGGAGCGTTGATAAAAGAGGGCCGTGTCACCGTCCTTGTCGCGGGCGGTGAGATCGGCGCCGGCCGCGATGAGAGCCTGTTTGGGCTCGTCAAAAAATCTCTGGAAGAGCGGTGTTGCGCCTTCCTTGTTGCGTGCATTGAGGTCAGCGCCACCCACGATGAGGGCTTGCGCCACCGCGCCGCTTTGGGCCTGGTGCAGCGCCGTGTTGCCTTCGTCGTCGCGCGTATTGATGTCGGCGCCCGCCGCCAACAGCAGCGCGACCACGCGGCCAGGGTCGAATCGGGCGCCGCCGGTCGCCTGTTCATCCGGCACATTCGCCTCGGCCACGCTGAACAGCAGCGGCGATCGTTCCACCTTGGGCGTGTGCTTGAGGCCGATCTCGATGAAGTCCGGATAAGCATGACGCGCCGCTTCGGCCATGAATTTCGCCGCGTCCTTGCCGCGGGCCAGCGCCCCCTTGGCCACCAGCTGGCGCACCATGCCAACGTCGCCACAGTGGACGGCTTCGGTCACGGGCGGGTTCTTGAACATGCCGTTGCCGTACGCATTCACCGGCGCCCCTGCGCGAATGAATTCGTTGGCCAGGGCCAGCCGACATTCGCTCAGCAACCCGCTCAGCCCGCGTCCGGCGGCAGCGCTGCGGAAGTTCCAGTGTGCCCGGCGCAGCTGGGCCATGGTGTTGTCATCGCCGTGCACCCAGGAGGCCGTGCCGGCGACGGCATCGATGGCGCTCTCCAGCTCGTCGACCGCTTCGGGCATGGCGGGGCCCGGCCCGCTCAGTTGGCCCTGGGCGGCCATCTCGCGGCCCATGGCGCCGCCATAGTCGTAGACAAACTTCTGCTGCCGTCCCAGGCTCAGCCGGGTGGTGATGCTGGGCAGGTCGGAGACATCGATGGCGTAGTGGCCCTTGAGCTTGAGGTAATCGGCTTGCCGAAAGCGCTCGACGAGGCCAGCCACCGCCGCAGGCGAGACCCGCCAGCGGTGTTCGCCTTCCACCAGCACATCCGCGAAGCCGCGATAGGTCACCTGCCCATCGCCGCGCACTTCGACCCAATAGCTGGGGCAGCTGCCAAAGCAGCCCGTGCGCTGCATTGCGATGCGGATGTCCCGCGGCTTCGCAGGCATCGTGAAGCCACGGTCTGCGGGGCCGACGTAGTCCGCCACCTCCGACAGCACCAGGAAGTCGAACTCGACGGCCACGGCCCTGCCGTCGCGCTCGAAGGGCGTGAAGACATGTGCGCGGGCCGCCTGCAAGGCCTGCTGGCGCAGGTGCTTGCTGCCTTGCCGCATCGCCACCTTGGCGACGCGCCCCTGCTCGTCCACGCTGAAGCGGACGAACCAGCCGCCGCCGCCCGATTGCGTCGTCAGGTCCTGCCAGGGCAGGTGCACCACCGGCCTCGGGCCGACCAGGTGGGACAGCACCTCGTCGAAGCCTTCCACCTGGACCGGTGCCTCGGCCGCCCAGGCGCTGCCGGCGGCCAGAGCGCACAGCAGCCAGGGGAACCCCCATGACAGCAGGGACCGCATGCAGCCACTCCTTGGCAGGTCAATCGCTTTCATGAGCCGTGCTCCGCGAACAGGGCATCGCAGATCGTCCTGGCGTTGCGGGCGTTGGAGAGCCGCGCCGCGGACTCGTCGAGCTGGCCATAGCTCGACATGGGCTGGCGGCAGGCCTGCTTGGAGGCAGGGACGTCGCCCTGGACGAGTCGGTATTCGGCCAGTTGCATCCATGCGTCGCCGGCAGGCCCGGGTGGGGCGCCAGGCAGATAGGCCTGCGCCTTGGTGGCAAATGGCCGGCATTTGGATTCGACGGAGCTGCCGGTCCGGATGGCCCAGCCGCATTCCTTCTGGCTGCGCCGGACGGCTTCCTCGGGCGTGTCGAACAGCGGCGGCAGGTAGATCAAGGCCGCGAACAGCAGGGCGAGGGCGCCGATGGAGGCGAGGGTGGGGTGGGTAAGGAATGGGTTAGGCATCGATGGGGCATGCGCGTCGCCGCGATGCTGCCACCGTCGTCCACAGGGCGGACGCCCTGCAAACCCTGGGTAGGGCCCGGGCAGACCGGCTCCAAACGGCTGGCGGCGCAAGGGGATGATTTGCGGTCCCGCGCCCCGGCAGGCGTAATCTCCGCCTATCAACACTTGGCACGGCGCCGCCGCGGGATGGCTGCCGATGACCGGGACAGGAGACGCGCATGCTGGTGCAGACAACCCCTGGCGGCCCCCGGGCCGAGCGCATGGACGAAGTCGTCAAGCTGGTGCAGGCCCGGGCGCTGCCCGAGCAGCGCGAGGCGCTGGCAGATTTCGTGCAGCGCTATTTCGACCAGGTCGACCCGGAGGAACTCGCCGAGCGCCAGGTGGCCGACCTGTACGGCGCCGCGGTGTCGCACTGGAGCTTCGCGCGCAAGCGCGAGCTGGGCCGGGCGCGGGTGCGGGTGTTCAACCCCACCATCGGGGAACACGGCTGGCAGTCGACCCACACCATCATCGAGATCGTCAACGACGACATGCCCTTCCTGGTGGATTCGGTGACGATGGAGGTCAACCGCCACGGGCTGACCCTGCACCTGATCATCCATCCGCTGATGGCCATGAACCGCGATGCCGACGGCACGCTGCAGGGGCTGGCTGCCGACGGCGTGCATGAATCGCTGATCCATGTCGAGGTTGACCGCATTCCCGAGCCGGCCCGGCTCGACATGCTGGCGGCCGATGTGGGCCGCGTGCTGGAGGATGTGCGCTCGGCCGTGACTGGCTGGCGCGCCATGCGCCAGCGCATGCTCGACATCATCGAGGAGCTGCAAAACCAGCCGCCACCGCTGGCGGCCGAGGAGCTGGCCGAGGGCCAGGACTTCCTGCGCTGGCTGTGCGACAACCATTTCACCTTCCTGGGCTACCGCCGCCACGGGCTGGCCAGCGTCGATGGCCAGGATGAGCTGACCGTCGTGCCGGATTCCAGCCTCGGCATCCTGCACGACGTGGCCTCGCTGGATGCGGTGGCCGCCTTCGCCGCGCTGCCGGCCGACGTGCGCGCGCAGGTGCGCCGGCCCGAGCTGCTGGTGGTGACCAAGTCGACTGCGCGCTCCACCGTGCACCGGCCGGGCTACCTCGACTACGTGGCCGTCAAGCGTTTCGACGCCCAGGGCCAGGTCTGCGGCGAGGAACGCTTCCTGGGCCTCTTCACCTCCACCGCCTACAGCGCCAACCCGGCGGACATCCCGCTGTTGCGCCGCAAGGTGGCCGAGGTGGTGGCGCGTGCCGGCCTGCCGCCGGGCGGCCATGCCGGCAAGGCCCTGATCAACATCCTCGAGACCTATCCGCGCGACGAGCTGTTCCAGACCAGCAACGACGAGTTGCTGCAGACCTCGGTGGGCATCCTGCACCTGGGCGAGCGCCAACGCTTTCGCCTCTTCATGCGGCGCGACCCCTTCCAGCGCTTCATCTCCTGCCTGATCTACGCGCCGCGCGAGCACTACACGACCGAGCTGCGCCAGAAGTGGCAGACCCTCTTGCTGCAGGCCTTCAACGGCAGCGGCTCCGAGTTCAACGTGCACTTGTCGGAATCGGTGCTGGCGCGTATCCAGATGACGATTCGCACCCAGCCGGGCCGCATCCCGGCCTTCGACGTGCGCGAGCTGGAGGCGCGCCTGGTGTCGGCCGCACGGCGCTGGGACGACGACCTGAAGGCGGCACTGATCGACGCGACCGGCGAGGCCCGCGGCATCCAGCTGCTGCGCCAGTTCGGCAGCGCCTTCCCGGCTTCTTACCGCGAGGAGTTCGAGGCCCGGGCCGCGGTGCCCGATGTCGAGCTGATGACCCGGCTCAGCGACGCCGAGCCCATGGGCATGACCCTGTACCGGCCGCTGGAGGCGCCGCCGGGCCATCTGCGCTTCAAGCTGCTGCGTCGGGGCGAGCCGCTGACCCTGTCGGCCAGCCTGCCGATGCTGGAGCACATGGGCATGAAGGTGCTGGACGAGCACCCCTACCGCATCGCGCCGCAGGACTCGGCACCGATCTGGATCCACGACTTCGGGCTGATGAGCGGCGCCGACGCCGACGTCGAGGTGCCGGCGCTGAGCCAGGTTTTCGAGAGCGCCTTCGCGGCCGTGCTGGACGGCGACGTGGAAGACGACGACTTCAACCGCCTCGTCGTGGCGGCGCGGCTGACCGCGGAGCAGATCGTCGTGCTGCGCGCCTATGCCAAATACATGCGGCAGATCGGCTTTGCGCTGTCGCAGTCCTTCATCGAGGCGACGCTGGCGACGCACGCTGGCCTCGCGGCCCAGCTGGCGCGTCTCTTCGAGTTGCGCTTCGATCCGGCGGGCGGCGCCGACGCCCAGGCCCGGGCCGAGGAGGAGGTCAAGGCCATCACCGCGGCCCTGGAGCAGGTCAGCAACCTGTCGGAGGACCGCGTGCTGCGCCAGTACCTGGCGCTGATGCTGGCGACGACGCGAACCAACTTCTGGACCCGCGATGCGGCGGGCCGGCGGCGCAGCTTCCTGTCGTTCAAGTTCGACTCGTCCAAGGTGCCCGGCCTGCCGGCGCCCAAGCCGATGTTCGAGATCTTCGTCTACTCGCCGCGCTTCGAAGGCGTGCACCTGCGCGGCGGTCGCGTGGCCCGCGGCGGGCTGCGCTGGTCCGACCGGCCCGAGGACTTCCGCACCGAGGTGCTCGGCCTGGTGAAGGCGCAGATGGTGAAGAACACCGTCATCGTGCCGGTGGGTTCCAAGGGCGGCTTCGTGCTGAAGAAGGCGCCGCCGGCCAGCGACCGCGAGGCCTTCATGAAGGAAGGCGTGGCCTGCTACCAGAACTATCTGCGTGGCCTGCTGGACATCACCGACAACCGCGTCGGTGACAAGATCGTGCCGCCGCCGCAGGTCAGGCGCTACGACGCGGACGACCCCTACCTCGTCGTCGCCGCCGACAAGGGCACGGCCACCTTCTCGGACTACGCCAACGGCATCAGCAAGGAGTACGGCTTCTGGCTGGGCGATGCCTTCGCGTCCGGTGGTTCGGTGGGCTATGACCACAAGGCCATGGGCATCACGGCGCGCGGCGCCTGGGAGTCCGTCAAGCGCCACTTCCGCGAGATGGGCGTGGACACGCAGACGACCGACTTCACGGTCGCGGGCGTGGGCGACATGTCGGGCGACGTGTTCGGCAACGGCATGCTGCTGTCGCGCCACATCCGCCTGCTGGCGGCCTTCGACCACCGCCACATCTTCCTGGACCCGAACCCGCAAGCCGAGGCGTCCTTCGTCGAGCGCGAGCGCATGTTCAAGCTGCCGCGCTCGTCCTGGGCCGACTACGACGCCGCGCTGATCTCGGCCGGCGGCGGCATCTATCCGCGCACGGCCAAGTCCATCCCCATCACGCCGGAGGTGAAGGCCGTGCTGGGCATCACGGCCGACGCGATGACGCCGACCGAACTGGTCAACGCCATCCTGAAGGCCCCGGTCGACCTGATCTACAACGGCGGCATCGGGACCTATGTGAAAGCGGCCACCGAGACCCATGCCCAGGTCGGCGACCGGGCCAACGACGCATTGCGCGTCAACGGCGGCGAACTGCGCTGCAAGGTGTTCGCCGAAGGCGGCAACCTGGGCTGCACCCAGCGCGGCCGCATCGAGTACGCGCTGGCCGGCGGGCGCATCAACACCGATGCCATCGACAACTCGGCCGGTGTCGACACGTCGGACCACGAGGTCAACATCAAGATCCTGCTGGGCCTGGCCGTCGGTGAGGGCGAGCTGACCGACAAGCAGCGCAACACCCTGCTGCCGCAGATGACCGACGACGTCGCCGCCCTGGTGCTGCGCGACAACATCTTCCAGACCCAGGTGCTGTCCGTCACCAGCCATATGGCACCGCAGTTGCTGGACGCGCAGGCGCGCTTCATGCACTACCTGGAGAAGGCCGACCGCCTGGACCGCGCCATCGAGTACCTGCCGTCCAACGAGGAGATCGCCGACCGCCGCGGCAAGGGCCTGGGCCTGACCAACCCCGAGCGCGCCGTGTTGCTGGCCTACAGCAAGATCTGGCTCTACGACGAGTTGCTGGCCTCGACCCTGCCGGACGACCCCTGGGTGTCGACGGCCCTGGTGCGCTACTTCCCGAGCCTGCTGCAGGACAAGTTCAGCGGCTATATGCAGCGGCATCCGCTGAAGCGCGAGATCATCGCCACCCACGTCACCAACAGCATGATCAATCGGGTCGGCAGCACCTTCGTGCACCGCCTGCTGGAAACCACCGGCGCCCGCGCCTTCGAGATCGTGCGCGCCTACCTGCTGAGCCGCGAGATCTTCGGCATGGTGAGCCTGTGGCAGGGTATCGAAGCCCTGGACAACAAGGTGGCCGACGAGCTGCAGTCGCGCATGCTGATCGACACCAGCCGCCAGCTCGAGCGTGGCACCAAGTGGTTCCTGCGCTCCAACCGGCTGGTGGACGACATGGCGCACACCATCGAGCACTTCACCGCCAACGTGGCCAGGCTCGCCGCGCGCCTGCCGCAGTTGCTGGATGCCGACGAGCGTGCACGCGTCGACGCTGCGACGGCCAGCTATGTGGCCGGCGGCGTGCCGCGGGAACTGGCCGAACGCGTGGTCACCTTCGGCACGCTGTACGCCACGCTGGACATCGCCGAGATCGCCGGCAGCGCGCGCTGGCCGGCCGAGCTGGTGGCGGCCATCTATTTCGACCTCGCCAACCGCCTCGGCATGCCCTGGCTGCGCGACAAGATCAACGCCTTGGCCGGCGACCAGCATTGGCAGATGCTGGCCAAGGGCGCCATGCTCGACGACCTCTGGGGCCTGCAACGCGCCATCACCGGCGCGGTGCTGGCCGGTGGCGGCGACCACGAATCACCGACCGCCCTGGTCGAAGCCTGGCAGGCCAGCAACGGCCGCACCATCGAGCGCGCCGAGCAGCTGCTGGGCGAGCTGCGTGCGGTGCCGGCACCGGATGCGGCGATGTTGTCGGTGGCGCTGCGGGAGTTGCGCGGGTTGACCTAGGAGGGGGCGCCGGCAGGGCGATTGGTCATGAGTGTGGCGGGCTGCTTCAGTTTAGGTTTGTCCGACACCTGCCCGTCGCGCTGGGCAGGTCTGCGCATCAAGC
>CBHWBD010000019.1:0-41349 GCA_966111775.1 uncultured Comamonadaceae bacterium | reverse complement strand
GCGCGGCGCCGTCCCACGGGCGCCGGCGTCGCCGCGGGCCGTGGGCGCGGGGTGGGCGGGGTGCTTGCCGGCCAGGCCCTTGTTGGTCACCGGCACGGCACTCGCCGCGCCACCGGCCGCGGGCGTCGCCTGGCGACCGGCATTGCTAGCCTCGTCGAGCTTGGCGGCGAACTGGCTGGCCTTGTCGTCGAGCTGGGCCACGGCGCCGCTGAGCGCGGGTTCCTGGGCCGCCGGCAATTCGAAGACGAACTCGCCGCCCTCGCTGCCCGGCAGGCTGCCGAAGGCCGGCGTCTGGTGGGCAATGGCCGACACGGCGGGCGCGACATAGGCGGCCAGCTCGGTGGCGGTGATGAGGCCGTCGCCGTTCAGGTCGGCCTTGCCGCTCAGGGCTTGCAGCAGCGTCCACGTGAACACCGAATGGCCGCCGGGGCCGTCGTCGGCCACCTGCTGGTCGGCGCCGCCGGCCGTCATCATCTGGCGGCCGATGCGGCGGGCATTGGTGCGGGCGAAGTTGCTGTCTGATCCCGCCGCGGCCCCCCGAGTCAGGCCCAGGCCGGAGTAGCAGGCGTCGATGACGAAGAGGGCGTGCTTGGCCGTGATGGCCTCGGCCACCTCCTGCAGCTGGGGCATGGCGATGGCGTCGGACTGCAGGTCGTTCAGCCCCGCGTCCACCGGCACGATATAGCCGACCTCGCGGCCGCTGGGCAGCTTGCGCGTGCTGCCGTGGCCGGCGAAGAAGACGAAGACGCGGTCGTCGCGCTTGACGCGCCTGGCGTCGCCGAAGCGCTCGTTGAGGGCCTTCAGGATGTTGGCGCGGGTGGCGTCGGCGTCGGTCAGCAGCGTGACGTTGTCGGCCTTGAAGCCGAAGCGCGTGACCAGGGATTCGCGCACGGCCTGGGCGTCGCGCACCGCGTGTGAGAGCTTGGGCCAGGCCGAGTATTGGTTGATCCCAATGACCAGCGCATGGCTGTCTCGGTAGAGCTCGCCGGCGGCCACCGGCGGGGGCGCGGCGGCCTTGTCGGTGGAGACGACGAACTGGCCGTCCCTGAAGCTGGCGAAGCGCCAGCCTTCGGCGGCGAGCTGGTCCAGCACCAGGGGCAGGGCCTGGACGGTGCGGGCGTGGATGTCGTGGAAGAGCACGATGCCGCGCTGCTGCTTGTCCAGCTCGGCCATGACGCGGGCGGCGATGCTCTTGGGGATGGGGTCGCTCCAGTCCAGGGAGTCGACGTTCCACATCATCGAGCGCAGCTTCAGCGCCTCGATGGTGGTCAGGGCGCCGTCGTTGCGGGCACCGTAGGGGAAGCGAAACAGAGCGTCGCCATTGCGACCCGCCGCATCCAGCAGCGCCTCCGTGTTGGCAGCCTCTTCCTTGACCTTGACGAGCTCGAACTTGCTCATCAGCCCATGCGTGAAGCTGTGGTTGGCGATCTGGTGGCCGGCCGCGAGGACGCGCTTGGCCACGGCGCTGCCGTTGCCCGGCTGCATCTTGCCGTCGGCGCCGACCTTGCCGAGGTTCTGGCCCAGCTCGAAGAACACGGCCGGCGCGTTGTAGCGCTTCAGGATCTCCAGGATCTCGTCGGTGTAGCGCGCATGCGGGCCGTCGTCGAAGGTCAGCAGCACGGTCTTGGGCGGCAGCTTGTCGCCGAAGACTTCGCGCTCCTTGGCGGCCACGCCGCGCATGGCGCCCGAGGCGGCTGAAGCGGGCGGCTCCGGCGCCAGGTCGGCCGCGGCCGGCAGTTGGGCGCCGTATTGCTTCATGACCGCTTCGCGCGTGTGCAGGGCCTTGAGCTTGGCGATGTAGTCGGCCCACTTCTCGCGCTTGAGCTCGATGCCGCGTTTGGCAAAGCCGCCGAAGACTTCCTTCAACTCCTGCTCATAGGCCTTCTCCACCTCGGCCAGGGTGTCCAGGTCGTCCTGGGCGCGGCGCGAGAGCTTGATGCCGTCCAGCGTCTGCGCGCTCTTCAGGCCGGTGGCCAGTTGGGCCAGCACCTCCTTGAAGGCCAGGCGGTCGGCGTCGAACCAGCTGGGTTCGCTCTCGATGCGCGTCAGCAGGGCCGCGGTGGCGTCCAGCGATTCGGGCTTCAGGGCCGCGTCGGCCAGGGCCTGCTGGCGCTGCAGCAGTTCGTGAAAGAGCTGCTGGCCCAGGGCCTGGACCTCGCGGCGCTGGGCCGGTGGCAGGGTGGCCTCGCCGTCCATCAGCACGACGATCTGGCGGTGCAGGGTCAGCAGGCCGTCGCCCTGCTCGCGCAGCCTGGTGGCGGCGCTGGTGTCCTGCGCCGCCGAAGCGGCCGGCAGCGCGGCAGGCACGTCGGCCAGGCGCTTGTTGCAGCCCGCCAGGGCGAAAACAGCGGTGGTCAGCAGCAGGAAGAGGGAGAGGAGGCGCATTGCGAACGGGGGAGAAAAGTCAGCCGGCGAGATTGTGAGGCTGCCGTCGCTGCTGACAGCGTCGGGTGGCTGACGCCGACAGAATGCCGTCCTTCAATCGAGGACGGATAACGATGAGACTGCTCGCCCTGATCCTGGCTCTCGCCTTCATCGCCCCCAGCCAGGCCGCCACGCCCGCCGAGCGCCTGGCCGACATCGCGACGCGCTATTACGACGCCCGCGCCCGCTACGACCCGGTGAATGCCACCGAGGCCGGCGACAACCGTTTCGACGACCAGCTCGGCCAGTCTCTCGTGCCCGCCGAGCGGGCCAGACACTTTGCGGCCTGGCGCGGCTTCCTGAAGGAGCTGGCCGCCCTGCCGGCGGGCAGCCTGCCGCAGGCCGATCGGCTGAACCGCGAACTGCTGGAACAGCAGCTGCGCGACCAACTGGCCTTCGAGCGCTTCCCCGACCACCTGCTGCCCTTCCACCAGATGGGTGCCGTGCCCTTCCAGCTGGCCTTTTATTCGAGCGGCCAGGGCGGCCAGCCGCTGAAGACGGCGGCCCAGCTCGACGCCTATCTGAAGCGCGTCGCCGGCCTGCCGGCCTGGTGCGACCAGGCCATCGCCAATATGCGCGAAGGCATGAAGCGCGGCGTCGTCCAGTCGCGCCCCGTCGTCGAAGCGGCGTTGCCGCTGCTGAAGAACCTGGCCGAGCTGGACGCCGACCACAACCCCTACACGGCTCCGGTGCGCGCCCTGCCTGCCGACATCTCGGCAGAGGACCGCACCCGCCTGACCGAGGCCTATCGCCGCGAGCTGACCGAGCGCACCTTGCCCGCCCTGCGCCGCCTGCAGGCCTTCATCGAAAGCGACTACCTGCCCGCGGCCCGCCAGCGTGCCGGCATCGGCTGGACCACCCTGTCCCAGGGCCAGGCCTGGTACCGCCAGTGGGTACGCGAGTCGACGACGACCGACATGACGCCGGAGCAGATCCACGCCCTCGGCCTGAAGGAGGTCGTGCGCATCCAGGGCGAGATCACGCGCATCGCGCCCCAGCTCGGCTTCTCCGGCGACCCGCTGAAGAACGGCGGCCTGCTGGCCTGGGCGCGCAGCGACGTGCGCTTCCGGCCCTTCAAGAGCGAGGCCGAGATCCTGGGCCGCTACCGCGAGATCAACGCTCGCGTCGCGCCCCAGCTGCCCCAGCTCTTCGGCCAGCTCCCGCGCATGGCGCTGGAGATCCGCGCCGAGCCCGAGCTGACGCGCCAGACGGCGTCCGACCACTACACCCCTGGCCAGGCCAACGGCAGCGCGCCGGGTGTGTTCTGGGCCGTCATCAACGACCCCGCCGAGCAGACCGTCACGACCATGACGGCCCTGTTCCTGCACGAGGGCCAACCCGGCCATCACTTCCACCTCGGCCGGCAGATGGAGATGCCGCTGCCCGAGTTCCGCCGCCGCAACTGGATCAATGCCTACGGCGAGGGCTGGGCCCTGTATGCCGAGACCCTGGGTCATGAGCTGGGCCTGTACACCGATCCGGTGGCCTACGCTGGCGAGCTGCGCCTGGAAATCAGCCGCGCCGCCCGCCTCGTCGTCGACACCGGCCTGCACGCCAAGGGCTGGAGCCGCGAGCAGGCGCTGAAGTACTGGATGGACGTGACGGGCGCCGGCGAGCAGCAGGCCGTGGCCCAGATCGACCGCTACCTCGCCTGGCCCGGCCAGGCCCTGGGCTACAAGATCGGCGCGTTGAAGATCCAGGAATTGCGCCGCCGGGCCGAGCAGAAGCTGGGCGCGAAGTTCAGCCTCGCGGACTTCCACGACCAGGTGCTGGGCGAGGGCTCGCTGCCGCTGTCGGTGCTGGAGAGGCGCATCGACGCGTGGATTGCGCTCAATCGCCTAGAGACCCGTGGTCGATGATTTCCTCCCCTTTCGAGACGGCGACATGACGGACATCACGATCTTCCATAACCCCCTATGCGGCACCTCGCGCAATGTGCTGGCGCTGATCCGCCATGCCGGCCTGGAGCCGCGCATCGTCGAGTACATGACCGCCCTGCCCAGCCGCGACGAGATCCGCGCGCTGGCGGCGGCTGCCGGTGTCCCGCTGCGCGCGTTGCTACGCGAGAAGGAGAGCGTGTTCGCCGAGCAGGGCCTGGCCGATGCGGCCTTGAGCGATGACGCTCTGCTGGATGCGATCCAGCAGCATCCCGTGCTGCTGAACCGGCCCATCGTCGTCACGCCCCTGGGCACGGCCCTGTGCCGGCCGTCTGAGGCGGTGCTGGAGCTGCTGCCGGTCGGGCCGCTGCCGCCCTTCACCAAGTCCGACGGCGAGGTCGTGCACGACAGCGGCAAGCGCCGCGGCTGAGGTCCTTCAGGCGGGGAAGTCCGTCGACGCCGCCAGCTCACGCCAGGCGGCCGTCTCGCCCTCGACGAAGGCGTGCTTGTCGGCAATGGCCTGCAGCGTGTCCGTGCCCATGGGCAGGCGCAGCGGCGGGTTCGGCGCATCCACCAGGGTCAGCATGGCCTGCGCCAGGCGCTCGGGGTCGCCGGGCTGGTTGAGGCTGATCTGCTTTGCGGCCTCGCGCACGCGGCCGGCGCTGGCGGCGTAGTCGGCGATGAGGGCCGGCGAAGTGACCAGGGACTGGCCTTCCAGGAACTCGGTGCGGAAATAACCCGGCTCGACGACGGTGGCATGGATGCCCAGCGGTGCCAGCTCGGCATGCAGGGCCTCGGTGATGCCTTCGACGGCGAACTTGGTCGAGCAGTAGACGCCGAAGCCGGCGGCCGAGCGCACGCCGCCCAGCGACGAGATGTTGATGACATGGCCGCTGCGGCGCTCGCGCATCGCCGGCAGCACGGCGCGGGTCACGTGCAGCAGGCCGAAGACATTGGTCTCGTAGAGGCGGCGCACCTCGTCGGCGCTGGCTTCTTCGACGGCACCGAGCAGGCCGTAGCCGGCGTTGTTGACGAGGACGTCGATGCGGCCGAAGCGGGCGATGGCCGCCTGTACGGCGCGCGCTGCCTGGGCCTCGTCGGTGACGTCCAGGGCCACGGCCAGCAGGCCGGGTTGGGCGCCGAAGCGCTTCTCGACGGTGGCCGCGTCGCGTGCCGTCGCGACGACGGCATCGCCCTGGGCGAGGGCCGCTGCGGCGATGCGGGCGCCGATGCCGCGCGAGGCGCCGGTGATCATCCAGACGCGCTTGAAGTTGGGAGTGGTGGTCATGGTGGGCTCCGTTTGTTGAAGGGACGGAGCGAAATCTAGGTGCGCGATTGCGATGCAACTAGCCCAGAATCGCTTCATTGATTCGCAAGAGAATCGTGAGAATCAGGATCTATGGCTTTCAACGAACTGCGCGCCGTCGCCGTCTTCACCCGGGCCGCCGAGCTGGGCAGCCTGCGCCAGGCCGCCGTGGCCCAGGGCATCACGCCGCAGGCGGCCAGCCAGGCGCTGACGCAGCTGGAGAGCTTCCTCGGCGTGCGCCTCTTCCACCGCACGACGCGCAGCCTCAGCCTGACGGAAGAAGGCGAGCGCTTCCTGAGCGCCGCGGCGCCGGGCCTGCAGTCGCTGCAGCGCGCCCTGCACGGCGCCCGTCAGGGCCGCGACGACATTGCCGGACCGCTGCGCATCACGGCGACGCGCTCGCTGATGCTGCCGGTGCTGTGGCCGGTGCTGGAGGAGTTCTGCGCCCGCCACCCCGATGTCGAGCCCGATGTGCAGCTGGACGACCGCATCGGCGACTGGGTGGCCGACCGTGTCGACGTGGGCTTTCGCGCCGGCTCGCCGCCGAGCGACGGCGTCATCGCCCGCCACCTGATGCCGCTGCAGCTCATCGTCTGCGCCGCGCCCGCCTACATCGCCCGCCACGGTGCGCCGCAGAGCATCGACGAGCTGGCCGGCCACCGTTGCAGCGGCTTCCGCCACCCGAGCACGGGCAAGCCCATGCCCTGGGAGTTCCTGGTCGGTGACGAGATCATCGGCCGCGACGTGGCCTCGGTCTTCATGACCAACGACGTCGAGCTCGAGGCCAATGCCGTCATCGCCGGGCAGTGCGTGGGCCAGCTTGTCGGCGCGACGGCGGCGCCGCTGATCCGCGCGGGTCAGCTGGTGCCGCTGCTGACGCAACACGTCTGCGCCCATCTCGGCCTCTACCTCTACTACGGCAGCCGCGTGGCCCAGCCGGCGCGGGTGCGGGCCTTCATCGACCTTGTCGTCGAGCGCGTGGTGGGCAACCCGGCATGGGTGGTCAGCCCCCAGGAGCTGGCGGCAGCGGCGAAGCGAAAGCCGCGCCGCTGAGCGGTGGACTCAGCCAAAGCGGCGCCGGTACTCCACAGGCGGGATGCCGAGGCGGCGCTGGAAGGCGCGC
The DNA here is from genome assembly GCA_966111775.1 of uncultured Comamonadaceae bacterium. Taxonomy (GTDB): domain Bacteria; phylum Pseudomonadota; class Gammaproteobacteria; order Burkholderiales; family Burkholderiaceae_C; genus Pelomonas. Next base: position 34,619 of record CBHWBD010000019.1, on the reverse strand, counting down.
CGCAGGCTGTCCACGTTGGCATAGCCCACCTCGTCGGCGATGCGCTTGAGCGGCGCGCCGGATTCCTCCATGCGCCGCCGCGCGGCGTCGATGCGGGCCTGCTCGACGAACTCGGCCGGCGTCATGCCGGCCTCGGCGCGGAACACGCGGGCGAAGTTGCGCTCGCTCATGCCGGCCGCGCGGGCCAGCGCGGGCACGCTGAGGTCGCCGGCCAGCCGGGCGAGCACCTGGTCCTGCACCTGGCGGATCAGCGAGCGCTCCGCCGTCTGCGCCGCGAGGTGGGCGCTGTACTGCGACTGGCCGCCCGGGCGCTTGAGGAACATGACCATCTCGCGCGCGACGCGCAGCGCCAGCTCGCGGCCGTGGTCCTGCTCCACCAGGGCCAGCGCCAGGTCCATGCCCGCCGTGACGCCGGCCGAGGTGTAGAGCTTGCCGTCGCAGACGTAGATGGCGTCGGCGTCGACGCGGGCCAGCGGGTACTGGTCGCTCAGGCGCGCCGCGAAGTTCCAGTGCGTCGCGACGCGCTTGCCGTCGAGCAGGCCGGCGGCGCCCAGCAGGAAGGCGCCGCTGCAGACCGAACCGATGCGGCGCACCTGCCCCGCCTGCCGGCGCAGCCAGGCGCTGGCGCGCTCGTCGCCGGCGAAGCCGTCCACGTCCGGGCTGCCGGCCACCAGCAGCGTGTCGATGGCGCCGCGGTGCGTGGCGATGGTGCTGTCGGCCAGCAGGCTCAGGCCGCTGCTGCTGCGCACCTCGCGGCCCTCGGTGCTGATCAGCTGCAGCCGGTAGGCCGAACGGTCGCCCAGCTGGCGCCCCGCCTCGGCGAACACGTCGGTGGGGCCGGCGACATCCAGCATTTGCACATTGGGGCAGACGAGCAGGGCGACACGCATGGCAGGCGAGGGGGCGAGATTGGCCGAAAACGTCGTTCCGGGCGGCTGGCGGTGAAGCCGACTATGGCTGAAACTGACTGAGAAGGAAAGTTCAGCCAATCGGAGCAACACCATGAGCGACCCTGCCAAATCCCTGCCCACCGCTTCTGTGAGGCATCTGCCGGTCAATCTCTTTGCCGCCGTGATGGGCCTGGCGGGCCTCGCGCTGGCCTGGCGCCTCGCGCAGGCGCACTACGGGACGAGCGCGGCGGTGGCGGACGCCATCGGGCTGTTCGCCGTCGCCGTGTTCATCGCGCTCGCGGCGGGCTATGTCGCCAAGCTCATGCGCCACCCCGGGGCGGTCAAGGCCGAGTTCAACCACCCGATCGCGGGCAACTTCTTCGGCACGATCTCGATCTCGCTGCTGCTGCTGTCCGTGGTGCTCGGCGCCTACAGCGCCGGCCTGGGCATCGCCGTCTGGGTGGCGGGCAGCGTGGCCACCCTGGTGCTGAGCTTCGTGGTCGTGGGCCGGCTGCTGCGCGGCAAGGGCGAGGCCGCGCACGCCGTGCCGGCCTGGCTGATTCCGGGCGTGGCGACGCTGGACATCGCCGTGACCGGCGCCCACATGCCGATGGCCTGGGCGGGCGAGCTGGTGCTGTTCGCGGCCGCCATCGGGTCCGTGCTTGCCCTGGTCATGTTCACCATGATCGGCTCGCGCCTCATCCACCACGAGCCCCTGGCCGGCGCGATGACGCCGTCGCTGATGATCCTGGTGGCGCCCTTCGAGGTCGGCTTCCTGGCCTATGTGAACGTGAGCGGCGGCGTCGACCGCTTCGCGGCGCTGCTGTTCTATTTCGGCCTCTTCCTCTTCCTCGTGCTGGCGCCCAAGGTCTTCAGGCGCGGCATCGCCTTCGGTCCGGCCTGGTGGGCCATCAGCTTCCCGCTGGCCGCGCTCGCCACGGCCGCGCTGAGGTATGCCGCCGTGCATCCCGCGCTGCCGCTGGACCTGCTGGCGGGCGGGCTGCTGGCCTTCCTCACCGCGGTGCTGTCCGTGCTCACGCTGCGCACCCTGCACAGCCTGTTCAACGGCCGCCTGCTGACGGCCTGAGCAGGCCTGTCAGACGATGCCGCCGTTGACGCGGAGGGTCTGGCCGTTGACCCAGCTGCCCTGCGGGCCGGCCAGCACGCCGACCATGGCCGCGATGTCCTCGGGCTGACCCAGGCGCTCCAGCGGCGCCATCTTGGCCAGGCGCTCGACCTGCTCGGGCGTCTTGCCGTTCAGGAACAGATTCGTCGCCGTCGGGCCGGGGGCCACCGCGTTGACCGTGATGGCCTTGCCGCGCAGCTCCTTGGCGAGGATGTTCGTCATGGTCTCGATGGCACTCTTGGTGGCGGCGTAGACGGCGTAGCCCGGCAGGCCCAGGCCGATGACGCTGGTCGAGAAATTGATGATGCGGCCTCCCTGACGCAGGCGCCTGGCGGCTTCCCGCATGGCGAGGAAGCTGCCCTTCACATTGATGTCGAAGAGGCGGTCGAAGGTCTCGTCGCTGGTGTCGGCCAGATGCGGCAGTTCGTTGGCCATGGCGCCGGCGTTGTTGACCAGGACGTCCACGCCGCCGAAGGCCTCGGTGGCGGCGTCGAACAGGCGCCTGGCGGCGCCGGCGTCGGCCACGTCGGCCTGCACGGCGATGGCGCGGCCGCCGGTGGCGGTGATGGCGTCGACGACCTTTTGTGCTTCGCCAGCGCTGCCGGCGTAGTTGACGACGACGGCATGGCCCTCGGCCGCCAGGCGCTGGGCGATGGCCGCGCCGATGCCGCGCGAGGCGCCGGTGACGATGGCGACGGGGGCGGAGGTGCTGGCGTTCGGGCTCATGGTGAACTCCTGATGGGTGGGTGAGTTCACTGTATTGATCGACTTAAATCGGATAAACATGATTGAATCGACATCACAATCCAGTTCATCTAAACAATTGGGGCGCGGGTCATGGACAGGCTGGACGCCATGCAACTCTTTGTGCGCATCGTCGACCTGGGCAGCTTCACCAAGGCGGCCGACGCGCTGCAGCTGCCGCGCGCCTCCGTCAGCCTGGCGCTGCAACAGCTGGAGGCGCGGCTGGGCGTGCGCCTGCTGAACCGCACGACGCGCCATGTCAGCCCGACGCTGGACGGCCAGGCCTACTACCTGCGCTGCCAGCAGATCCTGCAGGACGTGGGCGAGGCCGAGGACCTGTTCCGCAGCAGCCAGCTCAAGCCGCGCGGCAAGCTGCGCGTGGACATGCAGGGCAACCAGGCCCAGCGCTTCGTGCTGCCCTTCCTGGGCGACTTCCATGAGCGCTACCCCGACGTCGAGCTGGAGATTGGCCTGGGCGACCGTTTCGTCGACCTCGTGCGCGAAGGCGTGGACTGCGTGCTGCGCTCGGGCGAACCCAAGGACTCGTCCATGGTGGGCCGCCGCGTTGCCCAATTGCGGCAGATGACCTGCGCCAGCCGCGGCTACATCCAGCGCCGCGGCCTGCCGCGCACGCTGGAGGAGTTTGCGAACGAGCATCAGGCGGTGAACTACGTGGGCAACAGCGGCCGGGTCCTGCCCTTCGACTTCATCGTCGACGGCCAGCCGCGCAGCATCAGCTTGCGCGGCCCGGTCAGCGTCAACAGCGCCTCGGGCTATGGCGCCTGCTGCCTGGCGGGCCTGGGCTTCATCCAGGCGCCGCGCTACAACTTCGAACGCGAACTGGCCAGCGGCGAGCTGGTCGAGGTCTTCCCGGACTGGCAGCCGGCGCCCATGCCCGTCTATGTGCTCTACCCGCATGCCCGCCAGCTGTCGTCGCGGGTGAGGGTGTTTGTGGATTGGCTGGCGGAGAGGATGAAGGAGGCGAGTTGAAAAGGACGGTTGCATGTTCGCGCCGCCACCGGGCGAAGCGAGGCAACATCCACGTCCATGGCTTCTTGCTTCACCTGTCTCGCCCGCTCAAGTTGGCGGACTCTGTTCTTTGTGCCATTGCTCGTGTTTGGCGTGCAGGCAAGAGCCGATGCGCCGCCGGTCGGCGTATGGGTTGAACTGCAGGTTGATCGCTGCGACGAAACCCTATTTGAAGCGCCTCCCGACGCGCCGAGCCGATATGTGTCTGGCACCAACTACCGGACAGCGTTCGTGATGGGTTCCGTCGTGACTGCAGGTCTGCAGCCATATGACGAGTCGCAGGCCTGGATTCGTGACTGGGTCGAGCGAGTCCGCGGGCGGCTGCCCACTGAAGGCAGCACGCAGACTCTCGTGTTGCCGAGGTGGGACGCCGCGTTCTGCCAATCCGCCATGGGGAAGCTGCGGCGCTTTGCGTTCGTCTATTCCTGCGACACCTCCCCTAGCGTCGGCGCCTGCCTGCCACCGCACCAGCTCGCCCGACCCGTGTCCGTCCCTCCTCAAGACTCGCATTGACATGCTCGTCATCCACGAAAACGAAACCCACGTCGAAGAGCCGCCGCCCCACGGCGCCATCGCAGCATCCGCCAACTGGGCAGCGTAGTGCTGGCGCGGAGTCACCCCCCCGACCCCGCCATCTTCCTGACCAGGCGCAGCGCCGTCTCCGCCGCCGGCGCCAGCGTGCGGCCGCGCAGCCAGACGGCATGGGCGTCCACATAGAGCTCGCCGAGTGTCTTCAGCCCCTTGACGGGCTGCAGGCCCAGGCTGTCGATCATGGGCAGGCCGCGCGGCAGGGCGGCGAGCAGGTCACCGTCGGCTGCCAGCCGCGCCAGCGTGACGAGGTCGTCGCATTCGACGACGACGGGCAACTCGGCCGGGCTCGCAAAGCCCAGGCCCTGGGCGACATAGACCTGCAGCTGCGGTGACACCGACACCAGACCCAGGCCGTAGTGGCTCAGGTCGGCGGCCGTCACGCGGCTGGCCTGCAGCAGCGGGTGGCCGGCGCGCGCGTAGACGCTGCCGTGGATGCGCATGACTGGCGTCATCTCGACACGGCTGGTGTCGCTCAGCATGCGCGGGTCGGCGATGAAGAACTCGATGGCCTCGTCGGTCAGCTGGGTCAGCAGGCTGTCGACATTGCCGTAGCGCACGCGGGCGACGACACCCGGCGCCTCGCGCCTCAGCTCGGCCAGCAGAGGCGGCACCAGCACGGCGGCCGGCACCGGGCCGGCGCCAAAGGCCAGCTCGCCGAGCAGGCCGCCGCGCAGCAGCGCCGCATCGCGCGCCAGGCAGTCGGCATCGAAGACCAGGCGGCGCGCCCTTTCCACCAGCGTGCGGCCGGCCGGCGTCAGCACCGCGCCCTGTGGGCCGCGCTCGAAAAGGCGCAGGCCCCAATTCTCTTCCAGCGCCTGGATGCTGCGACTGAAGGCGGCCTGGCTGAGGTGCACGCGCTCCGCCGCGGCGACGAAGCGGCCCTCGTCGGCCAGAGCGATCAGATGGCTGAGCTGGCGCAGATTCAATATGCACTCCGTGCAATGAATGCCGGCGAATTATGCGTTGGACGTATTGCCCGCCGGCTTTCATCCTTCGCCCTGTCACACAAGCAAAGGACCGACGGGTGGAGTTCGATTACGTCATCGTGGGTGCCGGCTCGGCCGGCTGCGTGCTGGCCGCGCGCCTCAGTGAGGACTCCGGCGTGTCCGTCTGCCTGCTGGAAAACGGCGGGCCCGACAGTAGCGCCTTCATCCATGCGCCGGCCGGCGTCGTCGCCATGGTGCCCACGCGCCTCAACAACTACGCCTACGAGACCGTGCCCCAGCCCGGCCTCAACGGCCGCCGCGGCTACCAGCCGCGCGGCAAGACCCTGGGCGGCAGCAGCTCCATCAACGCCATGCTCTATGTGCGTGGCCACCGCAGCGACTACGACCGCTGGGCCAGCCTGGGCAACAGCGGCTGGAGCTATAACGAAGTGCTGCCTTATTTCCGCCGCAGCGAGCGCAATGAGCAGTTCGGCGACTGCCCCCTGCACGGCCGGGACGGCCCGCTGAACGTGACGCTGCCGCGCAGCGCCAGCCCCATCAACCAGGTCTTCCTCGCGGCGGCGGCCCTGCAGGGTCTGCCCAATATCGGCGACTACAACGGCGCCGAACCCTTCGGCTCCTTCATCTACCAGGTGACGCAGGTCAACGGCGAGCGCTGCAGCGCCGCCAAGGCCTATCTGACGCCGCATCTGGACCGGCCCAACCTCAAGGTCATCACCCACGCCAAGGCAACGAAGCTGCGTCTTGCCAATGGCCGTGCGGTGGGCGTGGACTACCGCGTCGGCGGCGCCACCCAGCTCGCGAGGGCGCGTCGCGAAGTCCTTGTCAGCGCCGGCGCCTTCGGCTCGCCGCAGCTGCTGATGCTGTCAGGCATAGGTCCCGGCACCCATCTGCAGCAGATGGGCATCCCCGTCGAGCGCGACCTGCCCGGCGTCGGCCAGAACCTGCAGGACCACATCGACTATGTGCAGACCTGGCGCTGCCATTCATCCACGCCCACCTTCGGCCTGTCCATGCGTGGCGGCGTGCGGCTGGCGCGGGCGGTGGGCGAATGGCGCCGCCAGCGCACCGGCCTGCTGACCAGCAGCATCGCCGAGTCGGGCGCCTTCCTGCGCTCCGAGCCGCACATCGCTGTACCGGACCTCCAGCTCGTCTTCGTCATGGGCATCGTCGACGACCATGCCCGCAAGCTGCACTGGGGCCATGGCATCTCCTGCCATGTCGATGTGCTGCGCCCGCACAGCCGTGGCACGGTCGAACTGGCCGGGCCCGACCCGCTGGCCGCACCGCGCATCGACCCGCGCTTCCTCAGCGACGAGCGTGACCTGCAGCTGCTCGTCAAGGGCGCGCAGATCCAGCAGCGCCTCGTCGAGTCCTCGCCCTTCGACGGCATCCGCGGCGAGATGCTCTACCCGGTGCGGGCCGATGACGAGGCCGGCCTCGCCGCCGACATCCGTGCCCGCGCCGACACGCAATACCACCCGGTGGGCAGCTGCAAAATGGGCCACGACGCCATGGGTGTTGTCGACGAGCGCCTGCGTGTTCACGGCGTAGGCGGCCTGCGCGTCGTCGACGCCTCCGTCATGCCGACGCTGATCGGCGGCAACACCAACGCCCCCACCCTCATGATCGGCGAGAAGGCGGCCGACATGATCCAAGGAGACAACAGATCATGAAGACGACGCTTGCCCTTGTCGCCGCCCTGGCCCTGGTCGGCTGTAGCCGCGAAACCGTGGCACCGTCCGGCGACGCCAGCGCAACCACGGCGCAGGCGAATGCCGAGTTCGCCAAGTCTTTGCCGCTGGCCGATCAACAAGATTTCGAGGACGCCAAGCGCGGCCTCGTCGCTCGCCCCAGCGGCAAGATCCTCGCCGCCGACGGCAGCGTCATCACCGACTTCGACGCCTTCAATTTTGTCGACGGCGATGCACCGCCCACAGTCAACCCCAGCCTGTGGCGCCACGCCAGGCTCAATGCCCAGATCGGCCTCTTCAAGGTCGTCGATGGTGTTTACCAATTGCGCGGCTTCGACATCGGCAACATGACCCTGGTCGAAGGCAAGACCGGCTGGATCGTCATCGACGCGCTGACCTGCCGCGAGACCGCGACCGCGGCCCTCGCCTTCGCGCGCCAGCAGCTGGGCAACAAGCCCGTCACCGCGCTGATGTTCACGCACAGCCATGTCGACCACTTCGGCGGGGCGCTGGGCGTGCTGACGCCCGAGCAGGTCAAGGCGGGTGTGCCCGTCATCGCCTCCAACGGCTTCATGGAAGAAGCCACCAGCGAGAACGTGCTGGTGGGCACTGCCATGGGCCGGCGCTCGGCCTACCAGTTCGGCAAGAACCTGGAGCGCACGGCCAAGGGCCTGGTGGACACCGGCCTGGGCAAGGGCGTGGGCTATGGGGCCTTTGGCGTGCTGGCGCCGACCGATCTCATCACAAAGCCGACGGAAGAGCGGGTGCTGGACGGCGTGCGCTTTGTCTTCCACAACGTGCCGGGCGCCGAGGCGCCCGCGGAGATGACCTTCTCCATCCCCGCACTCAAGGTCTACGGCGGCGCGGAGAACCTGGCGCAGACCATGCACAACCTGCTGCCGGTGCGCGGCGCCAAGGTGCGCGACGCGCTGCGTTGGGCCGCCTACATGCAGGACGCGCTGGACCAGCTCGGCGATGCCGAGGTCTATGTCGGCCAGCACAACTGGCCGGTCTGGGGCCATGAGCGCATCGCGCAGTTCATCACCCAGCACCGCGACGTCTACAAATACACCCATGACCAGACGGTGCGCCTCATCAATGCCGGCCTGACGCCGGCCGAGATCGCCGACCAGATCCGCCTGCCGAAGTCGCTGCAAGCCTACTTCGGCACCCGCGGCTATTACGGCGACCTGCGCCACAACGTGAAGGCCGTCTACCAGTTCTACCTCGGCGCCTACGACGGCAACCCGGCCCACCTCGACCCGCTGCCGCCGGTGGAGATGGCCAGGCGCTATGTCGATCTTGCCGGCGGCGCCGACAAGGCCGTGGCCGCCGCGCAGAGGGCCTTCGACAAGGGCGACTACCGTTGGGCCGCCGAGCTGCTCAACCACGTTGTGTTCGCCGACGCCGGCAACAAGGCGGCGCGCGAGCTGCTGGCGCGGGTCTACGACCAGCTCGGCTTCGTCGCCGAAGCCTCGACCTGGCGCAACAGCTATCTGACCGCCGCGGCCGAGCTGCGCGGCGGGGCCCCGAAGCAGGGCATCGACCGCGCCGCCTTCGTCGACATGCTGTCGCAGACGCCCATCGAGCGCTTCCTCGAAGCCATGGCCGCCGGCCTCAACGGCCCGGCGGCCGAGGGCAAGGACTTCAAGATCAACCTCGTGCTGACGGACACGAAAGAGTCTTACGTGCTGTGGATAGAGAACGCCGTGCTGCACCACCGCCGCGCCGAACCGGCCGCCGATGCGAATGCGACGCTGACGCTGACCCAGGGCTTCTTCGTGCGCATGATGGCTGGCACGGCTGGCGCCAAGGACATGCTGACCTCGGACGAGATCAAGGTCACCGGCAGCAAGATCGACCTGGCCCGTTTCCTCGGCCTCATCGACAAGGCGCCGGGTACCTTCCCCATCGTCACGCGGTGACGTCCGACAGCACGGGGTGGCGGGCTGAATGCAGAATCGGGTTTTCCTGCCGACGGATTGGAAGACTCGTGAATCGCAAATCCACCGCCCTGGTTGTCGCCGGCCTGCTGTTCGCCACCACCGCGATGGCGGCTGAAGAGGCCCCCTCCACGCTCGACAAGGTCGAAGGCGCCGTGGCGCGCGGTGCCCAGGCGGCCGCCAGCGGCGTCGCCCGCGGCGTGCATGCGGCGGCGAGCGGCATCGAGCGCGGCGCCAAGGCGACCGTGCGCGGCATCGAGAAGGGCGCCAATGCCACCGCCCGCGGGGTTTCCAAGGGCGTCGACGCGGCGGCCAGCGGCGTCAAGAAGGGCGCCGACGCCACCAGCAATGCGGTACGCAAGACCGCCGGCAAGGTCGAAGGCAGCACCGGCGGCAGCGCGCCGGCTTCAGGCTCCTCGAACTAGTCAAGCGGCCAGGGCATGGCCTTGGGCATCTTGCCCGGGTCGGCCGGCTCGGCGGGCTTGAGGACCTTGTGGCCGGGCGCCTCGGCCTCGCGCCACCAGGGCTTCGCCATGTCCCCCTTGGCCGGCTCCACGGCCTGACCCAGGCGCGGCATCAGCAGCTGGGCGCCCTGTTTCGGACCGAGCTCCAGTAGCGTTTCGGCCGGTTGATCCCAGTCGTGCAGGGCCAGCGAGAAGGTGCCCCAATGCACCGGCAGGAAGGCGCCGCCGCCGAGGTGTTGCAGCGCCTTGAGGGCGTTGTCCGGGCCGAGGTGGATGTCGCCCCAGGACGGGTGGAAGGCGCCCACTTCCAGCATGACGAGGTCGAAGGGTCCGAAGTGTTCGCGGATCGCGGCGTATTCGCTGGTCAGTCCGGTGTCGCCGCTGAAGAAGGCGCGGTGCCTGGGCGTTTCGATGACGATGGACGACCACAGGGTGGCGTTGCGGTCATTGAGGGAGCGGCCCGAGAAATGCTGGGACGGCGCCGCATGGATGCGCAGCTCGCCCTTGGGGGCCTGCCAGTGCTCCCACCAGTCCAGCTCGACGATGCGCTCGGCCGGGATGCCCCAGGCCTCGAGGTGGGCGCCGACACCCAGCGAAGTGATGAAGGGCACGTCCTGCAGCTTGACCAGCTCCTTGACCGTGCCCATGTCGAGGTGGTCGTAGTGGTCGTGGGAGATGACGACGGCGTCCAGCGGGGGCAGGGCCTTCAGCGCCAGCGGCACGGGCTGGAAGCGCTTGGGGCCGGCGAGCTGAGACGGTGAGGCGCGCTTGCCCCAGACGGGGTCGGTCAGCACCCGGAAACCGTCGATCTCGATCATCACCGTCGAGTGGCCCAGCCAGGTGGCGCGCAGGCCGGTGTCGGTGGGCTTGAGCCAGGCGTCCAGCGGGTTGTGGGCGGGCAGGGGCCCGGCCGGCGTGCGGCGGCCTTCGGAACACAGGAAGTCGCCCAGCGACGGCCTCTCGCTGCGGTCGCGCAGGCCCGGCTGGATGGGATGGACGTTGTGGAAGCCCTCGCCCGAGTCGGTCACCCGGTAGCGCGGCGAGGCCCGCATGCGTTCGAGACGGGGGCCGTTGGCGCGTTTGCCGAGTGACTTCATGGCAGGGGATGTTGGGGCGAATCCGCGGAGATGGCGGCGGCGCGCGGGCTTTCAAGGCCATGGGCGGCGCGCGCCTTCAGACATTGGGGGTCGCCGGGCATGACGCTCTTGCAGGTGCTGGAGCGCTGGGCATAGATGCCGCAGCCGACCGCCTGCCCGACCTCCCCTTGCAGCGCGATGCAGCGCACCGGGCGCGTCTCGGTGCCGGCCATGCAGCGGTGCAGCTCGCCGACCGGCCGCGTCAGCGCGACCGGCACGGTGCCGCCGGGTGCGTCGTCGGCTTCGGCCCAGTAGAAGGACACACGGAAGACGGCGCAGCAGGCGCCACAGCGCTGGCAGTCGAGTTCGTCGTCCAAGGAAAGTGTCATGCGAGTGAAGGTGAACAGACGGGTTGGGTGGCCGTGCGCCTGCCTAAACTGGAAATCCGTCCGCCGGAGTTTCCACGATGTCCACAAGCGCCACTTCCCGTCTGGCCGGCATGCTGGCCGGCATGCTGCTGCCTCTCGCCGCCGCTGCCGGCGATTTCGAGGTGCTGCAGCGCTTCACGGTCGGTGGCGAAGGGGGTTGGGACTATCTCAGCTATGACTCCCCGTCGCACCGCCTCTTCATTGCGCGCGGCCAGCATGTGCAGGTGGTGGACCCGCGCAGCGGCAAGGTCGTCGGCGACATTGCCGACACTCCCGGCGTGCACGGCATCGCGCTGGCGCCCGAGCTGGACAAGGGCTTCACCAGCAACGGCCGCGACAACTCGGTCAGCGTCTTCACCACCAGCAGCCTGAAGACGACGGGCAAGATCGCCACGCCGCTGGGCCAGAACCCCGACTTCATCGCCTACGACGAGAGCACGAAGCAGGTGCTGGCCTTCAATGGCCGCAGCTACAACGCCAGCGTCATCGACGCCGTGGGCGAGAAGCTGGTGGCGACCATCGCTCTTGCCGGCAAGCCCGAGGCCGCCGTACCGGATGGGCGCGGCATGGTCTTCGTCGACATCGAGGACAAGAACGCGCTTCAGGTCCTCAACCTGAAGACCGGCACTGTCGTGGCGACCTGGCCGCTGGAAGGCTGCGACGAGCCCGCCGGCCTGGCCATGGACCGCGCCACGCGTCGCCTCTTCGTCGGCTGCCACAACAAGACCCTGCTGGTCGTCAATGCCGACACCGGCAAGACGGTGGCCCAGCTGCCCATCGGCGAGGGCGTCGATGCCAACGGCTTCGATGCGCAGCGCCAGCTGGTCTTCAGCTCGCAAGGCGATGGCACCCTGTCGGTCATCCATGCTGCGGGGGCCGACAGCTTCAAGGTCCAGCAGACTGTGGCCACCGCGCGCGGCGCCCGCACCATGGCCATCAACGCCGCCGATCACCAGGTCTATCTGGTGACGGCGGAGTTCGACGAGCAGCCGCCGGTCCAGGGCCAGACGCGCCCGCGTCGCACCATGAAGCCGGGCTCGTTCACGCTGCTGGTGGTGGGCGAGAAGTAGGCCTCAAGCTTCGGCGATCGCCGCGATCGACACTTTCAGCCCAGGGATGCGCGCCGGCAGCTTGGCGCCCTGGCGGGCCGGCGGGTCGACCGGGAACCAGCGCAGGTACTCCTCGTTCATGCCGGCGAAGTCGTCCTCGTCGGCCAGCACGATGGTGACGCTGACGATTCTGTCCATGGAACTGCCCGCTGCTTCCAGGATGGCAGCGATATTGGTCAGGCATTGGCGCGTCTGTTCCTGCACCGTGGTGCCGACGAACTGGCCGGTCTCGGGGTCGGTCGGCGCCGTGCCGGACACGAAGACCAGCCCGGCCGCCTTGACGGCCTGGCTGTAGACGGGGGGCGGCTTGGCGGCCTTGGGGGTGTAGACGATGTCGCGGGCCATGGGACCTCCTCGGGTTCAGACGGGCCGGTGACGGGTGCCGGCGCCCAACGTGATGAAGAACATGCGGCTGGGCCGGAACACCTTGGCCGTGTGCCAGACGCCGCGCGGCACGACGACGGCACCGCGGTCGGTGATGCGCTGGGCGACGACGCCCTCGGGCGTCTCCAGCTGGAACTCGATGTCGCCGTCCAGCAGGTAGACGAACTCCTCGCCCTGAGGATGCATCTCCCAGCTGCCCCAGTCGGTGTCGCAGACGAACTCAGACACCAGCCAGGCCTTGCCCAAGGCTTCGAGCGCTTCCTGCGGCTGGCTCCAGAACTCGTGGCCACCGGCCTGCTGGCGGATGCCGCCATTGGCGTCGAGCAGGGCGTAGGTCGCGTCGGGCAGGAACTTCATGGGGAGGTCTCCTGCGCCGATTGTGCGGGCGACTGTGAAACATGCCGCAACCGGGGCGCTTGAAATGCCGGTGGACGGGGGCATCTGCAGGCCATGGCTTCCGTCATCAAGCTCGCCGTTCCCGCCGAACTGCTGTCCCTCGTCCGCCTCGCCCAGTTGCTGCAGGCCCTCGAGGGCCTGGGTCGTGCGGCCGATCCGCATCAATACCAGCTGCTGGTCACCCGGCTCAGCGCCGAGCTGCGCGAGCAGCAGGGCCACGAGCTGCTGGCCGGACTGCTGGATCACTTCCCGGCGGCAGCCGAGGTCTACGAGAACCTGCAATACGGCCACGCCGGTCTGGTGCGGGCGCCGCTGGAGATGTCGCTCGGCTCGGAGCTGGCGACGCGCAGCCTGCTGGAGCGCGTCAGCCGGCGCTGACTTCGGCCTCGAACAGATAAGCCTCCAGCTCGCGCTGCACCGCCGCGACGGCGCCGCCCGCCGGCAGGCTCACGCTGACGCGCATGCCGCGCCGGCCGCCCTCGCGAACCTGGACCTGCGCGTCGGCTTGCCCGAGCTTCTCGCGCACGAGTTGCGTCACCAGCCTTGCCGCCGCGTCGCAGCGCAGCTGCGGCTTGTAGATCTTGCCGACCGAGGTGAGCGGGATGGCGTCGACGACATGGATGCGCCTGGGCCAGGCCGGCCGCTCGCCGATGCGGGCTTGGGCGTGGGCCTGCAGCTCGTCCTCGCTGGCCTGGGCGCCGGGGCGCAGTGCCACATAGCAGACGGGCAGTTCGCCCGCATAGGCGTCGGGCATGCCCACGGCCGCGGCCAGGGCCACGGCGGGGTGCTCGGCCAGCGCGTTCTCGATCATTAGCGGGTCGATGTTGTGGCCGCTGCGGATGATGAGGTCCTTGGCGCGGCCGGCAATGTGCAGCCGGCCGCTGTCGTCCACATAGCCGAGGTCGCCGCTGTTGAGCAAGCCGTCCTCGAAGATGCCGGCGTTGTGTTCCGGGTTGCGATAGCCCGGGGACACATGTGGCCCCTGCACGGTGATGACACCGATCTCGTCCGTGTCACAGGCCTCACCGAGGCGCCCGTCGCTGCCGAGCCGGCGCACCACCACGCGGGTGTAGGGCAGGGGCCAGCCCACCGAGCCGACGCCGCCCGGCCCGCCCACCGCATCGATGGCGATCAGGCCCGAGGCTTCGGTCATGCCGTAGACCTCGTACAGGCCGCGGCCGGTGACCTGGCGAAAGCGCTCACCCACCGCCAGCGGCAGTGAGGCCGCCCCGCAAAAGCCGGCGCGCACCCGGCTGATGTCGGCGCCGTCCAGCGGCACCTCGAGCACGGCGCCCACCGAGGTCGGCACCGCTCCCACCAGCGTGGCGCCGTAGCGCGCAGACATCCGCCAGAAGCCCTGCGCCATGGCCGGGTTGCGCAGGCCCGAGGGCGACATGATGAGCAGGCTGACGCCGGCCATGAAGGCACTCAGGGCGCAGAAGATGGTGCCGCCGACATGGAAGAGGGGCAGCGTGGCCGTGAGGGTGTCGGTGGGCCGCAGGTCGCCGAGCACCGCGCCGCCTAGCGCCGCGACGAGCTGGCTGCGGTGGGTGTGGGCCACCAGGCGTGGCGTGCCCGTGGTGCCGCCGGTGTGAAAGTAGGCCGCCACGTCGGCGTCTCGGCCGGGCGCGCCGAAGACCAAGTGGTCGGCAGGCTGCGCGGCCAGCGCCGCGGGCAGGTCGATCACGCCGTCCTCGGCCGGTGTGCCGGGTGGCGCCACGCGCACCAGGATCAGCCCGGGCAGCTGCTCGCGCAGGGCCAGCGCCTTCTGCCAGATGTCCAGCACCGGATGCGGCCCGAGCGCCACCAGGATGCGCGCGCCCGAGGCCTTCAGCAGCGCGGCGATGTGCTCGGGCTGCAGCAGAAAGTTGATCGGCACCGCGTAGCCGGCCGTCTCGGCACCCCACAGCGTGGCGTGGGTCTCGATCAGGCTGGGCAACATATAGGCCACGCCGGGCCGCGGACCGGCCAGCATGTGGAAGAGGTTGGCCGCGCGCCTCACCAGGCCGAGCAGCTCGCGGTAGTTGACGCGCCGCGGGGTCTCGTCGGGCGCGCCCGTCATCAGCTGCGTCAGCGCGGTGCGTTCGGGCCAGCGCTCGGCGGCGTTGGCCAGCACGTCCAGCACGCTGCGCTCGGGCAGGCGCTCGTCCAGTGGCATCTCGGCCTCGAAGCGCGTGAGGTCGTCGAGCGTGCGGATCGGGGTCTGGGGCAGGAGGGCCATGCGCGGTGCTCCGGGGCGATGAATGCGGCCGACGCTAGCCGATCGGCTCCGCCCGGGAAATGGCAAAAACACCCGCGGGCTCAGCCGCGCCTCAGCCCAATCTCGAACACGACGCCGTCGTCGACATTGCGGGCGGCGATGCTGCCGCCCATCTTGGCCAGATAGGTCTTGGCCACGAACAGGCCCTGGCCGCGGCGCACGCCGTCCTCGGGTTCGGCATCGCTGACGCCGTAGTCGAAGATGCGCGCCAACTGCTCCTCGGGGATGTGCGGGCCCTGGTTGTGGATGTCGATGAGGGCCAGCTCGCCCTCGACGCGCAGCGAAAGCATGATGGCCGTGCCGGCCACGCGATAGCGGTCGGCATTGGTCAGCACGTGGGTGATGGCGTCTTCCAGCGGGTATTCGTCGGCTTGCGCCCAGACCGGTTCGCCGGCGGCATAGGCCACGTTGGCGATGCCGGCATAGGCCGCGTTCTCGGCCACCTGGCGCAGGAAGGCGTCCAGGTCCAGCCGGCCCACGGCCAGCGTCGCGGCGGCCAGGGCTTCACTCGGCGAGGCCTGGCCGTAGAGCACCTTGACGGCCTGCTGCATGCGCTGCACATAGCGCCGGCTCGGGTCGGCATCGGCGGCGTGCAGCAGCATCAGCGACTGCAGCGGCGACATGATCTCGTGGCCCACCGCATGCCACTGGTCGTGCTCGCGCTCGGCGCGCAGCTGTTCGCGGCGCAGGCTGTCGCGGGCGTGCTGCAGCAGGTCGGACAAGCTGCCCGCAAGGATGCCCAGTTCATCGCGGCCGCGCAGGTCGGTCACGTCCAGCGTGCCCAGCTCGAAGCGCTCGGGCTTTTGCAGCTGGTGGGACAGCGTGGCGGCGCGCTTCGTCAACATGGCGACGCGACGGATCAGGCCCATCTCGATGATGAGCCAGGCCAGGGCGATGGCGGCCAGCATGGCGCCCACCGGCCAGGCCAGGCGGGCGGCGCTGGCGCTCAGGGAGCGGTCCAGGCCTTGCAGGTCGCCGCTGAGCGTGATGTCGAAGCGGCCCGCCGGTGTCGTCACGCTGTCCTTGGCGGTCAGCGTGTGCGGCATGGCGGGGGCGGGGAGATGCTGGATCAGCGCGGTCAGCCAGGGCGAGGACGGCGCGCTGGCTTCCTCGTCGCCCTGCAGCAGCGCGACGACGCTGTTGCCGCGCGCGATCTTCAACGTCTCGCCCGGCGCCAGCGTGCCGGACAGGCGCGCCAGCGTCAGCGGCGGCTGGGCCGTCGACGCCCCGCTGTCGAACAGCGTCGCGTTGTCGGGCCCGATCAGCGCCAGGCGCAGGCCGGTGCGCGGCAGGTCGGCCGGCGGCCACTGCGGCCCGCCGGGGCGGAACAGGGCCTCGCGGAAGGCCTCGACCGGCAGGCGGATGGAGATGGTCGTGCGGCGCGGGCAGGGCTCGGCCGTGCTCAGGCAGGGCCCTTCGCGCCAGACCCAGCCGCGGAAGTCGCGCTGCGGGCGGGCCTTGTAGGGCAGGGTCGTCGTGTTGTCGGCCGCGCTCACGGTGAAGCCGGGCAGCTGGCCGCGCTGGGCGTCGATCATCTCGACGGGGGCCAGCCAGTGCTGCTCGCGGCCGTCGCGCTGCAGGCTCAGCTGTACACGGTGCACATCGGCCAGGTCGAGGGTGCCACGCAGGCGTGACACCAGTGGTGGCGCGTCCAGGCTGGCCACCAGGTAGATGAAGCCGCCCGCATAGGCATTGCTGCCCACGGCCGTGCACAGGCTGGTGCCGCCGGGGTATTGCAGGGCGCAGCCGGCCATCTCGACGGCGCGCTGGGCCTTGGTGGCGTCGTCGAAGTCGATGGCGGCAAAGGGCAGCACCAGCGGCGCCACCCAGCCTTCGCCCACCTGCGAGGGCTCGGGGTTCATCAGGGCGAGTTGGCCCGAGGGGTGGCGCAGCTGGGCGACGATTTCGCCCAGCGATCGGGCGAAGGTCTGTTCGTAGCGCTGGGCATTGCGCTGCCTCTCCTCGTTCAGCAGGGCCAGGGCCAGGGCCAGCGTGGCCAGGGCCAGCGCGACGAAGACGAGGTGGAAGACGATGCGGTTGCGAAAGGCCGCCAGCCCCAGGCGCGGCATGTCGGGCAACTCGGGAAACGGCAGCTCGACGCGGCCGAGCTTCATCCGCCAGGGGTCCAGCGGAAACCGCGCATCGGGATGTTCTCGATGCCGTCGAAGCTCGGGTCCACGTCGCGGAAGGCGTCGCGGATGGTGGCGACATGCTTGCGCACGTTGTCGCGGTTGCGGCCGCTCTTGACGACGTCGAACAGATCCTCGTAGCTGACGACCTCGCCCGCGCGCGCATGAAGGGTGGCGAGGATGCGCTGGGCCGTCAGCGGCAGGTTGATGCGCTGGCCGCGCCACATCGGCGTGCGCTGCTTCAGCGGGTCGAGCTGCAGGCTCTCGTCGCCGGCCTTGGTGGCGGACGGCTTGGCAGCCGGTTCGCGCAGCCGCGCGGTGCGCAGGATGTCCAGGAAGGTCTCGATGAACTCGGCTTCATCGAAGGTCGTCTTCTGCAGATAGTCCCAGGCGTCCAGGGCCTTCATGATGCTGCGGTAGATGGCCGCCGGCATGGCCGACACCACCAGCACCGGCGTGCCCAGGCCCTGCTTGTTGATCTCGTTGATCAGGGCCACGCCGGCATTGCGCTCGCGGCCCAGCTCGATGTCGAGCACGACGAGGTCGTAGCGCTCGCGCAGCAGAGCCGCCTCGGCGGCGTCGCGGTCGAACCATTGGTCGACCGTCAGCTCGGGGCGGGCGTGGCGGATCCAGCCGGCAATCTGCTCGCTGGTGGTGGGATCGTCTTCGATGACGGCGATGCGGGGCATGGCGGGGATTATCTGGAGCGTAGGACCGGGCGCCGTGGAAAGATTCTTCCGCACCTCTGGGTGGCGCACGCAGGGCGAACCTGGATGGTCGGCCGAGCGGTGTGGCCGCAGGATAGTCCTGCCCACTTTCCTGGTTGTCCTCGCCACCTTGCCGATGCGTACCCTCGTTCTCTTCCTGGTGTTGCTTGCCCTGAGTCCGTGCGCGCGTGCAGACGACGCCAAGGGCACGCGCGTGCTGTCGTTCGTGCTGTTGTCCAAGCCTGAGCTGCCTCGCGCCGAGTCCTACCGCGCGACGCTGGAGCACCGGTTGAAAGGCCGTCTCAAGATCGATGCGATGGAAGCCGACAGCGGCAAAGTCATTCTGCTGCGAACGCGCGGCGGAACGGTGATGGTCGGCCTGATCGAGGCCCCTTTGCCCAAGGGTACGGTGGACGACCTATGCCCGTCAGCCTGGTACTGGCCCAAGGCCTGCGAGGTCACGGCCGCCCACCGGGCGCATGCCATCGTGAGCATCTTTGGCACCGACCTGGACCGCTTGGACGCCCACCTGCTGCAGACCGATGCGGTGGCGGCGCTGATGGATGCGAACGCCATTGGCAGCTATTGGGGTGCCAGCCTCCAGTCGAAAGACGCATTTCTCAAGCTGAGCAGCGCATCGAGTCGGGAGGCGCCGCCGGCCTGGTTGTGGGTCAATTTCCGTGTGTCGAAGGACGCCAATGGCTTCTCGCTGTCCACCCAGGGTATGGAAAGCCTCGAACTGCGCGAGATCGAGGCCAAGGACGTCAGGCGCTCGGGACTCGAAATGTTCTCGCTGCTGCAGGGGCTAGCCCAGTACCTGATCAGCAAGGGGCCGGTCATCAAGGATGGCGAAACGATCGGAGATTCGCCGTCCCTCAACATCCGTGTCCGGCAGGCGCCCTCGTATTGGCGTGAGGGGGCGACGGTGTATCGAGTGATCTACCCCAACCCTTGAGTCTGGTTGCTCAGCCGCCAATCACCCCGCAAGCCACCCGCGCCCCGCCGCCGCCCAGCATGGCCGGATGGTCGGAATGGTTGTCGCCGCCCGCGTGGATCATCAGCGCGTGGCCTTTCACGTCGGCCAGCTTGAGGCGCGGGCTGAGCACGGGCGCGCTGGCCGTGCCGTCGGCGCCGACGAAGAGGGGCGGAAGGTCGCCGAGGTGGCCGTCGCCCCAGGGCTCGCCATGCTTCTTGGTGCCCAGTGGGTCGAGGTGGCCGCCGGCACCACCGGCCGGAACGGTGGCGCCATTGGCCTCGGCCGGCGCGCAGGAGGGCTTCTCATGGACGTGGAAGCCATGCAGGCCGGGAGGCAGGCCCTTGAGCTCGGGATAGAAGGCCAGGCCGTAGGGCGTCTCGACGATGCGGACGCTGCCGACGGCCGCGCCGTCGCCGGTCTTCTCGGCCATGTTTACAGGCACCTGGATTTCGGCAGCCAAGGCCAGGGAGCTGGCGAGCAGGCAGGCGGTGGCGATCAGCGTGCTTTTCATCGAAGGCTTCCTTGAAGTGAGGGCTGCGAGGGTAGCAACCGGGGCTGACGCAGGCGTACCGGCTTGTGGGTACAACTTCAGCAGGTTAAACATGGCGTATCCAGGCCCGCAAAAGCGTCTTCAGCGCGGGCAGCTTGCCGGCGAGGTCGGCGGCCGAAGTGAACTCGATCTGGGCGCGGTCGGGGCCCAGCCATTTCAACAGACCGGTGGGATCGGGAATGTCCAGACCGCCCGCCGGCAGGGCACGCACCTTGGCGCCGAGATGCAGGATCAGGGCGAGGCCGGTCTTGCCGCGCAGATGCGTGGTGGCGAAGTACTCGGTGGTGCGCCAGCTCGGCGCATTCCACTTGATGCCTTCGGCGATGGCGGGGTCGGTAGCGAGCGTGGCCCGGCGCAGCGTCTCGAGTTCGGCCTTGAAGGGGTGATCGAGGTCGGCCATGAAGCGGTCGACAGCGACGGAGGTGTCGGCGGCGGTCAGCTTGGGCATGGCGGATTCTGTGCATGAAATCGGCGCGCGGGAAGGTGCTCACCTCGGCGCCCTGGCGGTCAACGCAGAATGGGCGACTCATCGAATCGCTGTCCAGCCGTCCATGGTCACCTGCTATCTGCGCTACGTCATCGATCCCGACAAGCTCCAGGAGTTCGAGCACTACGGCAAGCGCTGGCTGCCGCTGGTGGCGAAGTTCGGCGGCACGCACCACGGCTATTTCCTGCCGTCCGAGGGCGCCAACAACATCGCGCTGGCCCTGTTCTCCTTCCCGTCCCTGGCGGCCTATGAGGACTACCGCCAGCGCTCGCTGCAGGATCCCGAATGCCAGGCCGCCTTCGCCTATGCAAAGGAGACGCGGTGCTTCCTGAGCTATGAGCGCAGCTTCTTCAGGCCTGTCTTGCCATGAAACCCTGGCCCCGCCTGCAGCATGGCGCATGCCGGATCACTGCCGTCTTGTTGACGGCCTTGGTGGTGCAAGCCTGCACGTCCGAGCCGCCCGACTTGCCCATGCTGACCCTCGAGCTCGAGATTTCGGACGCGGGAGCCTATGTCTTCGACGGCCGGACGGTCGAGAAGGCGCGCCTCGTTGAGGTCCTCAGGGCCAGGCAGCAGCCGGGACAGAAGCTGGCGGTCCGTCTTCGATTCTCCGAACGTGCACCCGAGGAAGCCTTGATTGCGGCCATGATGGCCTGCCGCGAAGTTGGCGTCCAGGCCGGTTGGGTTGCCAATGAGCTGTTTCTCCCGCAGGCCGCAAGCGCTGCGAGCGGCCCCTAGAGCGGCTGGCGTTGTCGCAGTCGGCGTCCTATGCTGGCCTCCCGGCCAGCTTCGCGTGACCGGCCGAGCGAAAGGACTGCATATGCTGAACAGCGCTCCCGTCACGACCATGCTGCCCGTGGCCGACATGGCCCGCGCCCGGGCCTTCTACGAGGGTCGCCTGGGCCTGGTGCCCGGCGGCCTGAGGCCGGATGGCAAGTTCGTCTACAGCGTCGGCGGCAGCACCCTGGCCCTCTTCCCCAAGCCCGGCGGCACCAAGGCCGACCACACGGCCATCAGCTTCAAGGTGGATGACATCGCCGCCAGCATTGCCGGGCTCAAGCAGGCCGGCGTCGTCTTCGAGGACTACGACTTCCCGGACTTCAAGACGGTCGACCATGTCTGCGTGCTGGGGTCGGAGAAGGCGGCCTGGTTCAAGGACACCGAGGGCAACTACCTCTGCATCCACGAAGACCTGGCCTGAGCACCGGCCGGATCGTCGTCAGGGCTTGATGTAGGCGAAGCCCTGGCCCTGCAGCTTGGCGACGCGGACCACGCCGGACGCGGTGAACTCGGCCGCGGGAAGGAACTGCTCCTTCTTGAAGCCGCGGCCCTTCATGGTGTTCTCGCAGACCTCGAACCTGACGCCGCGCGCCTTCAGGGCCGTGACCTGGGCGGCGTAGTCGGCGCCATTGGCGTCCTTGTAGCCGGGCATCAGCATGTCCACGCCCGGGCCCAGGGCCACGACGGTGATCTGCGCCGTGGGGTCGCCGTCCAGGTGGTTGCGGATGTTGCGCAGGCCCTTGAGGGCCTGGGTCTGCGCATCGTCGAAGTGGTAGACGACGTGCTGCTGGGCCAGGGCATGCGTGGCCGCGAAGGACAGCAGCAGGGTCGCGAACATCAGTCTGAGGAAACGCATCGTCATCTCCTTGGGGAATCGCCTGCCAAGTATGGCCCCGGAAGATTGCTTCCGCCCTCCCGGAAGACACCCACCCGCCGGCGCTCTCGTCCCTTCACGCATGACTGGGGACCATGGCAGCCATGCATCGCACAACCCACCCAGCGATGCATCAACGCCAAGGAAAAACATCATGCTGAACCGCCTCAAGACGCTCACCGCTTCCATCCGCAACGCCTTCGGCCGCGGCGCCAGCCGTGGTTTCGAGGCCGCCTCCACCGCCGCCCCGGGCGCCGCGCTTTCCCTGCGCCGCGCCCTGCCCCCGCTGCTGATCCTGACGGCCGTGACCGGCCTGGGCTATGCGGTCGTGACCCACCCGCCCCTGCAGGCCGTGCCCCACGGCCAGGCGGCCCTGCGTACCAACCAGTTCAGCGGCGGTACCACCGAGTTCCGCGAAGGCAGCTTCCTGCGCATCCCCAGCCTGCACGAAGTGCGCTTCTTCCCGCTGCGCGACCAGAGCTACCACCCCGGTGCCATTGCCAAGGCCAACGGCCAGGCACCGCTGCAGTCGGTGGAAGGCCTGTCCCTGGGCCTGGACATGAACGTGCGCTGGGCCGTGGACGAGAAGCGCCTGGCCGAGCTGTCGCGCAAGCTGCCCGACGACATCGAGGCCGACGTCATCGCGCCGGCCGTGCAGGCCGTCGTCTACAAGCAGATCGCCAAGCACACGGTGCGCGAGATCTTCTCCAGCCAGCGCGCCGAGATCGCCAGCGCCCTGGAAGCCGAGCTGCGCGCCAGGCTGGCCGGCGACGGCATCCTGCTCAAGAGCGTGCAGATCGGCTCGGTCGACCTGCCGTCCGACTACCGCCGCGGCATGGACAACCTGCTGGCCGACAGCCTGGCCAGCGAGCGCATGCGCTACACGCTGGAGATCAGCGAGAAGAAGGTCAAGGAAACCGAGCTCGAAGCCGCGGCCGACAAGGTGCGCCGCGAGACCGCCGCCGAAGCGGCCGGCCGTGAACAGATCATTGCCGCCAAGGCCCAGGAAGAGGCCATGAAGCATGTGCTGCCCTTCAAGCAGAAGCAGATCGAGCAGCGTGCCCTGGAAGCGCAAGCCGACAGCGCCGCGCGCGTCCAGCAGGCCGAAGGCGCCGCCAAGGCGCGCCGCATCGAGATCGACGCCGAGGCCGCCGCGCGCCAGAAGCTGGCCGATGCCGAGGCCTATCGCCTGAACCAGGTCGGCAAGGCCACGGCCACCCAGATGGCGGCCGAGGGCGCCCTGCTGACCAAGCACCCGCTGCTGGTGCAGAAGGCCATGGCCGACAAGCTGTCGGACAAGGTGCAGGTCATCATCGCCCCGCCCGGCTCAGGGGGCTTCATCGGCAATGCGCTGCTGGCCGGCACCTCGCCCCAGCCCAAGGCCGCGGCCGAAGGCAATGGCGAAACGGAGAAGGAGTAAGCCATCATGCGTCGCATTGCCCTGATCGTCGTCGCCTCCGCGGTCGCTGCCGTCGTCATGACCAAGGCCGAAGCCGCGACCCCCGCCGAGCTGCCCGCCTTCCCGCGCGCCGGCCTCGTCGTGCAGGACGCGCCGCTGCGCGGCGCGCCGCGCGACACCGCCTCGCTGCAGGCCCAGATGGGCCGTGGCGAGGCGCTGGAGATCCGCGCCGAGCGCGGTGACCACTGGCAGGTGTGGGATTACCGCCGCGAGCGCGGCGGCTGGATGCGCAAGGGCCAGGTCCTCGTCATGCCGCGTGGTGATGGCGCCAGCGCCGAGCTGCTGTCGCAGCTGCGACTGGCCCGCCAGCAATGGGGCACCGAAGGCCTGGGCCTGGGCCTGGCCGCGGCCTATGTGCAGGTGGCCACGCCGGCCGAGATGGCCGGCCCCGGCGGCGCCGAGACCATGGAGGCCATGGGCACGTTTGCCGAGCGCATCGCCGACCGCGCCTCCCTGCCTGCGGCCAAGCCGACCGAGGGTCAGCTGGCGGCACAGATGGACGTGGCGGCACGCTATGGCCTGAAGTTCGAGTCCTTCGATGCCGAGGAGGGTCGGGTGCAGGTCTGCTACGACGGTGAAGCCTTCCGCCGCATGCTGGCGGCAGCAGCCACGCCCGAGCAGCGCGTGCGCGCCGCCCTGGCCCTGACGCGCCCGGACTGCCTGAACCCGCGCGCCACCGCGCGTGAAGCCGAGGCGCGCGACCAATGGCGCCAGCAGGTGCTGGCCCAGGTGGATGCGGCCGCGTTGCCGGTGCACTGGAAGAACCGCCTGCTGATGCGCCGCGCCTCGGTCGCCGCCAGTCTGGCCTTCGCCCAGGCAAGGCGGAATCCAGGGGGTTCCGGCGCCGAAGCCGTGCCGGCCCTGGCCGAGTTCGCCGGCATCGTGCCGAGCGAGCTGACCGAGGACGACCAGGCCGCCTATGCCGATGCCGCCATGCGCGTCAACGCCGCGCGCTGGCTGGGCACGAGCGCGACCGCGCGTGACTTCGGCGCCGTGCAGCTGGCGCTGGTGCCGGGTGCCGATGGCGAGCGCTGCGTCGAACTGAAGGAAGGCGGCAAGCTGGCAGCGCGCCGCTGCAGCTATGGTCAGATCGCGCTGGCCTCGGCCTCGCTGAACCGCGAGGGCCGTGCCCTGACCCTGGCCGCTCAGCCCCTGGACGGCTGGCGCGAGCTGTGGGTCTTGCTGAAGGAGCCGGGTAGGAACGGCGGCTGGCGCATCGAGGTCATGCCGCCGGCGCCGGCCCAGCCGGGCCTGGGCGTGGCCGAGTTCGCCGGTTGGGTGCCGGGCGGCGCGCAGATGCTGCTGGCGCGCGAGTTCCGCGCCGACGGCAAATACCGCCGCAGCTTCGAGGTCGTGTCCCTGGCCACACTGACGACCGAACGCCAGTCCAGCGAGCCCGCATTGATGGGCGCCTTCCAGCGCTGGAGCGACCCCGCCTGGCGCGGCAGCTCACCGATCCGCCGCTAAGCCGCGAGGGCGAGCGCCGTGTCGCCCTGCAACGGCAACTCCAGCCGGGCCACCGTGCCCTGGCCCGGCTGGCTCTCCAGCTCCAGGCTGCCGCCCAGCATGCCGTGGACCAGGCTGTGGGCGACGAACAGGCCCAGGCCGCTGCCGCCCTGGCCGAAGGTCGTCGAGAAGAAAGGCTCGAAGGCGCGGGCCAGGTCGGCTGCCGGCATGCCGGCGCCGTTGTCGTGCAACTCCAGCGTCAGGCGGTCGTCGCCGCTGTGGCGCGCCTGCACGTGAATCCTGCGAATCTGGCCGCCCGACCGGTTGCGAAAAGCGTGTAGGCAGGCGTTCTCCAGCAGTTGCTCCAGCACCTGCTGCAGCACCTCGGGATAGCCGTCGAGCGCGAAACCGTCGGGCAGGTCGCAGGCCAGCTGCACGCCCTCTGCCGCCTGGCGGGTCTGCACTCGGGCCCAGGCTTGCAGCACGGCCTCGCGCAGGTCGAATCGCGAGCGCACCGCGCGCCCGCTGCCCTCGGTAAGCTCCTTGAAGCGGTTGACCAGGCGCAGCGCGCGGTCGACGTTCTGCTCGACCAGCTCGGTGCCGGTGCGCGTCTGCGCGATCCAGTCCACCAGCTCCTGGCGCTTCAGCGGCGCGCCGCCGGCCATGCGCTCGGCAAATCCGGCACTGCCCGCGCTCAAGGCGCTGGCGCTGAGCAGGGCATTGCCCAGCGGCGTGTTCATCTCGTGGGCGATGCCGGCCAGCAGCTGGCCCAAGGCCGCCAGCTTGCGGCTGTTGACGAGTTCGTCCTGCGTGGCCAGCAGCTCGGCGGTGCGGGCCTGGACCTGCTCCTCCAGCCATTGCGCGGTGCGGCGACGCTCCTCGTCGCGGCGCGCCTGGTCGATGGCGAGGCCGGCCAGGTGGCTGGCGGTGTTCAGCGCGCTGATCTCTTCGGCGCTTGGGCGGCGCATCTCGCGGTAGTACATCGCGAAGCTGCCGATGACGCCCTGGTTGGCAGCGTGGATGGGGGCGGACCAGCAGGCCTTGAAGCCAAAGGGCAGGGCCAGCTCGCGGTAGGCCGCCCACAGCGGGTGGGTGGCGATGTCGTCGACGATGACGAGGCGGTCGTCGAACATGGCCGTGCCGCAGGAGCCGGCGGTGGGACCGATCTCGGCGCCTTCCAGCGCGTTCATGTAGTCATGCGGCATGCGCGGACCGGCGCCCACATGCACATGCCTGCCGTCCAGGTCCAGCAGCAGCACGGTGCAGTACAGGCCTTCGAACTGCGATTCGATGAGGGCGGTCAGCCGGTTCAGCACCGGCGTGAGGGCCTGGCCGGTGGCCACCATTTCCAGCAGCTCGTTCTTGGCCTGGTTCAGCACCTCGGCGAACTGCATTCGGCTGACGTCCACCATGCAGACGGCGACCTGCGGTTCGCCGTCGCGCTCGGTCAGCGTCAAGTGCAGTTCGTGGGGGCGGCTCTCGCCGGCGCGGGTCTGGAAGCTCCAGGGCAGGCTCAGCGAACCGGAGCGCTGCAGCTGCTCGAACACATCACCCAGCGTGTCCGCCGACGGGCGGCCATCGGGCTGGCGCAAAGGGCACAGCAGGGCCAGCGGCATGCCGCGCAGGGCCTGCGGGTCATAGCCCAGCACCTTGGCCCTTCCCGCCGCCGCACCGATGATGGCCAGCTCGGGCGTGGCCTTCACGAGCAATATCGCGACATGGGTCATGTCGTCCATCTCGGCCTCCGCTGAGTTACGAGCTTATGCGGTTCGCTGAGGCCCGACTGTGCCCCATCCGGGCCAATCGCCCAACTACTGTCAGAAATGAGGGGTGGCTGGCGCCAGAATGCCGGCCATTGCCACCGACCGCGGACCCGACCATGCCCCAGATGCTGCTCATCGTCGAACCCATTGGCCAACGTGCCGAACGCGGCCGTGTCGCCGGCGAGGCCGTCTACCAGCGCATGCTGGACTTCGCCGCTGAGCTGAAGGAGACCGGCCTGCTGCTGGGCACCAATTCGTTGGGCACCGCGGCCAAGCGCTATGCCAAGCGCGACGGCGGCGCCCAGGTCTGGGACGGCCCCTTTGCCGAAGCCAAGGAGATGGTGGGCGGCTATTTCCTCCTCGACACCGAGGACCCGGCCGTCGCCATGGCCTGGGCCGAGCGCTGCCCTGCCGCGGAATGGGCGACTGTCGAGATCCGCGGAGTCGGCCCCTGCTATATGTAGGGGGATTAGGTAATTTCCCGGGGTTTGTCGATTCCGGGTCGCATGGATCGTCGTGGGAATGAAGGCAGCAAAACCAGACGGTCTGCCTCGTCAAACCCAGGAGACCTGCCATGCGCTTCATGATCCAAGTCCGCGCCAACGCCGTCAGCGAGCGCGGCGACCCGCCCGGCCCCGAGTACGCCAAGCTCTTCGAGGAGATGGGCGCCTTCCACGAGGAGATGGCGCGCCGGTGTGCTGCTGGACGGCGCCGGCCTGCGCCCCAGCCGCAATGGCTGGCGGGTGCGCTATGAGGCCGACGGCCGCCGTGAAGTCATCGACGGCCCCTTCGCCGAGGCCAAAGAACTGATCGCCGGCTACACGCTGATTCAAGTGCGCTCCGAGGAAGAAGCGCGAGCCTGGGCCGCCCGCTTCCCCATGCCCTTCATCGGCATGAGCTGCGAAGTCGAGGTGCGCCGGCTCTACGAAGACGGCGACTTCGCTCCCGGTGGCGACATGGCCATCCGCAGCGAATGAAGGAGAGCCCCATGAGCAACCTCTCCATCGTCCTGATCTGCCTGGGTGTGGCCCTGCTGCTGCTGCTGGCTTACGCGGCCACCCGTCCCGACGAGTTCCGCGTCGAGCGCCGCCTGCGCATCGCGGCCCCGGCCGACAAGCTCTGGCCCCTGGTCGGCGAGCTGCGCGGCTTCAACCGCTGGAACCCCTACGAACGCAAGGACCCGTTGATCAAGAGTGCCTACAGCGGCGCCGCCAGCGGCGTCGGCTCCCGCTACGACTGGGACAGCAAGGAGGTCGGCAGCGGCAGTCTGGAGATCACCAGCCAGCAGCCCGGCCGCGCGGTGCAGATGAAGCTGGATTTCGTGAAGCCCTTCGAGGCCCACAACCAGGCCGAATTCGCGCTGCAGCCCACGCCCGACGGCGCCACCGAAGTGCGCTGGACCATGAACGGCCCCGCCAACTTCGTCAGCAAGCTGATGGGCGTCTTCATCGACATGGACAGGATGGTGGGTCGGGATTTCGAGGACGGGCTGCAGAACCTGCGCCAGATCGCCGAAGGGAGCCCCACATGAAGGACTTGCAGTTCGGCATCGACATTGCCGCGCCGGCCGCGCGGGTCTGGGACTGCATGTTCGACCCCCTCGCCTACCGTGACTGGACACGCGCCTTCTGCGAAGGCTCCTATTTCGAAGGCCATTGGGAGGCAGGCCGCCGGCTGCGTTTCCTGGGCCCCCAGGGCTTCGGCATGGAGGCCGTTGTCGAGGAGAGCCTGAAGCACGAGAAGCTGTCGCTGCGCCTGGTGGGCGAGATCAAGGACGGCCGGCCCGTGGCCGACAGTCCGCTGGCCCGCGATCCGGCGCTCGAGCGCTATGTCTTCAGCGCCACGCCGACGGGAACGCATCTTGCCATCCACCTGCAGAGCTGGAACGACGGCTTCACCGCCTTCCTGGAGACCACCTGGCCCGAGGCTTTGAAACGCCTCAAGACCCTGTCCGAAACCCCGACCTGAACGGACTCCATCATGCAGATCAAGATCGCCTCCATCTTCGTGGACGACCAGGCAAAGGCCCTGACCTTCTACACGGAGAAGCTCGGCTTCAGGAAGATGGCCGACATTCCCATGGGCCCGACCTATCGCTGGCTGACCGTCGTGTCGCCCGACGGCATCGAAGGCGTGGAGCTGGCCCTCGAGGCCACGGGCTTCGCGCCCGCCAAGGTCTACCAGAAGGCCCTCTACGACGCCAACATGCCCTGCACCGCCTTCGTCACCACCGACGTCGAAGCCGAGGCGCAGAAGCTGCGTGAACGAGGCGTCATCGTGCGCGGCCAGCCCGAGAACATGGGCCCCATCAAGGCCGTCATGTTCGAGGATGGCTGCGGCAACCTCATCCATCTCGTCCAACCGCTGATCAAGCCGGAGTGATCACCATGCACAAGCAGATCTACGTCAACATGCCCGTCAAGGACCTGGCCGCCAGCAAGGCCTTCTTCGAGGCAGTGGGCTACAAGTTCAACCCGCAGTTCACCAACGACAAGGGCGCCGGCATGGAGCTGGGCGAGAACCTCTACGCCATGCTGCTGGCCGAGGACTTCGCCAGGACCTTCACGCCCAAGGCCTTCCCGGATGCCAAGACCGCCACCACCGGCTGGGTCTGCCTGAGCTGCGAGAGCCGCTCGGAGGTCGACGCCCTCGTCGCCAAGGCCAAGGCCGCCGGCGGCAACATCCCCGGCGAGGCCCAGGACCATGGCTTCATGTACGGCCATGGCTTCGAGGACCTGGATGGCCACCACTGGGAACTGGTCCACATGACCGGCATGCCTCCTCAGGAGTAAGCACCATGAAGATCCAGCAAAAGATCACGCCCTTCATCTGGTACGAGAAGGGCGCCGAGGACGCGGTCGCGCACTACTTGAAGGTCTTCGGCAGCGGCCAGGTCACGCACACGCAGCGCTGGGGCGAGAACTCGCCGGGCGAGGCCGGCACGGTCATGGTGGTGCAGTTCGAACTGCTCGGCCAGCAGATGACGGCCTTCAACGGCGGCCCGCACTTCAAGCTCACCGAGGCCTTTTCGCTGATGGTCGCCTGCGAGGACCAGAAGGAGATCGACCACCTCTGGACCGAGCTGCAGGCCGGCGGCGGCCGCGAGAAGGCCTGTGGCTGGGTGGAAGACGCCTGGGGCCTGTCCTGGCAGGTCATCCCGGCGGCCTGGTTCGACATGATCCGCGACCCCGATCCGGCCCGCGTGCAGCGCGTCTTCCAGGCCATCTGGCAGATGCAGAAGATCGATCTCGCCGCCCTTCAACGCGCCTACGACGGAGCTTGAGGGGTGGACCATGCCGAGCTGGCCGCGGGCGTCTGGCGCATCGAGCGCAGCCGCCTCGTCGGCGCCGCCGCCAAGATGCTGCGCGACCTCGACGAAGCCGAGGACTGCGCCCAGGACGCCCTCATCGCCGCCATGGAGACCTGGCCGCGCGACGGCCAGCCCGCCAACCCTGCCGCCTGGCTGATGACCTCCACCCGCAACAAGGCCCTGGATCGGCTGCGCCGCCGCGCCATGCTGGAGCGCGAGCATGAGCATCTCGCGGCCGATGACGAGGCCGCCGGTACCCATGTCGTGCCGGACTTCGTCGACCACC
Organism: uncultured Comamonadaceae bacterium; assembly: GCA_966111775.1. Lineage (GTDB taxonomy): Bacteria > Pseudomonadota > Gammaproteobacteria > Burkholderiales > Burkholderiaceae_C > Pelomonas. Next base: position 4,771 of record CBHWBD010000019.1, on the reverse strand, counting down.
TCGATGCCGCGCGCGACCAGGCGGAGATCGGCGACGAGCAGCTGCGCCTGATCTTCATCGCCTGCCATCCGGTGCTGCCGCGCGAGGCCCAGGTCGCGCTGACGCTGAGACTGCTTGGCGGTCTGGAGACGCCCGAGATCGCCCGCGCCTTCCTGCAGCCCGAGGCGACCGTCGCCCAGCGCATCGTGCGCGCCAAGAAGGCCCTCAACGGCCAGGCCTACGAGCTGCCCGGCCCGGCCGAGCGCGAGCAGCGCCTGGGTGCGGTGCTCGCCGTCGTCTATCTGATTTTCAACGAGGGCCACAGCGCGGGCAGCGGCGCCAGCCTGCTGCGCCCGACCCTGTGCGACGAAGCCCTGCGCTTGGCGCGCCAGCTGCAGCATCTGCTGCCCGGGGACTCCGAGGTGCACGGCCTGGCCGCCCTGCTGGAGATCCAGGCCTCGCGGCTGCCCGCCCGCATGGATGCGCAAGGACGACCCGTGCTGCTGCCCGACCAGGATCGCCGCCGCTGGGACCCGCTACTGATCCGCCGCGGCCTGGTTGCGCTCGAGCACGCGCTGGGCCTGGGCGAGCCCGGCCCCTACACGCTGCAGGCTGTCATCGCGGCCTGCCATGCACGCGCCGCCCGGGCCGAGGACACGGACTGGCGTGCCATCGTCAGCGGCTACGACCGCCTGCTGGCCCTGAACCCCTCACCCGTTATCGCGCTGAACCGCGCCGTGGCCATCAGCTTCGCGCGCGGCCCGGCGGCCGCCTTGCCTTTGCTGGAGCAACTGGCCGCCGAGCCCCAGCTCAAGCGCTACCCCTTCCTGGCGGGTGCCCAGGCCGATGTGCTGGAGCGACTGGGCCGCGTCGTCGAGGCGCGCGAGGCCTATCTGCGCGCTGCCGAGCTGACCGACAACGAGATGCAGCGCGAGCTGTTGCAGTCACGCGCCGCGCGCTTGGCGAACTAAAGCGTGCTATTTGCGGCGGATGAACTTCGTCACCGCCAGCATGCCCAGGGCCAGGGCCACCAGCGGCCAGCTGCCGGGCTCGGGCGTCGGGCAGGGCGGCGCGCCGGGAACGCCGCAGTTGGCCTGGGCCGCCGCCAGCAGGGGGGCGAAGGCCAGGGCGGCCACGGCAGTGCGGGTCGCTAGGGTCGCCAGGGTGGACATGGTGTTCATGGGGTCACTCCTTGTCCGGAATCCCTCCGGTTCGAAGAGCTTGGGCGGCGCACCGCTGCGTTTCAAATCCGGCTTGTCCTGCAAACCGGTGGCAAACCCCTGGATCGGGGGAGGTGTCGGCAGGGCGGTACGAAGCGGGATTCTTTGCAATGCAGCGAACGCCCTTGCCGCATGATGGCTGCATGTTGCGTCGCCACCTTGCCGCCTGGGCGGCGGGCCTGCTGTCCTGGGCCGGGCCTGCCGCCGCGGCCCCCGTCGCGGAGCCGGTGCGCCTGGTTGTCAGCCCGGCGGCGTCGGCGCGCGGCAACGAGATCGCGGACGCGGCCATCGCGCTGCTGATGCGGCATGCGGGCCTTTCCTACACGCTGGCGCGAGAGCCGGTCGAGCGGGCGGTGGCGAGCTTTCGCGCCGGCCTCTACGACGCCGACATGCTGCGCCTGCCGAAGTTCGACCAGATCGTGCCCGGCGCCCTGCGCGTCGACCCGCACTTCCTCAGCACCACGGTCATGGCCTTCAGCCGCTCGGCGTCGCTGGCGCCGACCTCCTGGGCGGAGCTGGGGACACTGAAGCTGGCCCATGTGCGCGGCATCAAGGCCATGGAGCTGGCCCTGGCCGGCCGCGCCGGCGTCGAGACCACGAGCTCGGCCGAGTCCTGCCTGGGCATGGTCGCCATGCGGCGCGTCGACCTCTGCCTGCTGAACGCCGAGCGCGACTACGACCCGCCCACGCTGGTCAATGACGTGACTCTGTACCGCAGCGTGCTGGCACGCGTGAACCTGCATGTCTGGGTCGCGCCGGGCCAGCAGGCCCTGGCCCAGCGCCTGTCCGCGGCGATGAAGGCGGCGCTGGCCAGCGGTGAACTGGAGCGCATCGCGGGCGGCAACCGGGCGCCTTGATCAGGGCCACGTCGAGCCGTGGCGCTAGTGATCGCCCACGCTGAATCGCGTGTCCGGCAGGTGCATCAGGTTGCGCAATTGCAGCCTGGTCGACGGCCAGGCCGTCAACGGCGGGTTGACCGAATCCAGCTGGGCGTCGCGCGCGGCGGCCAGCCCCTGGCGATGGGCCAGCTCGACGAAGGCCTGGGTGGCGTCGCGCGGCAGGGCCTGGGCGAACAGGAAACCCTGGCCGAGGCCGCAGCCCAGTTCGGTCAGCACCTGCTGCTGCTCGGGGGTCTCGATGCCCTCGGCCACCGTGTGCAGGCCCAGGGCCTGGGCCAGCTCGTGGATGGCCGAGACGATGGCCCGCGCCGTCGGGCCAGCGCGCGGGTGGTCGAGGTCGGTGATGAAGGCGCGATCGATCTTCAGCTGGTCCAGCGGCAGGCGGCGCAGATAGGCGAGCGAAGAGAAGCCGGTGCCGAAGTCGTCCAGCGCGATGCGAACGCCCAGGGCGCGCAGCCGCGTCAGCAGGTCGATGGCGTGGTTGCTGTCGTTCAGCAGGGCCGATTCGGTCAGCTCGATCTCGAGGCGATCGGCGGGCAGGCCGCTGCGCTCCAGCGCTTCCAGCACATGCAGCTCGAGCGGGCTGCGCTCGAATTGCAGGGCCGACACATTGACGGCCACGCGCAGGTCGCCCGGCCAGCGCGCGGCGTCGCGGCAGGCCACCAGCAGGGCCCAGGCGCCGATGGCGACGATGAGGCCGCTGTCCTCGGCCAGCGGGATGAAGACGGCCGGCGGCACCAGGCCGCGGGTGGGGTGGCGCCAGCGCATCAGCGCCTCGAAGCCCAGCAGCTTGCGACTGGCAAGCTCGATCTGCGGCTGGTAGTGCATCTCCAGTTGACCCGCGTCCAGGGCCAGGCGCAGGTCGGCCAGCAGCGCCAGGCGGTCCTGGGCCTCCTGCTGCAGGGCCGGTTCATAGAGCACCAGCCGGTCGCGCCCGGCGGCCTTGGCGGCGAACAGGGCCAGGTCGGCCGCGCGCAGCAAGGGGTCGACCGCCTGCGCGTGGCGCGGCGCACAGGCTGCGCCGATGCTGGCGCGCACGTCGATCTCGTGGCCGGCGATGGACACGGGCACGCGCAGGGCCGAGCGCAACTGCTTGCCCAGGCGCTGCGTGGCCTCGGGCGTCAGCTCGCCGCGCAGCAGGATGGCGAACTCGTCGGCGGCCAGCCGCGCCACCAGGTCGCCACTGCCGCGCCGGGCGGCCAGGCTGTCGCGCAGGCGTTCGCCCACGGCGGCGAGCAGGTGGTCGCCGGCGGCATGGCCAAGGCTGTCGTTGACCTGCTTGAAGCAGTCCAGGTCCAGCAGCAGCACCGTGCAGGGCGAGATGGGCCCGCCGCCGCCCAGATACAGGGCCAGGCGGCGGTGGAACTGATGGCGGTTGGCCAGGCCGGTGACGGGGTCCTGGTCGGTCAGGCGCAGCAGTTCGCGCTCGCGCTCGCGCACCTCGCTGACATCGCTGCCCACGCCGCGCCAGCCTCCATCGCCTTCGAGGCGGCGGCCGCTCAGCGCCCACCAGACGTCCTCGCCGTCGATGCGCAGGTGCAGGGCGTGATCGCGCAGCGGCTCAGACGCCAGCAGCGCGTCGCCCAACCGGTCCAGGCGCTGCCGGGCCTCGGCGTTGTCCGGGGGCAGGTGGCGGCTCAACAGGGCCAGCAGGGGTTCGCCGACGAGGTCCTGGGCGGGCTTGCCCAGGCGCTCGGCCATGCGCTGCGACACATGGCGCAGGCGGCCATCGCGGCCGAGTTCCCACAGCCAGTCGCTGGCATGGTTCTCGAAGTCGCGCAGCAGCAGCGACACGGTGAGCCGGTCACGCGCTGCCGCGTGCTGGGCGTGGCGCCCCTGCAGGAAGAGGCGGGCGTTCAGCAGGGCCGCCATGCACAGCACGATGGCGTACAGCGGCAGCAGCGGCAGCAAGCCGTCCATCCACGGCAGAGGAAGCAGCGCGATGCCGACGGCCAGCGTGCCGCAGGCGCCGACGATCCAGGCGATGGCCACGGCCGGCAACAGCGCGAACATCCAGGCTGCGGCGGCGATGGCGCCGGCCACGGTGGCCACCAGCGGCGCATGCAGGCTGGCCGGAACCTGCTGGGCGACCTGCAGCAGCAGCAGGCAGTCCAGCACGCCCCCTATGAACAGGTCCAGGGCCAGCAGCAGGCCAGCGGGCACGCCGCGCGGCGGGGCGTCCGGCGCGCGGTGGCGGTGCTCATGCCACCACAGCGCGAAGTTGAAGCCGTTGAGGGCCACCAGCCCCAGCAGCGTGGGCGCAAGAGGGAGCAGATCGGCGCGGCCGGCAATCGCCACCAGCAGCAGGCCGACGGCGATGGCCGTGGCGATGACGGAGGCGGGCAGCTGGTCGACGACGGCGCGCCACTGGTCGTCGCGCAGGCGTGCCGCCTCGGCGGCATCGCCCGGCACCTTCCAGGCGGCGTCGATCAGCCGCCGAAAGCCCGACAGCGGCCGCCAACCTGGCGCCGCAGGCAGGGCGAAGGGAGGCTGCGGCTCGACCATGGCCGGGCCATCCTAGGCGCGGGCAGGCCTGCGTGGTTGTGACGCAATGCCTGAGAAATGATTAATTCCAAGGTGATTTTTGACATCAAGCCGTCAGCGCGACGCGGTGTTCTCGCGCAGCATGCGCTGCATCAGCGTGAAGAAGCGGTCGTAGAACTCGCCGGCCGG
>CBHWBD010000018.1:0-42205 GCA_966111775.1 uncultured Comamonadaceae bacterium | reverse complement strand
AGGTTGCTGGCCACCACGTTGAGGCGCTGGCTCTGCGCGCTGACCGCGCTGCCGGAGACGCTGAAGATCTGGAACATGGACATGATTCAGGCCTCCATCAGCTCTGGTTGGGCGACTTCATCGCATCCAGCGTCGTGCGCACGGCGCCGTTGATGAAGCGCAGCGTGGCCTCGTATTTCACCGAGTTGTCCGCGAAGCTGGCGCGCTCGCGGTCCATGTCGACGCCGTTGCTGTCCAGGCTGGTCTGGGACTGCAGTGCATATTCCTTGCCGCTCTCGCCACGCGCACCGGCCAGCGGCGCGATGTGGCCGCGCTGGGTGGTCTGCATGGCGCCGTTGGTGGCGATCTCGCCGGTGGCCTCGCGCAGCGCCTTCGCAAAGTCGATGTCGCGGGCCTGGTAGCCCGGGGTGTCGGCGTTGGCGATATTGCTGGCGAGCTGGCGCTGACGCTCCGCCCGGAGCGTGAGCGCCTGGGTCTGGAAGTTCAGCGAGTCGGTGAGTCGGTTCAACATCTGGGGCCTCTTTCGAGGAGCTTTCGGGAGCAAGGGCCGGGATGGCTCTTGCGCAAATTGTCTGAAGCAGGCCCGAAAACATGAGCGGGATTAGCGGGGCCAAAGCGGCTCATTTCCGACCTAGAGGCGGCGGCTCCCTTCTCTAGAGTGCTGCCCATGCTCCGCGCCACCCTGCTCGTCGTCTGCCTGCTTGCCGCCCTTCCGGGTCGGGCACAGACCGTGCTCGATCCGGCATTGCTGGAGCGCGTGCGCGTGCTGGCCGAGACGGCCGCGCGCGCCGCGGCCCCCCCGAATACCCGTGTCGCCGTCGAGATCGGCGCCCTGGACGCCCGCTTGCGCCTGGCGCCTTGCCAGCAGATCCAACCCTATCTGCCGCCCGGCATGGCCGTCTGGGGCAAGAGCCGCATCGGCCTGCGCTGCACCGACGGCGCGGCGCGCTGGAACGTGACCCTGCCGATCCGCGTCGCCGTCTTCGGCCGCGCGGTCGTCGCCAACGGTCCCTTGCCGGCGGGCGTGAATTTGTCTCAAGAACAGCTGGCCCTGGCCGATATCGACATCGCAGCCGAACCGGGAGCGGTCTTCACCGACCCGGCCCAGCTGATCGGGCGCACGCTGGCCCGGCCGCTCGGCGCCTCGGAAGCCGTGCGCGCGCCGGTGCTGAAGTCGCGCCAATGGTTTGCCGCCGGAGAGACCGTCCAGGTCCGCGTGGCGGGTGAGGGATTTGCTGTCGCTTCCGAAGCCCAGGCCCTGTCGGCCGGCATCGAAGGCCAGGAGGTCAGGGTGAGGTTCGAAAGCGGCCGTGTCGCCAGCGGCCGGGCTGTCGGCGAACGCCGCGTGGATGTGCTGCTGTGAGCAAACTGCCACGAATCCCCAGAACTGGCCGGAAAAACAGGCCAATTCCCGCTCAAGTTCCTAGGCTGGGGACCGATACAGGGGGAAACTCCCCTGCAATGCCCTCTGCGGGGCCCACCCCGCACCCTGGAGAAGCTCATGAAGATCGGTAACAGCCCAGAAGGCAGCGCCAGCCCGCCCAAGGCCGAGCGCCCCGCCGCGCGCAAGCCCGAGGCTGCGTCCACCACCGACATCGTCCGCCAGACCGCCCAGGCCGCCACGTCGGCGCCCAGCGCCCAGGTTGATATTTCCAGCGCCGCCAAGCTCGCAGCCAGCGCCGGTGCCGACGACGGCAGCTTCGACGCCGCCAAGGTCGCCCGCATCTCCAAGGCCATCAGTGAGGGTAAGTTCACGGTCAACGCGAACGCCATCGCGGACAAGCTGGTCTCGAATGCGCAAGAATTGCTGGACAGCCGCCAAAACAAGCACTGACAACATGACCGCCACCGCCTCATCCAACCTCGGCGCCGAACTCGAACAGCCGCTGCTGGCCGTCGAAGCCGCGCTGAACCAGCTCGGTGATGCGCTGGCCCGCCGCGACGCCTCGGCCATCGAGCAGCATGCGGCCGAACTGCACCAACATCTGGCCCGCGCCGTGCAGAGCTTCAGCGAAGCCGCCCGCACCGGCAGCGTGCCTAGCGCCCTGCGCAACCGCCTCGTGCGCGCCGGTGGCCTGCTGGCTGCCCAGCGCGAAGCCCTGGCGCGCGGCAACGCCTCCCTGGATCGCGCCCTGGACGTGCTGATCCCGAGTGAACCGACCGGGCTCTATGGCGCCGGCGGCAAGGCCGAGCGCCGCAGCGTCGGCGGCGGCAGCTACCAGGCCTGAGTCAGGCCCCGAACGAGCAAAGCCACCCTCGGGTGGCTTTTTCATTGCTCCCCGGTCTTCAGTTGCGGCCGGCCATGACGCCGCCGTCCACATCCCACACCGCACCGGTGACCCAGCCCGCCTGCTCCGACAGCAGGAAGCCGATGACGGCGGCGACGTCCTGCGGCTGGCCCACGCGGCCCAGTGGGTGGAAGGCATCGAAGCTGCGAAGCGTCGGCTCGATCTGGTCCTTGGCGATGAAGCCCTCGTAGATCGGCGTGGCCACGACGGCCGGTGCCACCGCGTTGACGCGGATGCGGTGCGGCGCCAGTTCCATCGCCAGATGCTGGGTCAGCGCGTGCAGACCGGCCTTGGCCATGGAATAGGCCGACGACGGTGTTGCCGCGATGGCCTGCCTGGCCCACATCGAGCCGATGTTGACGATGGCGCCCGGGCGCTGTGCCTCCACCCACAGGCGGGTGACGGCCTGGGTCAAGAAGAAGCTGGCGCGGTTGAGGGCGTGATAGGCGTCGTAGTCCGCGTGCTCGTGCGCCAGGAAGGGCTTGGGCACGAACACGCCAGCCGCGTTGACCAACAGGTCGACGTCTCGATGCGGCCCATGCAGCGCAGCCGTGACCGCGGCGAAGCCCGCCGGCGTCGTGATGTCGGCGGCGATCGTCGCCAAGCGGTTGGATGCGCTCGCCGCGTCGGTCAGCGCCTGCAGCTTGGCCGCGCTGCGCCCGACCGCCACCACGTGGGCGCCCTGGTCCAGCAGATCGACGGCGACCTGTGCACCGATGCCACCGCCACCGCCGAGCACGAGCAGTTTGTGGCCATTGAAGTTTGCAGTCATGAAATATCCTTAAACTACCTATCAATAGGTAGGTGTCGTGAGCGGAATTGGCCCGTGGCTGCACCCCCGCTCACGCGGGTGCCGGGTGGAATCGTTCAGTGGAGCTGGTGGCGTCGGCCGGTGTCAGGTCAGCGCCAGCAGAGGTCCAGCATGGCCGCGCCGACGGCGGTCGGCCGCTGGTCGTCGGCCAGGCCCCGGCCGACGACCATGGCGCCTTCCAGCGCGCACAGGTAGGCGCGTGCCAGCGCCTCGGGCTGGGCTTGCGGGCTCAGCGCGCCTTCGCGGCGGCCCAGGTCGAAGCTGTCGCGCAACCAGCGCAGGTTGACGTCGAAGAAGCGTGCCACCTCGTCCCGCACTGCCTCAGGCAGGTCGTGCGCCTCAGCGCCCAGCATGCCGCAGACGCACAGGCGTCGCTCGCGGGCGAAGGTGCGGTCGAACAGCTCGGCATAGGCCGTCAGCCGCTCTCGAGCGTGCGCGTGGTGGCCGTCGATGCGCAGCAGCTCCTCGCGGAAACGGTGCGTGTAGCGCTGCACGACCATGGCGGCCAGATCGCTTTTGGTGGCGAAGTGATGATGGACGCTGGGCTTCTTGATGCCCACCTGCTGGGCTACATCGTCATAGGAAAAGCCGTTATAGCCCTGCAGCTGCAGCAGGCTTTCGGCGGCATCGACGACGCGTTCCGCGGCGGGGCTGAGTTCGGAGAAGTGCTTCATGGCGTCGGTCGCTGAGTCGATGTCAAGAATTTACCTACCAATTGATAGGTTTGTCAATCGACGAAAGAAAAGCGGCCCGAGGGCCGCTTGTCGTGGCGCGAGTCGCTACTTACTTGGAAGCCAGCGCCGTAGCGCGGCGCACCACCGGAGCCGGGAAGTCGCCCAGTTCGCGGGCGGCGTTCTCGCCATGGTCGGCGGCTTGGGCGGCGGTCAGTTCGGGCTGCAGTTCCGCCGGCTTGATCACCAGAACGGCCTGACGGGGCAGCTTGGTGGTGGCGACGGCGGAGGTCTTGCCAGCGGCCGGGGCGGCCACTTCGACACCCTTTTCGCCTTGCAGGGCGGCCAGTTCACCGCTGTTGCGGGCGGCGACGAGGTCGGCGATGACGGCTTCGCGGCGGGTTTGGGCGGAGGCAGCGCCGGCAGCGATCAGCAGGGCGGCGGCAGCGAAAGTGCTCAGGGCGGTGGACAGCTTGCTCATGATGATTTCCTTCAAGTTCCGTGGCGGTGCGTTCCGCCTGGTTGGCTTGGGCATCGCGACCGCGGTGTCCATGGGCTGAACTCTAGGCATCGGAGCTCAGTAGAAACACCAGTGCTGGGGCAATGCGTCGTTCTGAATTTGAAAACAATCATCGACGACAAATTGTCGTCGTGCTGAAAACAGAGCGAATTGACCGGACTCAGCGGGTGGCCGCCTGGCGCACCTTGTCCAGGTAGACGTGGCCGTCCGGCGGCATGCCGCTGCGCTGCGAGGCCCAGATCATTTCGCCCAGGGCCTCCATGGCCACGTGGTGGGCGTCATGGCGGGAATTGCGCCTGGCGGACAGCAGGTCGATGGCTTGGCGGATGCCCGAGGGCTGGTCGATGGCGTGCTGCTCGGTGATGGTCAGGTGCATCGACAGGTGCAGGAAGGGGTTGGTGCGACCTTCCTCGACCGTGTAGACCTTGTCCAGCGCCGCCGCTTCGTCGGCGAGGTCCTCGTGGTATTCGGGGTGCTCGGCGATCCAGTCCGCGGCCAGGGCTTCCATCGGGATCAGCGGCGCGCCGTCGCGCCATTTGCGATAGGTGGCGCAGAAGAAGCGCCGGACTTCGAGCTGGGAGGGGGCGAACATGGGGCGATTGTCGCCGCCGCCTTCAATCCAGCCGGTCCGCCAGGGCTTGCAGCGCCTCCAGCGCACCCAGGGGCAGGCCGATGCCGAAGGCCGCGGCGACGGCCGGCTCGCGCGGATTCAGCCGCAGGATCTGTCCGCCATGGGCGGCGACGACGAGCTGGCTGAAATGGCGCACCGACGGCACGGCCGTGCCCGCGCCGATCTCGACGACGACGGGCCGCTCGGCTCGCGCCAGCCAGCTCGACAGGCGATGGGCCTGGGCCTGGTAACGATCGCCCTCCCAGCCCCAGTCGCCAAACATCAGCAGATTCGGACGCGCCAACCCGCCACAGCCCGGGCAACTGGGCAAGTCACCGATCCAGCGGCATTCGGCCTCGTCGATGTCGGGCTCGACGCCATCCGCCGGCCAGGGTGCCTGGCCGCAGCCGCGCAGGCATTGCAGCCAGTGCAGTGAGCCATGGCATTCGTGGATGAGGGTTTCATCGAAGCCGGCGCGTTGGAACTGCCCGTCGACATTGCTGGTGAACACGGCCAGACCCTGGGGCATGCGCTGGCCCCATTGCTTCAACAAGGCAAAGCCGGTATGCGGCACGGTGCGGCGGTAGAGGGCCAGGCGATGGCCATAGAAGCCCCAGGCCAGATGCGGGTCGCGCTCGAAGGTCTGCGGCGAGGCGACCGTTGTGAAGTCCAGCCGCGCGCGTGCCAGGGCCGGGTAGGCGTTCCAGAAGCCCTCGCGCCCGCGGAAGTCGGGCAGGCCGGAGTCCACGCCCATGCCGGCGCCAGCGGCGACGACCAAGGCATCAGCCTGGGCCATCAGCTCGGCCGCCTGGTCCAGGCTCGCGTCGCTCATGAGTCCTGCTCGACGTCGTGCTTGTCCCAGCCGCCACGCTGGGCGCGGCGGTGCGCGTCCTCGGCCTCGCGCTCGGCGGCCATCAGCTGCTCGAACTGCTGACGTCCCAGTCGAGCGGCGGCGATCAGCGCGTTCTCGTCGCGCTGCAGCGGCACCATCTGGTTCAGCACCGCGAGGTTGTGGTGCCGGAAGCGCATGGCCTGGCGGCGCGCGGCATGGGGTTCCATGCCGGTCAGCTCCAGCACGCTGCGGGCACTCATCAGCGCGGAGTCGAAGGTCTCGCGCTCGATGTGGCGCACGCCGGCCTCGTGCAGCTGGTAGTAGTGCTGCACGTTGCGGGCGCGGGCCACGACCGTGGCTTGCGGAAAATGCTCGCGCGCCAGCTCGGCGATCTCGAGGCTTTGGGCGATGTCGTCGATGGCGATGACGAGGATGCGGGCGGTGGCGGCACCGGCCGTCTTGAGCATGTCCAGCCGCGTGGCGTCGCCGTAGTAGACCGTCCAGTCGAAGCGGCGCAGGCTCTCGATGGCCTCGGAGTCATGGTCCAGCACGGTGGCTTCCAGGCCGTTGGCGCGCAGCATGCGGGCGATGACCTGGCCGTAGCGGCCGCTGCCTGCAATGATGATGGGCGAGGGCAGCGGCGGGGCTTCGTTGCGCTTCTTCTTCTCGCCCAGGCGGGCGAGCTTCTGCGACATCAGCCGGTCGCCACCGGTCAGCAGCAGCGGCGTGAGGGCCAGCGACAGCGCCACGGCCGCCACCAGGGCCGAGTTCTGGGCCGCGTTGATCATGCCCTCGCTCTGGGCGAGTTGGAAGACGACGAAGCCGAATTCGCCGCCCTGGGCCAGCAAGATGACGAAGGCCGGGCGTTCGACCAGCGGGATCTTCATCGCCTTGGACATCGCCATCAGCACAGCGATCTTGCAGACCAGCAGGGCAGCCAGCACGCTCAGCACGAAGAGAGGCTGGGCCGCGACGGCTTTGAGGTCCAGACCCATGCCGACGGCGATGAAGAAGAGGCCGAGCAGCAGACCCTTGAAGGGCTCGAGGTCGGTCTCCAGCTCGCGCCGGTATTCGCTTTCGGCCAGCAGCACGCCGGCCAGGAAGGCGCCCAAGGCCATAGAGAGACCCACGAGCTGCATCAGTGCCGCCGTGCCCAGCACCAGCAGCAGGGCCGCGGCCGTGAAGATCTCGGGTGTCTTGCTGTGGGCGATCCAGCGCAGGGCCGGTCGCAGCAGCAGGCGGCCGCCGAAGATGATGGTGACGATGGCGCCCACCGCCTTGGCACCGGCCAGCCAGGTGCGGCCTTCGGCGTCGTCGGCCGCGCCGCTCAGGGCCAGCACCGGCACCAGGGCCAGCACGGGAATGGCCGCGATGTCCTGCAGCAGGGCGACCGACAGGATGCTCTCGCCCGCGCTCGTGCGGCCGAGGTTGCGCTCGGCCAGCACCGCCAGCGCCACCGCGGTGGACGACATCGCCAGGCCCAGGCTGACGACGACGGACAGCCGCCAAGGGTAGCCCAGGGCAAGCCCCAGGGCCGTCAGCACCGCTGCGCAGCCCAGCAGCTGCACGCTGCCCCAGCCGAAGATGGGCCGGCGCATGGCCCACAACCGTTTCGGTTCCAGTTCCAGGCCGACGAGGAAGAGCATCAGCACGACGCCCAGTTCGGCGACCTCGGGAATGGCGGTGGACTCGGGAATCAGCGCCAGCACCGCCGGGCCGATCAGCACGCCGGCGACGAGATAGCCGAGGATGGAGCCGAGCCGCAGCCAGCGCGCCAGCGGCACGGCCAGCACGGCCGCGGCGAGGAAGACGAGGGGCAGTTGCAGCCAGTTGCCGTGGCTCATGGCTCGTTCCCTCCGCCCAGCGTGGAAAACATCGGCGGCCTCTCGTCCAGGGCGACCGCTTCCTCGTCGCCCACCTCGGGCGCGGCGAGGTGGTGGCACCACTCGGGGTAATGGGCCAGCCGCTTCACGAACAGTTCGGCGTGGGCGGTGATCTCCTCGTCGGTGGCGCGATGGGCTGCGTGCAGGATCTGCGGCGGCAGGTAGTGCATGCCGCAGGTCTTGGCCGACTGCTGGTAGGGCAGCAGGAATTCTTCGATGGCATGGTGGTTGTGGCCGCCCGGCGCGTAGGCCTCGGCGCCGCCCCCGGTGGAGGCCACCAGCCAGAAGTCCTTGCCATGCAGGGCCGTGCCGCCCGGGCCATAGGCCCAGCCCAGGCGCGCGACCTCGTCCAGCCAGAGCTTCTGCAGGGCCGGCATGCTGTACCAGTAGATGGGATGCAGCATGACGACCAGCTTGGCGGTGCTCAGCGCCTGCTGCTCGGCGTCGATATGGATGTGGAAGTCGGGGTAGAGGCGGTAGAGGTCGCGCAGCTCGACGCGGCCGGCCACGGGCGAGGCCCGCAGCGCGTCGAGCACGCTGCGGGTCGCATGGGAGCGGGCCAGGTCGGGATGGGCGGCGAGGACGAGGATGTCGCGGGCGGTACTGTCAGGCATGGCCGGCTAGGTTACCGTCCCTGCACGACACATCCACCCAGGTCAGCCCGAATGCGCATCTTCGAGACCCTTGCCGATCTTCAAGCCCTGACCGGTCAGTCCCTGGGCCACAGCGACTGGATCACCGTCGACCAGGCACGCGTGAACGCCTTTGCCGAAGCCACCGAGGACCGGCAATGGATCCACGTCGATCCCGAACGGGCCAAGGCCGGCCCCTTCGGCACGACGATCGCGCATGGCTTCCTGACGCTGTCGCTGATTCCGTATTTCTTCGAGACCGGCTTTGCGGTGCGCGAGAGCCGCATGGTGCTGAACTACGGCCTCAACAAGGTGCGCTTCACCAAGCCCGTGCTCGTGGGCAGCCGGCTGCGGGCCGGTTTCAAGCTGCTGGCCATGGACGAGGTGGCCGGCGGTGCCGTGCAGGTGACGGTCGAGGTCGCCATCGAGGCCGAGGGCTCGCCCAAGCCGGTTTGCGTGGCCGAGAGCCTGGCGCGGCATTTCCGCTGAACGGGGGCGATAGCATGGCGGCCGTTTTCACGACCGCCTGACTCCACCATGGCTTCCAGCCTGCTTGTTCTTCTCGACGACATCACCACGGTCCTGGACGACGTCGCGACCATGACCAAGGTCGCCGCCAAGAAGACCGCCGGCGTGCTGGGTGACGATCTGGCGCTGAACGCCCAGCAGGTCACCGGCGTGAATGCCGACCGCGAATTGCCCGTCGTCTGGGCCGTGGCCAAGGGTTCGCTGCTGAACAAGGCCATCCTGGTGCCGGCGGCCCTGGCCATCTCGGCCCTGCTGCCCTGGGCGATCACGCCGCTGCTGATGGTGGGCGGCGCCTATCTGTGCTTCGAGGGCTTCGAGAAGCTGGCGCACAAATTCCTTCACAGTGCCGAGGAAGACCAGGCCCATCACGACGAGCTGGTCCAGGCCATCGCCGACCCGAAGGTGGACATGCCGACCTACGAGCGCGACAAGGTCAAGGGCGCCGTCCGCACCGACTTCATCCTGTCGGCCGAGATCATCGTCATCGCGCTGGGCACGGTGGCGAGTGCACCGCTGCAGACCCAGCTGGCCGTGCTGGTGGCCGTGTCCATCGCGATGACGGTGGGCGTCTATGGCTTCGTGGCGGGCATCGTGAAGATGGACGATGCGGGGCTGTGGTTGTCGCGCAAATCAAGTGCTGCCGCCCAGGCCTTTGGTCGCTTCCTGCTCGCCGCCGCGCCGCGGTTGATGAAGTTGCTGACCGTGCTGGGCACGGCGGCGATGTTCCTGGTGGGCGGCGGCATCCTGGTACACGGCATCGCGCCGCTGCATCACGCCGTTGCACATCTCGCCGAAGGTCAGGCCTGGGCCGTGTCGGCGCTGCTGGAGAACGGCGCGAATGCGCTGGTCGGCGTGATCGCCGGCGCCCTGGTGCTGGCCGGCGTGATGGTCGTGCAGAAGCTGCGCGGCCGATGATCGGCGAGGATCAGTTGGCCGAGTAGGCCAGCCTGACGTAGATCGGCGCAAAGGCCTCTGCCTGGGTGATCTCCAGCAGGCGCTCCTTGGCCAGCTCCAGCATGGCGATGAAGGTGACGACGAGGACGGCCTGGCCGCGGGTGACGTCGAACAGGGCCTCGAACTCGACGAAGCGCTGCCCCTGCAGACGGCGCAGCACGATGCTCATGTGCTCGCGCACCGACAGCTGCTCGCGGCTGATCTTGTGGTGCTGGTTGAGCTTGGCGCGCTTGAGGATGTCCAGCCAGGCCTCGCGCAGATCGTCGGTGTTGACGTCGGGGAAGACCGGCGTCAGCGACTGCTCGATGTGCACCTGGGCGCGCAGGAAGTCGCGGCCCAGCTGGGGCAGGCGGTCCAGCCGCGCGGCGGCCAGCTTCATCTGCTCGTACTCCAGCAGGCGTCGCACCAGCTCGGCGCGCGGATCCTCGACTTCCTTGCCGTCCTCGCTCTTCTTGGGCGGCAGCAGCATGCGCGACTTGATCTCGATCAGCATCGCCGCCATCAGCAGGTATTCGCTGGCCAGCTCGAGGTTGTGCTTGCGGATCTGCTCGACATAGCTGAGGTACTGGCGCGTCACGTCGGCCAGCGGGATGTCGAGGATGTTGAAGTTCTGCTTGCGGATCAGGTAGAGCAGCAGGTCCAGCGGCCCCTGGAAGGCCTCGAGGAAGACCTCCAACGCATCCGGCGGGATGTAGAGGTCCAGCGGCATCTGGAACAGCGGCTCGCCGTACAGGCGAGCGACGGCGACGGTATCAACCGCTTCCGGATGGTCCGACGAAATCTGAGACGTCTCGTCGGTGGTGACCGTGGTCATTGGAGGTCGTGTCAGCTACCCAGCGACTGCCGCGGAACTGGCTTTGCCAGGCCGCTGGCAGTGCCCCCTCGAGGGGGCCGGCGAAGCCGGTAGGGGGTGGGCCGTTTATTTGTCGTTGGTCTGGTAGACGTAGGGCGTCTGCGCGACGCGGGCTTCGTTGTAGCCGGCCTGGGCGCTGCGGTCCTGTTCTTTATCCCACAGCAGGGCACGGCCGGCGCGTTGCTCGGCTTCCAGCGTCGGGCGCTGGGCCTTGAGCTGTTCGATGAAGTTGGTGACTTCGGACTTGTAGGGCTTCCAGAACAGCGGCATGGCGGGTCTCGTTGGCTAAGCCAGCGATTTTAGATCGTCCAGCGAAGGCAGGATACCGGCCTCGCCGAGCTCCCCGGCCAGCCCCGAGCGCCTGAGCAGACTCAGCGGCTGCGGATTCACGTTGGCCAGGATGAGGGCGATGCCGCGCTTGAGCAGGGCGCGGTGCAGGTCGCGCAGGGCTTCGACACCCGAGGTGTCCATGACGATGAGGCGGTGCATCTCGAAGACGACGGCCCGGGTGCCGGCCGGCAACTGCTCCGGCACCGGCTCCAGCTTGCCGACGGCGCCGAAGAAAAGGGCGCCGTAGAGCTCGTAGGCCATGGCACCCTCCGGCAGGGGCTGGCTCACCACGCGTTCCAGCGTGAACAGCTGGCCCATGCGCCAGACGAAAAACACGCAGGACGTGACCAACCCGACTTCGACCGCCACCGTCAGGTCGGTGACGACGGTCAGCGTGAAGGTCCCGACGAGCAGGGTGCGATACGTCAGGTTGAAACGCTTCAGACGGGCGAATTCGTGCCACTCGCCCATGTTCCAGGCCACGACGAGCAGGATGCCGGCCAGCGCCGCCAGCGGCACATGCACGGCCAGGGGTGCGGCGACCAGCAGGATGAGCAGCAACGTCAGCGCATGCACCATCCCCGCGACCGGGCTGGTGGCGCCGGCGCGGATGTTGGTGACGGTGCGGGCGATGGTGCCGGTGGCGGGCAGGCCGCCGAACAGCGGCGCGGCAAGATTGGCCACGCCCTGGGCCATCAGCTCCTGGTTGGGATCGTGGCGGGGCAGGTCGGGGGTCAAGCGGTCGGCGACGCGAGCGCAGAGCAGCGACTCGATGGCCCCCAGCAGGGCCAGTGTCAGCGTCGGGATGACGAGCTGCTGCATGCCCGCCCAGCTCATCGCCGGCCACGCCAGCGCCGGCAGCGCGCGCGGGATGCTGCCGAAACGGCTGCCGATGGTCTCCAGCGGCAGCCCCAGCCAGGCCGTGGCGACGGTCGCGCCGATCAGCGCGTTGAGGGTGCTGGGCAGCAGCGCCATGCGGCGGCGCACGCCGGCCAGCGGCCGGTCCTGGGCGATGTTCTTGGGCCAGAGCAGCACGATGGCCATGCAGGCCGCTGCGATGGCCGGGGCCGCCGGGTTGATGCCGTCGGCGTGCCGCATCAGGGCCTCGATCTGGCCGAAGAAATCGGCCGGCATCTGGGCGATGCGCAGGCCGAGGAAGTCCTTCAACTGGGCGAGGGCGATCAGCACCGCGATGCCGTTGGTGAAGCCGGTGACGATGGCGACGGGGATGTAGCGCACCAGGGCACCCAGGCGCAATGCGCCCATCAACAGCAGCAGCACGCCGGCGCCCATCGTGGCCAGCAGCAGGTTGGCCAGGCCGTGGCGCTGCAGGATGCCGTAGACGACGACGATGAAGGCACCCGCCGGGCCGCCGATCTGCACGCTGGAGCCGCCCAGCAACGAGATCAGGAAGCCCGCGACGATGGCGGTGGCCAGGCCCTGCTCGGGCCGCAGGCCGGACCCGATGGCGAAGGCCAGGGCCAGCGGCAGCGCGACGATGCCGACCGTCAGGCCCGCGCCGATGTCAGCGAGCAGGCGCTTGCGCGGATAGCCTGCCAGCAGCGTGAGGCTGCGGGGACGAAAGGGGTGCAGTCGGGGGAGTGGCATGGGAGCTCCGGGGAAGGGAACACGACGCAATGGGCGTCGTGACCGGAGGTCCGCAGTGATAGCGCTCGGCGATGAAACGCCGGCGCCGGGTCAGGCCAAGGGGGCCGAGCAGCGAACCGGGCGTCGCTCGGCACATGGGCTCAGCGCACCCGCATGCCCGGCTGCGCGCCGGTGTGAGGCTCCAGCACGAAGATGCCGGGGTTCGCCTTCTCGTCAGCGTGGCTGGCGGCCAGCACCATGCCCTCGCTGACGCCGAACTTCATCTTGCGCGGTGCGAGGTTGGCGACCAGCACGGTCAGCTTGCCTTCCAGGTCTTCGGGCTTGTAGGCCGACTTGATGCCGCTGAAGACATTGCGCATGCGGCCTTCGCCGGCGTCCAGCGTCAGGCGCAGCAGCTTGTCCGAGCCCTCGACGTGCTCGGCCTTGACGATCCTGGCGATGCGCAGGTCGACCTTGGCGAAGTCGTCGATCTTGATCTCGGCGGCAATGTCCTCGCCACCGGGCACGACCTTCGGAGCCGGCGGGGCTTCGAAGAGCTGCTCGACCTTGGCGAGGTCGACGCGCTGCATCAGGTGCTGGTAGGCGCCGATCTGGTGGGCGCCGAGGGCGCGGGCAGCATCGCTCCATTGCAGCGGCTCGACCTTCAGGAAGGACTCGACCTGGGCGGCCAGCGCCGGCAGCACGGGCTTCAGGTAGATCGTCAGCAGGCGGAAGGCCTCGATGCAGACGCTGCAGACATCGTGCAGCGCGGCGTCCATGCCTTGCTGCTTGGCCAGTTCCCAGGGCTTGTGCTGGTCGACGAACTCGTTGACCTTGTCGGCCAGCAGCATGATCTCGCGCAGGGCCTTGCCGAATTCGCGGGTCTCGTAGAGCTCCGCGACCGTGCCGCTCTGCGAGCGCAACGCATCCAGCAGCATGCGGCCCTCGACACCGAGGTCACCGCTGAGCCTGCCGTCGAAACGCTTGGTCAGGAAGCCGGCGGCGCGCGAGGCGATGTTGATGAACTTGCCGACCAGGTCGCTGTTGACGCGGGCGGCGAAGTCCTCGGGGTTGAAGTCGATGTCCTCGACCTTGGCATTGAGCTTGGCGGCGATGTAGTAGCGCAGCCATTCGGCGTTCAGGCCCAGGCTGAGGTACTTCAGCGGGTCCAGGCCGGTGCCGCGGCTCTTGCTCATCTTCTCGCCGCCGTTGACGGTCATGAAGCCGTGCACGAAGACGTGATTGGGCGTCTTGCGGCCGCTGAAATGCAGCATCGCCGGCCAGAACAGCGTGTGGAAATAGGTGATGTCCTTGCCGATGAAGTGGATCTGCTCCACCGACGGGTCGGCCATGAAGGCGTCGAAGGAACGTGACTCGCCTGCGGCTCGGGGGCCGCCCTTGCCGAAGTAGTTCTTCAGCGAGGCCAGGTAGCCGATGGGCGCGTCCAGCCAGACATAGAAATACTTGCCCGGCGCGTCGGGGATCTCGATGCCGAAATAAGGCGCGTCGCGGCTGATGTCCCAGTCGCTGAGACGGTTGTTGCCGTCTTCATCCGGCTCGAACCACTCGCGGATCTTGTTCAGCACTTCGGGCTGCAGGCGGCCGGCTTCCTGCGTCCATTGCGTCAGGAAGTCGACGCAGCGCGGATCGCTCAGCTTGAAGAAATAGTGCTCGCTGGTCTTGAGCACCGGTGTCGCGCCCGACAGCACCGAGTAGGGGTTCTTCAGCTCGGTGGGCGCGTAGACGGCGCCGCAGACCTCGCAGGAGTCGCCGTACTGGTCCTTGGCACCGCACTTGGGGCACTCGCCCTTGATGAAGCGGTCCGGCAGGAACATGGACTTGGCCGGATCGAAGAACTGCTCGATGGTCTTGGTCGAGATCAGCTCGTTGTGGCGCAGCGAGAGATAGATGGCCTTGGACAGCTCGTGGTTCTCGGCGCCGTCGGTGGAGTGCCAGTTGTCGAAGCTGATGTGGAAACCGTCCAGGTATTGCTTGCGCCCGGCCGCGATGCCGGCGACGAATTCCTGCGGCGTCTTCTGGGCCTTCTCGGCCGCGATCATGATCGGCGCGCCGTGGGCGTCGTCCGCGCAGACGAAGTGCACCTGCGAGCCCGCCATGCGCTGGTAGCGAACCCAGATGTCGGCCTGGGTGTACTCCATGATGTGGCCGATGTGGAAACCGGCGTTCGCATAGGGCAGGGCAGTGGTGACAAAGAGCTGGCGGGGCATGGGCGCGGTGGACGGGGCTGACGGGCGGAACTGCGGATTCTAGGTTTGCGGGTCGGTCGGAGCGGCCGGGTCGGCTGCGGCCTCGCCATCGGCCTGGGGCTCATCCGGCGCGGTGGGGTCATCGGGCTTGCCGCTGAGCTTGCGCTGGCGCTTCTCTTCGGCCTTGCGCTTCTTGGCCAGCTCGCGCTGGCGTTTTTCATAGCTGTAGTTCGGGGTAGCCAAAATGGACTCTCCTTGAGGTGGCCGGCCCAATGTAGCTTGCCGTGGCGCTCCGGGCGCGCCCAAGTTGCAGCCGAAAGCTCCACAGCGCATCAAGGACCGCGCTTAAGTCACTGATTTGTAATGCTTCTGAAAGCTATCCACCGAGTCTGTGGAAAACTTTGTGGAGAACCCCCCTCCATCGCAGCCAAGCCCTTATGGAATGCGGGTTGTCTTAGCGTGCCTCATTTCTAGGCAACCCCAGGGCGGCTATATGAATCAATCACTTAGCTTCATGAGCCGGCGAAGCCATGCGGCAGGGGGCATGAGGGCTGGCGGGGCTTGACGCCTTCCAGGTTTGGGGATAAGTCAAGCCGCCAAGTGCGGATGTCACGGTTTGGAATGACATTCCGATGCGCTTTGTCCCCGTCCGCTGTGGACAAGTCTGTGGGCCGGCTGACGACAGCGACGCTAAGTCGTTGATCCGTCACTGCGCCGACTGGTCTGCCTGCTTTTGAGGCGGTCTCAAACTGGGCTCTGGGGGCAGTCCCCAAGAAGTGCGCCCGAGGCCGGCGGCTAAACTCGCGGCCTTTTGAACGGGGCGGCAGCGGGGCGATGGCGGATTTGGCAAGGGAGAGCAGCGGGCGCGGCAAGAGCGCATCGCGCGCCGGCACTTTCGAATTGAAGTCGCGCCGCTTCAGCCTTTTGGGTCTGGTGCTGCACAGCGCCGACATGGCTGAGCTGGCCGCCGACTGGGCTGCCAAGGCTGGTGCCGGCGGCTTCGAGCATGAACCCGTCGTCATCGACCTGAGCCAGGTGCCGCGTGCACCGGCCGTTGCCAGCGAGCCGGTCGAAGGCCAGGCGCCGCTGGCTCTGGACGGCCCGGCGCCCGTCGACCTGAAGGCCATCGTGGAGCTGTTGCGCAACAGCCAGCTGCAGCCCGTGGCCGTCGCCGGTGCCACGTCCGAGGAACTGGCGCTGGCCCATGAGCTGGGCCTGGCCGACGCCGCCGATGAGCCGGCGACCGAACGCATTGTCCAGGCGGCAGCGACCGAAGTCGTGCGCGAAGTGGTGCGCGAGATCACCGTCGAGAAGTTCATCGACAGGCCCGCCGCGCCGGCGCCGACGATGGTCATCGACAAGCCGCTGCGCTCCGGCCAGCGCATCTATGCCAAGGGCGGCGACCTCGTCGTGCTGGCCCTCGTCAACCACGGTGCCGAAGTCATCGCCGACGGAAGCGTGCATGTCTACGCACCGCTGCGCGGCAAGGCCATCGCCGGCGCGCGCGGCGACACGTCGGCGCGCATCTATGCCCACAGCCTGGAAGCGGAGCTGCTGTCGATTGCCGGCATCTACCGCACGACCGAGAACCCGCTGCCGCCCGAGGTGTCGGGCAAGCCGGCCCAGGTCTATCTCGACGGCGAGAAGCTGCTGATGCAGCCGCTCGCTCTCTGACGCCCCCGATTGAACTGAACGAACAGGAAAGCTCCAGATGACCAAGATCGTCGTCGTCACCTCCGGCAAGGGCGGGGTCGGCAAGACCACCACCAGCGCGAGCTTCGCCACCGGCCTCGCGATGCGCGGCCTCAAGACCTGCGTCATCGACTTCGACGTCGGCCTGCGCAACCTCGACCTCATCATGGGTGTCGAGCGCCGTGTCGTCTACGACCTGATCAACGTCGTCAACGAAGAGATCAAGCTCACGCAGGCCCTGATCAAGGACAAGCAACTCGACAAGCTCTACATCCTGGCTGCCTCGCAGACACGCGACAAGGACGCGCTGAAGCAGGAAGGCGTCGAGCGCGTGCTGGAAGAGCTGAAGGCGATGGAATTCGACTACATCGTCTGCGACTCGCCGGCCGGCATCGAGACCGGTGCGCTGATGGCCATGCACTACGCCGACGAGGCGCTGGTGGTGACCAACCCCGAGGTCTCCTCGGTGCGCGACAGCGACCGCATCCTCGGCATGCTGAGCAGCAAGACCAAGCGCGCCATCGAGGGCGGCGATCCGGTCAAGGAACACCTGCTCATCACGCGCTACAACCCCAATCGCGTCGAAGGCGGCCAGATGCTGAGCCTGGACGACATCCACGAAATCCTGCGCACGCCGCTGATCGGCGTCATTCCCGAGAGCGAGAGCGTGCTGCAGGCGTCCAACCAGGGCACGCCGGCCATCCACCTGGCCGACACCGACGTGGCCGAGGCCTACAAGGACGTCGTCGCGCGCTTCCTCGGCGAGGACAAGCCCATGCGCTTCACCGAAGCCGTGAAGCAGAGTTGGTTCAAGCGCGTCTTCGGCGCCAAGTGATGGGAGCCGCGCAATGGGATTCCTGAACTTTTTCCTCGGCGAGAAGAAGAGCTCGGCCAGCGTCGCCAAGGAGCGGCTGCAGCTCATCCTGGCCCACGAGCGCAACGGCCGCAGCGCCAGCCCCGACTATCTGCCCCAGCTGCAGAAGGAGCTGGTCGCCGTCATCAGCAAATACGTGTCGATCAACCCCGACGACATCAAGGTCCACATGGAGCGCCAGGGCGATCTTGAAGTCCTGGAAGTCAAGATCGAGTTGCCGGAGCCCGGCGGCCGCTAAGTGCGCGTCTGCGCGGCGCGAGCCTGCTCGCGCCGCATGAAAAGGTAGAGGCTCTCGACCTTGGCGCGCGCCCACGGCGTCTTGCGCAGGAACTTCAGGCTCGAGGCCACGCTGGGATCGATGCGAAAGCACTTGATCTCGATGCGCTGGCCCAGCTCGCGCCACCCGAAATAAGCGACCAGCTCGGTCACGATGGCCTCGAGCGTGAGGCCGTGCAGGGGATCTTTGCTGCCGTTCATTCGTTTGTGAACTGGTCTGAGTTCTTGCCCTTGAACTGGGCGTAGTAACGCTTGATTTCGGCCATGTCGGCGTCGACGTCGCCCGTCGGCGTGAACAGCGGCCCCAGGCCCACCAGCTTGCGCGGGTAGTCCATGTGGGCCATGACGATGGGCAGCCTGGCCGTGACGGCGATCCAGTAGAAGCCGGTCTTCCAGTAGATGGTCTTGCTGCGCGTGCCCTCGGGCGGCACGATGAGCTGCACCGGCCCGTCGGCGGCCTGCAGCGCTTGCGCTGAGGCTGCCACGAGGTTGTTGGACTGGCTGCGGTCCACCGGGATGCCGCCCAGCCAGCGCATCAGGCCGCCGAACGGGAACTTGAAGATCGAGGCCTTGCCCATCCAGTAGGGCGTCAGGCGCAGCGCAAAGGCCGCGAACAACGTGTAGGGCAGGTCCCAGTTGCTGGTGTGGGGGGCGGCGATGAAGACGCTCTTGCGCGCTTCGGGCACCAGCTTGCCCTGCACGGTCCAGCCCGCCAGCTTGAGCCAGGCGATGGAGGCGCCGCGCAGCAGCGTGCTGAGTCCCGGCGTCGTGAAGATCGTTCGATGCATGGCCGTGATTGTCCCGCGCGGCAGACTGCCTCAATCTGAGGCAGCGCAATAAAACTGCTGTTGTGCCAAGGACTTGGGCTTGCAACCCGCAGGCTGTCCCCGCGGTTGTCCACAGCGGCTGTGGACGAGACCGCTGCGGTTCATGCCTCGGTTTATGCCGTTGATCGCATGGCCGCTTGCCGTAAACCCGGGCGGCCGCGATGCTGCGCGCCGTTCAACTCACCCGTTTGCAACCATGCGCCACGCACCGATCCCTGCCGCAGTCCTGCTCTCGCTCTTCGTCGTCGCGGCCCAGGCCGGCCAGCCGGCGACGCCTGCGGCCATGAAGGCCTATGCCGACAAGCTGCTCAACGACAGCAAGCTCAAGCAGGGAGAGCCCGGCGTGACCGTGCTGGTGGCGCGTGGCGACCAGCTGCTCTACAAGGGTGCCCGCGGCATGGCCAGCATCGAGCTGGGCGTGCCCATGCAACCCGACCAGCTGATGCGCATCGGCTCGGTCACCAAGCAGTTCGCGGCCACCACCCTGCTCAAGCAGATCGACGAGGGCAAGGCGAAGCTGGATGACCCCATCTCCAAGTTCCTGCCCGACTATCCCAACGGCGGCCAGATCACGCTGCTGCAACTGCTCAACCACACCTCGGGCGTCAAAAGCTACACCAGCATCTCGGGCTATATGGGCAATCCGGTGCGGCGCGACCTCAGCACGGCCGAGCTGATCAAGGAATTCAAGGACCTGCCGGTGGACTTCGCTCCCGGCGAGAAGTGGGCCTACAACAACTCCGGCTATGTGCTGCTGGGCGCCGTCGTCGAGGCCATTTCTGGCAAGCCCTGGCACCAGTCCCTCGACGAGCTGCTGCTCCAGCCTGCCCACATCAGCAGCGTGCACTACCAGGCCGGCGACAGGCTCTTCAAGGGCATGGCCCAGGGCTACACGCTGAACCCCCAGGCCCAGGTGGCGCCGGCCGGCTTTCTCAGCATGACCCAGCCCCATGCGGCCGGCGCGCTGATCGCCAACACCGAAGGCCTGTGGCGCTGGAACCAGGCCCTGCATGGAGGCAAGCTCATCAGTGCCGCCAGTTACCAGCGCATGACGACGCCGGAGGGGCCGGCCAGGAGCTTCCACTATGGCTTCGGCATCGCGACGGGCAAGCTGCGTGACCAGGCCATGCTGTCGCACGGCGGCGGCATCCACGGCTTCGTGTCGACGCTGAACTACCTGCCGCAGAGCCAGACGACGGTCGTCATCCTGCGCAACAGCGACGGCCCGGGCTTCAACATGGATCTGGCCGCGCGCAAGCTGGCCGCCTTCGCCATCGGCGAGCCCTATGCCGAGCCGACGCCGGTGGCCGTCCCGGTCGAGCAGTTGAAGAGCGTCGAAGGCGTCTACGCCCTCGACGAGCAGCAGACCCGCGTGCTGCGCGTGAAGGACGGCGTGCTGCACAGCCAGCGCACGGGCGGCGGCAGCAATGCCCTGATCGCCCTCGGCGGCGACCGCTTCGCCTTCCCGGACTCGCTGACCTGGTTCCAGATCGATCGCGGCAGCGATGGCAAGCCGGTGGCGGCGCGTGTCTTCAACAATGGCGAAAACGAGGCCGAGCGCTGGGCACGCCGTGGCGAGTTGCCGACCGAGCTGGCCTTCATCACGCTGAGCCCGGCGCAGATGCAGGTCCTGGTGGGCGACTATGTGTCGCCGCAGTTCGCGGTGCGTGTGTTCGTCGATGAGCAGGGCCGGCTGCAGGGCCAGGCGCCGGGCCAGCCGGCCTTCGAACTGAAGGCCAGCACGCCGCGCCGCGTGCATGTGCCTCAGGTGGACGCCCAGCTGGATTTCAGCGGCAACGAGGGGCCGGCCGGGTCTGTGACCCTGCTGCAGAACGGGAACACCCTGGTCATGGCCCGCAGGTGAGGGTCACGTCGCTGCGTGGCTCGGCCACGCAGGGCAGGATGAAGCCCTCGGCCTTTTCCTCGTAGGACAGACCCGGCCATTCGATGCGGTACTCGATGCGCCCCTGGACGAGATGGGAGATGCAGGTACGGCAGGTGCCCGTGCGGCAGGACCAGGGCAGTTGCAGCCCGGCGGCCAGGCCGGCCAGCAGCAGGGTCTGGTCGGCCGTGGCGGTGAAGCTCTCGCCGCCGGGCAGCAGGGTCACTCGGAATGTCTCGGACATGACCGCCATCATGCCGCCCTGCACCTAAGATGCCGTGGCCGATCCGCAAGATCGGCAGCGTTCTCAGGGCGGGGCGAAATTCCCCACCGGCGGTATTTGCGTGAAAGCGCAAGAGCCCGCGAGCGCCTTCGCCGTGCCAACGGCAAAGGGTCAGCAGACCTGGTGCGATGCCAGGGCCGACGGTCACAGTCCGGATGAAAGAGATCGCGTGATGGCTGCGCTTTTCGCTGCTGCGGAAGGCGCCGCTGCTGCGTGCGCTTGCCCTGATTCTGGAAAAACCGTCTTTCAAGAGGACACCATGAATCAGACCCTCAACCCCAGCTTCAACCTGTCCCGCCTGCCGCGCGTGGCCATCCTGGCCGCCAGCTGGCACAAGGACATCGTCGGCGTGGCCGTCGCGGCCATCCGCAGCGAGTTCGGCCGATGTCGAATCCCGGCGGAGCAGGTCACCGTCATCGACGTGCCCGGCGCCTTCGAGATCCCGCTGCATGCCAAGCGCCTGGCGCGCACGGGCCGCTTCGACGCCGTCATCGCCTGCGGCCTCGTCGTCGATGGCGGCATCTACCGCCATGACTTCGTCGCCCAGACCGTCATCCAGGCGCTGATGGACGTGCAGCTGGAAACCGACGTGCCGGTGTTCTCCTGCGTGCTGACGCCGCACCACTTCCACGAGCATGGCGAGCACAAGCGCTTCTTCGCCGAGCATTTCTCCACCAAGGGGCTCGAAGTGGCACGCGCCTGCCTCGCGACAATAGAGAGCCTGGACCAGCTCGAAACGCTGGCCGTCTGACCTCGCCCTCCGGCGCGGTGCCTCCAGAGGCGCCGCGCCTTTTGAACCGACTGCATGCTTGCCGCCCGCTACCTCGCCGGCTATCCCCCCGAACTGATCGCCCAGGCCGAACAGCTGCGCCTGGAAGGGCGCCTGGCCGAACACCTGGCCCGCCGCCTGCCCGAAGCCCATGAGGTGCGCAGCGACTCGGCCCTGTTCGACTATGTGCAGGCGTTGAAGAACCGCCACATGCGCAATGCCGGCCCGCTGCAATACGTCGGCTTTGACGCCAAGCTGCGCGTGCTGCAGCAGGCCCTGGGCACCCACACCCGCCGCACCCAGGTGCAGGGCACCAAGCTCAAGACGCGCCGCGAGATCCGCGTCGCCACCTTGTTCAAGGAGGCGCCGGCCGCGCTGCTGAACATGATCGTCGTGCACGAGCTGGCGCATCTGCGCGAGCTGGACCACAACAAGGCCTTCTACCAGCTCTGCCAGCACATGGAGCCCGACTACTTCCAGCTCGAGTTCGACCTGCGGCTGTATCTGATGAACCAGGAGAACCCGGCGTGATTCTGTTGGCGCCGATGGAAGGCCTGCTCGACCACATCCTGCGCGATGTGCTGACCCGCGTCGGTGGCGTGGACCGCTGCGTGTCCGAGTTCATCCGCGTGACCGACCAGTTGCTGCCCAAGCGTGTCTTCACGCGCATCGTGCCGGAGCTGTACAACGCCGGCCGCACGGCCGCAGGTGTGCCGGTGCATCCCCAGCTGCTGGGCTCCGACGTCAATTGCCTGGCCGAAAACGCGGCCCGCCTGGCCGAACTGAAGCCCGAGGGCATCGACCTCAACTTCGGCTGCCCTGCCAAATGCGTGAACCGTCACCGCGGCGGCGCCGTGCTGCTGGACGAACCCGAGCTCATCCACGAGATCGTGTCCGCCGTGCGCCGCGCCGTGCCGGCCGACGTGATGGTCTCGGCCAAGATGCGCCTGGGCTATATGGACAGCAGCAAGACCCTGGACGTCGCGCGCGCCATCCACGCGGCCGGCGCGCAGGAGATCGTCGTCCATGCCCGCACCAAGGCCGATGGCTACAAGCCGCCGGCCTATTGGGAGCGCATTGCCGAAGTGCGTGAGGCCGTGCCTCTCACCCTCATTGCCAACGGCGAGATCTGGACCGTCGAGCATGCCGAGCTGGCGCGCGAGCGCAGCGGCTGCGAGCACCTGATGCTGGGCCGCGGCATGGTGGCCGATCCCGGCCTGGCCCTGCGCGTCGCCGGCCAGCGCGCCGAGCCGCTGCCTTGGTGCGAGCTGCTGCCGCTGATGCAGGTCTTCTTCGCCCAGGTGCGCGCCACCGTCGCTGCCAGGCATCAGGGCGGCCGCCTCAAGCAGTGGCTGCACTATCTGAAGCGCGCCTACCCCGAGGCCGAGGCGGCCTATGCCGAGTTGCGCACGATCAACTCGGCGGACGAGCTGGAACGCCGCCTCTTCGCGGTCTAGTTCAACTCGAGGGCCGACCGCATCGCGTCGGCCAGGCTCATGCGCCGGCCTTCCTGCTCCAGCCGTGCGATCTCGGCCGCTTCAAGCCGCTGAGACAGGCCGGCCGCCAGCGCGGCACGGTCCACCGCCTCATTGGGCTGGCGCTGCATCTGGCCATGGAGCTCGAACTCACGGTCGGCCACGCCGGCGAGCTGCGCCGCCAGCGCCGTGCGGCCGTCGTGCAGATGCAGCAGGGCCAGCGCATCCAGGTTGACCCAGAGTTGCTCGCCCAACCCCAGCCGGCCCAGGCGGCGTGGGCATTCCAGCGCCACCTCGCGGGCGCGGGCCCAGCGGCCCTGGCCAACCAGGGCGCCGATCAGATTGCCCAGGATGGTGGCCTGGCAGATCAGGTCGCCGGCATCCCCGGGCTCGGCCAGCAGGGTCTCGCCGAGTTCGATCGCCCGGTCCAGTTCGCCGGCGGCGCGAGCCTGGTCGGCCAGGTTGAGCCGCGCGCGCATCACGCCGGCATCGAAGCCGCCGCGCTCGCAGATCTCCAGTGCCGCTTCGTAGCAGCGCCGGGCTTGCTCGTGCCGGCCCGAGGTCAGGTGCAGCACGGCTTCGGTGGTCAGCCCGCGCTCCAGCACGGCGGCGGGCC
Source organism: uncultured Comamonadaceae bacterium (assembly GCA_966111775.1). Classification (GTDB taxonomy): domain Bacteria; phylum Pseudomonadota; class Gammaproteobacteria; order Burkholderiales; family Burkholderiaceae_C; genus Pelomonas. The sequence goes on along the minus strand of CBHWBD010000018.1, from coordinate 18,805 downwards.
AGCCGGGGTTCTCCAGCATGCGCGCGGCGGCCAGCGTCGCCCGCGCCTCGGGGCCGTCGACGCGCCAGTTGAAGGCATGCTCGACCAGGGCGAGGTATTCGCCGCGCTCGTCGCCGAGTTCGCGATACAGGCGTGCGGCGCGCTCGGCGGCGTCGCGGGCATGGCCGGGGTGGACGACGCTGTGGCAGCGCGCGCAGGCCCACCAGAAGCGCGCCAGCAAGGGCTTGGGCGTGGTGGCAGCCGTGGCTTCGTCGGCCAGGCGCTCGGCCAGGTCCAGGGCATGCGGACGGGCCTGGGTGGCGCGCGGCAACCACAAGGGTGCCGCGGCGCCGAAGAGGGCCGTTGCGGCCGTCAGGTCATGCTCGCCGGCCCAGGCCAGTGCGGCCCACAAGCCCGGCAGTTCGGGCTCGTAGCGCGCCTTCCAGCCGGCATGGGGCAGGCGCCAGGATTCCTCGTAGGCGTCGTCCAGCAGCCAGTTCAGACCTGCGCAATGGCGGGCCTCGGCCAGGGCCGTTTCCCCGGCGGCGGCGAGCTTGTCCAGCGCGAACAGGCGCATGGTCTCCAGCAGCCGGAAACGGCGCTGCGCGGTGCCGCGGTCGATGCTGACGAGGGAGCGCTCCACCAGGCTGAGCACCGAGGCGACGGCGTCCGCGGCGGCCAGGTTTTCGTCGGCCAGCACCAGGGCCGCGCCTTCCAGCGAGAAGCTGCCGGGGAAGACGGCCAGGCGGCGCAGCACGCGGCGTTCGCGTTCGGCCAGCAGCTCGTGCGACCAGCTCAGGGCTTCGGCCAGGGCATTGCGGCGCGAGGGACTGGCGGAGGTCGGGCCCAGCAGCGTCAGCCTCTCGTGCAGGCGGGCGGCGAGGCCGTCGAGGCCCATCACGTCCACACGTGACGCGGCCAGCTCGATGGCCAGCGGGTTGCAGTCCAGGGCTTGGCAGATGGCTTCCGCCTGGCTGCCTGCTTCGGCTTCGCCGCTGCGCTCGGCCAGCAGACGAACAGCGTCGGGCAAGGGCAGAGGCGCCAGCCGGTAGACGCGTTCGCCAGGCAGCTGCAGGGCCACCTGGCTGGTCACCAGGATGCTGACGCTGGCGGTGTTCTGCACGAGGGTGGTGACGAGCTCGGCCACGTCCGCCGCGCGGTGTTCGGCGTTGTCCAGCACGATGAGCAGGCTCAGGGCTGACAGCTTGGTGGCCAGTGTGTCCCGCGGGTTCTGTCCCGGCGGCAGGCCCAGCGTCCGCGCCACCGCGGCGGCCACGGGTTCATCCTCGCGCAGCAGCGTCAGGTCTACCCACCAGGCGCCGTCGGCATGGTCGCCGCGCCGCTGCAGCGCCAGTTGCTGGGCCAGCCGCGTCTTGCCGAAGCCGGGGCCGCCGCACAGGGTGACGATGGGGTGGCTGCCCAGCAGGGCCTGGAGCTCGCGCAGCTCTTCCTCGCGGCCGATCAGCGGTGGCAGGCGCAGCGGCAGACGCCCCTGGGTGGCGGGCTCCGCCTCGGCCACGTCCAGCACCGGCAGGGCGAAGCGGTAGCCGAAGCCGGGGATGGTGGTGATGGCGTCGGCGCCGAGCAGCTTGCGCAGGGCGCCCACCTGCACGGCGAGGTTGTTCTCCTCGACGACGACGCCGGCCCAGACGCGCTTGAGCAGCTCGTCCTTGCCCAGCAGCTGGCCGGCGCGCTCGACAAAGGCCACCAGCAGCTCGAAGGCGCGCGCCGTCAGCCCGACCTCGGCGCCGCGTCGGAACAGCAGGCGTTCGGTCGGCAGCAGCTTGAAGTCACCGAAGCGGTAATGGGTGGCAGCCATGTCTGACCGCGAATTTATCCAGATTTCAGGCCGGCTAAAGGACGCCGCCCACCCCCAGGAAAGAGGATGACGCCAGGCCGATCGATTCCCGAGCGGCTCTTTTCAAGGAGAGTGTCATGCCCAAGTTCGTCATCGAAAGAAACATCCCCGGCGCCGGCCAGCTCACCGCCGAGCAGCTGCAAGGCATCTCGGCCACGTCCTGCGGCGTGCTGCGCGATCTCGGCCCCAGCATCCAGTGGGTGCACAGCTATGTGACCGACGACAAGATCTACTGCGTCTACAACGCCCCCGACGAGGCCAAGGTGCGTGAGCATGCGCGGCTGGGTGGCTTCCCGGCGGATTCGGTGGCTCAGGTGCGCCGCATCATCGATCCGGTTACCGCCGAGGCCTGAAAGCGCAACGGCCGGTGCGGGCTGCCTGCCCGCACCGGCCGCTTCAGGGCCGAAAGCCGATCAGCCCGGCTGCTTGGTGATGCGCAGATAGGGCTTGGGCGCCTTCCAGCCCTGCGGGAACAGGGTCTTGGCGTCCTCGTCGCTGACCGAGCCGGCAATGATGACGTCGTCGCCCTGCTTCCAGTTCACCGGCGTGGCGACCTTGTGCTTGGCGGTCAGCTGCATGCTGTCCAGCACGCGCAGGATCTCGTCGAAGTTGCGGCCCGTCGTCATCGGGTAGGTCAGCATCAGCTTGATGCGCTTGTCCGGGCCGACGATGAAGACCGAGCGCACGGTGGCGTTGGTGGCGGCGGTGCGGCCTTCGGAGGTGCCGTCGATGTCGGCCGGCAGCATGTTGTAGAGCTTGGCGACGTTGAGGTCATGGTCGCCGATCATGGGGTACTTGGGCAGATAGCCCTGGGTCTCCTCGATGTCGGCGGCCCAGCGGTGGTGGTTGTCCACGGGGTCGACCGACAGGCCGATCAGCTTGGCATTGCGCTTGGTGAACTCGGGCTCGATCTTGGCCATATAGCCCAGCTCGGTCGTGCACACCGGCGTGAAGTCCTTGGGGTGGGAGAACAGGATGGCCCACTTGTCGCCGATCCAGTCGTGGAACTTGATCTCGCCTTGCGTGGTCTGGGCGGTGAAGTCGGGGGCGATGTCGTTGATGCGCAGGGACATGGGGCTCTCCTAGGTGGTCGGGGGGGAAGACGCGGATCATAGGAAGTAAGCAAGCGCCTGTTGCGCATGAGCTTGTTCGCGGAACATCTATGCGGCCGTGCCGAAGGACGCGCGATAGGCCCGCGGCGCCAGGCCCAGCCGGGCCTGGAAATGGTGGCGCAGCGCCTGCACGCTGCCAAAACCGGCCTCGGCCGCGACGCGCTCGACGGGCAGGGCGCTGGCTTCCAGCAGGCGCTGGGCCTCGGCGACGCGCTCGGCGATCAGCCAGTCGCCCGGGGACTGGCCGGTGGCCTCGCTGAAGCGGCGCAGAAAGGTGCGCGGGCTCATGGCGGCGGCCTCGGCCATGCGTTCCACCGTCCACGGCGCGCGCAGGTCTGCGCGCACCTGCTCCATCACGCCGGCCAGGCGGTGGCCGCGGTCGGCCGGCACGGGCCTTTCGATGAACTGGGCCTGGCCGCCGCTGCGGTGGGCCGGCATGACGAGGCGGCGCGCGACGCTGTTGGCGGCCTCGACGCCGAAGTCGCTGCGCACGATGTGCAGCATCAGGTCGATGCCAGCGGCGCTGCCGGCCGAGGTCAGCACGCGGTCCTCTTCGACATAGAGCACGCCGGCATCGACGGCGATGGCCGGGTGGCGCTGGCGCAGCTTGTCGGCATAGCGCCAGTGCGTGGCCGCGCGGCGGCCGTCCAGCAGGCCGGTGGCGGCCAGCACGAAGGCGCCCGAGCAGATCGAAGCGAGCCGCGCGCCGCGCTGCCAGGCCTGGCGCAGGAGCTTGGCGAAGGCCTCGGGCACCGGCACGTCGGCGCCCTTCCAGCCGGCCATGACGATGAGGTCGGCGCGGTCCAGCAACTCGATGCCACCGTCGCTCGTCACGCTCAAGCCACCATGCGCGCGCAGCGGCCCGGGCTCGATGGCGGCGCTGGCGAAGCGGTACCAGCCCGGGCCCATTTCCGGTCGCGACAGGCCGAAGATTTCGGCGGCGATGGCGAACTCGAAGGTGCACAGGCCGTCGTAGACCGGCGCCACGACGAGGGGCCCAGTGGTCTTTGGCGTGATCTTGTCGATACTCTTCATGAGCGCCAATTGTGGGCCAGCGCGGCCGCCGCGACCATGAGGGCATGTTTTCAACGGAGCCCCTCATGCCTTCCCCTGTGTCCGCCGTTCCCGCCGCCCCTGCCGCCGAGGCCGAGGCCCATTTCGCCGCCGAGTTCAGTTTCGAGGCCGACTGTTGGGATGTGCACGACGCCTTCAGCCGCGGCGAGGTGGACTTCGTGCTGCTGGACGTGCGCTCGGCCGAGCTCTATGCCCGCGGCCATGTGCCCGGCGCCATCCACTTCCCCCACGGCAAGCTGGTCGAGAGCAAGCTCGCGGCATGGCCCCTGGACACCCTCTTCGTCACCTACTGCGCCGGCCCGCATTGCAATGGCGCGGCCCGCGGTGCGCTGCGCCTGGCGCGCCTGGGCCGGCCGGTGAAGATCATGGCCGGCGGCATCACGGGCTGGATCGACGAAGGGTTCGAGCTGGCCCGGGAGACCGCAGCCGCCGCTTAGCATGGCGGGATGAAAAGCCTGCTGACCCTGCTGGCCGCCGTCTGCGTCACAAGCGCTGCCGCGGCCCAGTCCCCCGCCCCGCTGACCCTTGAGCGCATCACCGCCGACCCGCCGCTGGCGGGCCGCCTGCCGCGCCAGGCCGAGATCTCGCCGGGCGGGCAATGGGTCAGCTTCCTGCGCCCGTCGGCGGCCGACAGCGAGGTGCTGGAGCTGTGGGCACAACCCAGCGCCGGTGGCGAGCCGCGCAGGCTGGTCAGCGCGGCGGACCTGCTGGGGGGCGCGGCGCAAAAGCTCAGCGAGGCCGAGAAGATGGCCCTGGAGCGCCAGCGCATCAGCCAGCGCGGCATCACCGGCTACCAGTGGTGCGGGACCGATGACAGCGCGCTGCTGTTTCCGCTGTCGGGCGACCTCTACCTGGTGCGCCTCGGCGCCGGTGGTCCCCAGGCCCAACGCCTGACCAGCACGCCTGACGCGCCCAAGCAGGACCCGCGCTGCGCGCCCGACGGCAAGACTCTGGCCTATGTGCAGGGCGGCAACCTCTTCGTGCTGCCCCTCGCCGCAGGCAGCCAGCCGCGTCAATTGACGAGCGATGGCAGCGACACGGTCTCCTGGGGCCTTGCCGAGTTCATCGCCGCCGAGGAGCTCAGCCGCCAGCGTGGCTTCTGGTGGTCCAAGGACGGCAAGTCCCTGCTGGCCTTGCGCACCGACGAGTCCGGCGTGGCCGTGAAGACCCGTGCCCAGATCTTTGCCGACCGCACCGCCATGACCGAGCAGCGCTACCCCGCGGCCGGTGAAGCGAATGCCAGGGTCACGGCCTTCGTCATCGATGCCGCGAACGGCCAGCGCCGCGAGCTGCCGCTTCCGAAGACCGCCGAGTACATCTCCCGCGCCGGCTGGTTCGCCGACGGCACGCCCTGGCTGCAATGGTTCAACCGCGACCAGACGCGGCTGACACTGACCGAGTTCAAGGCCACGCCGCACGACATCACCGTCGAGACCGATGCCGCCTGGGTCGAGGTGCATGACGACCTCATCGAGACGCCGCGCGGCCTGCTCTGGTCCAGCGAGGCCTCGGGCCGCCGCCAGCTGCTGCTGATCGACCGCGCCAGCGGCCAGCGCACGCCGCTGACCCAGCAGGCCGAAGCCGTGGCGCATGCGGTCTGCGTGGGCGAACGCGGCATTGTCTTCGCCGCCGCCGGTGACCGCGGCAAGGCCCGCGAGCTCTATCTGCAACCACTGGCCGGCGGCAAGGCGCAGCCGGTGGCCGGTGCGGCCGACCGCCAATGGCGCGACGCCAAGGCCGACAGCGCCTGTTCTCGCCTGCTCGTCACCCGCTCGGCCTGGGGCCAGCCGCCGCGGCTGGAACTGCGCAGCCTGGGCCAGAGCGGCGCCATCGCCCTGGCCGGCGACGCGCCCGATCCGGCGCTGGCGGCCTTCACCAACACGCCGCAGTCCCTGGACCTGATGGCGGCCGATGGCAAGACGCTGCTCAACGCCTTCTTCTTCGCGCCCAGGCGCGAGGGTGGCAAGCATCCGGTCATCGTGCTGGCCTATGGCGGCCCGGGCTCGGCCACGGTCAACTGGGGCTGGGGCCGCGACATGCCGCTGATCGCCTACTGGCAGCAGCGCGGTTATGGCGTGCTGATGGTGGACGTGCGCGGCATGGCGCATCGTGACCGCGACTACACGCACGCCCACTACCGCAGCTTTGGCAAGCACGAGATCGCCGACCTCTTCACCGCCGTGCGCCAGCTGCCCGGCCTGGTGCCCAGCGTCGATGCAACCCGTATCGGCTTCTTCGGCTGGAGCTATGGCGGCTTCCTCGGCGCGCGCGCCATGCTGGATGCCGACACGCCCTTCGCCGCGGCCGTCGCCGTCGCACCGGTGACCGACTGGACGCTCTACGACACGGCCTATACCGAGCGCTATCTCGGCATGCCGGAGGGGGGCAAGGCGGCGACGTATGCGGGCGCCAACCTGCCGGCGCGTGCGAGCCTGCTGAGCAAACCCCTGCTGCTGGTGCACGGCACTGCCGACGACAACGTGCTGTTCGAGCACACGCTGCGCCTGGTCGAAGCCCTGCAGACCGCCGGCAAGACCTTCGACCTGCAGATCTACCCCGGCAAGGCGCACGGCATCGCCGGCCGCGCGGCGCGCCTGCATCTCTACCGCACCATGGATGCCTTCTTCGAGCGGCATCTGAAGCCGACGCCATGAGCGCCGCGCCGGGCCGCCCCAAGCAAGCTCGCTCCCGCTTGGCGGGACAGCGCGGAGCGCGAGGGGTGCATCAATGACCCTGGTCTATTCGACGGACGTCGGCCGGGTCTGCCCCGGCTGCGGCCAGCCCATCGCGCAATGCGCCTGCAAGGCCAAGCAGCGGCCGGTGGGCGACGGCATCGTGCGCGTCAGCCGCGAGACGGCGGGCCGCAAGGGCAAGGGCGTCACCGTCGTCAAGGGGCTGCCTTTGGAGGACGCGGCGCTGAACGTGCTGGCCAAGCAGCTCAAGGCCGCCTGCGGCAGTGGCGGCACGGTGAAGGACGGCGTCGTCGAGATCCAGGGCGACCATGCGGACAAGCTCATGGCCTGGCTGCAGGCGCGGCCGGAAGGCTGGAAAGTCAAGCGCTCAGGTGGGTGAATCCGGCGGCGGAGCGGGCGCGTAAGTCAGCGCATCGCAACCCGCCACGAGAGGCCCGCCATGGCCACGAGTTCCACGCCCACCCGCGCCGTCGTCCTCGGCGCCAGCCTAGCCGGCCTGCTGGCCGCGCGCGTGCTCAGGGAGCATTTCGACGAGGTCGTGCTGCTGGAGCGCGACGAGCTGCCTGCCGGTGCCGCGCCGCGCAAGGGCACGCCCCACGCCATCCACCCGCACGGCCTGCTGGCGCGCGGCCTGCAGGTGCTGGAGGAACTCTTTCCCGGTTTCACGGATGCGCTGGTGGCGCGCGGTGGCCTGCTGGGTGACTTGCAGCGCGATGCGGCCTTCGAGGCCAACCGACGCCGCTTCGCCAGCGGTGTTGCCGGCCTGCCCGCCTTGTGCGCGAGCCGCCTGGCCATCGAGGCGGAGATTCGCCGGCGCTTGCTGGCGCGTGCCGGCGTGCGCGTCGTCTGCGGCGCGGCCGTGAAGACGCCGGAGTTCGAGGCCGGCCGCGTCGTGGCGGCGAACTATGTCGTCGAGGGCGTCGAGTTCAGCCTGCCGGCGACTCTCGTCGTCGACTGCACCGGCCGCGGCTCGCGCGCACCGCAATGGCTGCGCAGCTGGGGCCTGCAGGCGCCGCAAGAGGAGCGCGTCGACATCGGCATCTGCTACACCAGCGCCTACTTCAGGCGCAGCGGCGCCTGCGCCATGGGCCCGGGCCTGGACAAGGTGGCCACCTTCGGCGCCGTCACCAACGAGCAGCCGCGGCCCGGCGTGCTGCTGGCCCAGGAGCCCGAGAGCGAGGGCGGCGCGCCGCGCTGGGTGGCCGGCGTGGGTGGCTTCGCGGGCGACCATGCGGCCGCGACGCTGGAGGCCCTGCGCGAGCGGGCCCGCGACATCGGCTGCCCCGAGCTCGTCAAGGTCACGCACGAGGCCGAGCCCATCGGCGACGTCATCCGCTACCAGATGCCGCACAGCCAGCGCCGCCACTACGAGCAGCTCACGGCCTTTCCGGCCGGCTTCCTCGTCATGGGCGATGCGCTGACCAGTTTCAACCCCATCTACGGCCAGGGCATGACGGTGGCCGCCTGCGAGGCCCTGGCCCTGCGCGAGGCGCTGGCCGGCGGCGAAGCGAAGCTGGCGCAGCGCTTCTTCCGCGCCGCCGCCAAGGTCATAGACACGCCCTGGCAGCTCGCCGTCGGCGGCGACCTGTCGCTGGACGTCGTGCCGGGCAGGCGGCCGCTGCCGGTGCGCATCGTCAATGCCTATGTGGGCCGCATCTACAGCGTGGCGCCGCAGGACGCCGAGGTCAGCGCGGCCTTCCAGCGCGTCGTGCACATGCTGGCGCCGCCCGAAAGCCTGTTCGCGCCGCGGCTGCTGTGGCGGGTGCTGGTGAAGGGGCGCAGCGCGCCCGGCGGCGCTGCCCATAATGCCGCGATGCCAGCCGCATCGCCCGGATGATCCGTTTCGGCCCCTGGAGCACCACCCTCGGCCTGGGCGCGCTGTTCGCGCTCGCGGTGGCGGCTGCCTTGGTGGCCCCGCCGGGCCAGCGCCGCGCCAACCGCTGGGTGGCGGCCCTGCTGGTCGTCATGGCCCTGAAGCTGACGCCCTATGTCATCGGCTACGCCGGCTTCTACGACGCGTATCCCTGGCTGAGCTTCGCGCCCTTCGATCACGAACTGGCCCTCGGGCCGCTGCTGTGGCTGCATGTGCAGCAGCGCACGCGCCAGCGGCTGCCACGGCGCTGGGCCTGGCATCTGCTGCCGGCTGCCGTGGTCGCCCTCTACTTCACGGTCTGCTTGCTGCAACCCCTGGCCTGGAAGGACCACTGGAACGACACGGTTCATGCCCGCTTCATCGGCCCCGCGCTGACCTGGGCCGGCCTGGTGTCGCTGAGCGTCTACCTCTTGCTGGCCTGGCGCCGTCATCGCGACTTCCAGGCCTGGCTGGACCAGCATGTCAGCAATGCCGACGAGCACCGCTACAGCGGCCTGGCCGGCACGCTGGTGGCGCTGGGGCTGCTGTTGGCCGTCAGCCTGCCCTACGAGGCCGCGACGGCGATCTGGCGGCTCAACTACTTCGACCGCTTCGGTCTCTATCTCGCGCTGACCCTGATCGTGTTCGCGCTGGGCCTGGAAGCCTGGCGGCATGCCGGCCAGCGCCATCCGCTGCAGGCCGAGGCAGCGCCGGCCGAGCCACCCGCGCCGCGCAGCCCGCCCGACTGGGCCGCGCTTGGCGCGGCCTGGCGTGATCGCACCGAGGCCGAAGCCTGGTTCCGCGACCCCGAGCTGAGCCTGGATGGCCTGGCGCGGCGCCTGGGCACCAACAGCAGCTATCTGTCGCGGGCCTTCAACGAGGGCCTGGGCCTGGGCTTTGCCGACGTCATCGGCGGCCTGCGCGTGGCCTGGGTGCAGCGGCGCCTGGCCGCCGGCGCGGGCGACGAGCTGCTGGACCTGGCCTTGCAGGCCGGCTTCAGTTCCAAGACCAGCTTCAACCGCGTCTTCAAGGCGCAGACAGGCATGACGCCGTCGGCCTGGCGTGCCAGATCCTGAAAAGCTGAGGGCCGGCGCGGGTTTGCGGTGATTCGGGTCGCGCGTCGCGGCGGCTGCGGCGACCCTGCGGGGCATGAAGAACGTCGTCCTCTCCCTCTGCCTGGCCCTCGGTCTTGCCGTCGCCCAGGCCGCCCCCGAGCTGAGCGCCGAGCAGGCCCAGCGCGATCTGCGCATCCTCAAGCGCGCCCTGGTCGACTTGCATCCCGGCCTCTACCGCTACGCCACGCCGGCCCAGATCGACGCCGGCTTTGCGGCCGCCCAGGCCGAGGTGGCGGGCGGAGCCAGCCGCGCCCAGCTCTATCTGCTGGCCACGCGGCTGGCGGCGGCCGTGCGCTGCGGCCACACCTGGGTCAATCCGGCCAACCAGCCACCGGCCGTGCAGGCCATGCTGGGCCGCCAGACCTTGCCGCTGGTGCTGCGCTGGGTCGAAGGGCGCATCCTCGTCGTCGCCAGCGCTGCACCGGCCGTGCCGGCGGGCAGCGAACTGCTGGCCATCGAGGGCCTCTCGCCCGCCAAGATCGCCGCGGCCCTGATGCCCTATCTGCGCGCCGACGGCAGCAGCGACGGCAAGCGTCTGGTCCAGCTCGACGACGACGCCAATGGCGGCGCCATGCAGCGCCTCTTCCCGCTGCTGTTCCCGCCGGGTCCCGAGGGCTGGCGGCTGCGTCTGGCGAATGGACGTGAGGTGAGGGCGCCGGTGCTGACGGCTGCCGAGCGCGAGCAGGCGCTGCGCGCTGCGGGCTGGCGCGAGCGCGATCCCGCCTGGCGCCTGCGCGTCGATGCCGGCGTCGCCGTGCTGACCCTGCCCAGCTTTGCCTTCTGGGACCACAGGTTCGATGGTGCCGCCTTTCTCGACCGGACTTTCGATGAGCTGGCCCAGCGCGGCATCGATCGCCTGGTCATCGACCTGCGCGACAACGAAGGCGGCGACGACGCGCTGGGCCGGGCCCTGCTCAGCCACCTGATAGCCCGGCCTTACACCCAGCCGGGCAGCCGCCGCGAATCGGCCTACGAGCGCGTGCCCTATGTGGTGGCGCGCTACCTCGACACCTGGGATTTCGGCTTCTTCGACCGCACCGGCCTGGTCACCAAGACCGCGGGCCGCAACTGGGCCCTGCCCGACAGCCCACCGACCGTCGTCATGCCCGCGGCGCGCCCCTTCAAAGGCCGTGTCGTTGCCCTGGTCGGCCCCAACAACAGCTCGGCCGGCTATCTGCTGGCGCGCGATCTGAAGGCCAGCGGCGCGGCCACGCTGCTGGGTCGTCCCACCGGCGGCAACCGGCGCGGGCTCAATGGCGGGCAACTGGCCTGGATCACCTTGCCGGCCTCGGGCGCGGCCGTGGACATCCCTCTTGTCGCGAACTTCGCGCCCGGTGACCCGCCGGATGCGAGTGTGCAGCCGGATGTCGTCGTGCGTCCGCGCTGGGCCGACGTGGCCGCTGGCGTGGACACCGAGCTGGCCGCCGCTCTGCGGCTGCTGGCCGCGGACTGAAAGCGCTTGCACCGTCGACTTCGGCTCCGGCCGTCAAACTGGTCATCGCTTCCTCCTCGTCCGAGCGAAGTGCCGCCGGGCAGGGCGGTCCGCCAGGTCTGCCGGTGCGGAGGTACGCTGTCGGCCACGAGCGGACTATCGCGAACGACCACTTCGGCTTCAATCGATTGAAGGAGGGTCGTTCGCTCCGAACGGTACCGCAAGCCGGAGCTAATTCTCTGATCGACCAGCGCAGTGCCACGCATCAGTTCCTGGTATGGGCGGATGGCTGGTTCGGCGGAACCTTGCCTCGACTTGCACGCGTCCAGCGTTGCTGCACTTTCAAGTCAAAGTCCCAGCGCCGTGAGCCCTGGATGGTCGTCCGGGCGTCGGCCGAGCGGCCAATGGAACTTCCGGTCTTCCGCCTTGATTGGCTGGTCGTTGATGCTCGCATGACGATGCGTCATCAATCCCTGTTCGTCGAACTCCCAGTTCTCATTGCCGTGACTGCGGAACCAGTTGCCGGCGTCGTCGTGCCACTCGTACACAAACCGCACCGCGATGCGGTTGCCGTCGAAGGCCCAAAGCTCTTTGATCAAGCGGTAGTCCAGCTCCCGTACCCACTTGCGCTCCAGCAGCGCCTGCGCTTCAGCGCGGCCCCGGAGGAACTCTGCCCGGTTGCGCCAGACGGTGTCGGGGCTGTAGGCGAGCACGATGCGTGCAGGATCGCGGCTATTCCAGCCGTCTTCGGCCAGGCGAATCTTCTGAATCGCGGTTTCACGGGTGAATGGGGGCAGCGGGGGGCGGGTGTCCATGGCAGTGGCTTTCAGTAGATGGTCATGAAGGGCCGCAGATCAGCGGCATATAGACAGATCTGTCTACATGCGAATTCTGGCGTATGTAGACAAGTCTGTCTATCATGCGCGCATGATCAAACGCACGGATGTCAACGTCGGCGACCTGCCCGCAAGAGAACGCATCCTGCGCACGGCGCACGACCTCTTCTATGCCGAGGGCCTTCGCGCCACCGGGATCGACCGCGTCATCGCCGAGGCCGGTGTGACCAAGGTGACCTTCTACCGGCACTTCCCGAGCAAGAACGACCTCATCCTGGCGTACCTGAGCCTTCGACATGACCAGTGGATGACGTGGTTCAGGGAGGCTTTGGAGCGCCACGGCGGCGCGTCAAAGGGCGTACAGGCACTGCCGCCGGTGATGAAGGAATGGTTCAGCAGTGAGGCGCTCGGCGTTTTCCGAGGCTGTGCCTTTCTCAACGGCGTCAGCGAGATGGGACCCGCGATACCTGCTGTCGTCGAGGCCACCCGTCAGCACAAGCAGCAGATGACCGATGCCATCGAAGGCTTGTTGCCGCAGTCGGGTCAGCGAAGGCGGACGGCCGAGGCCTTGGCCATTGCCGTGGATGGCGCCATCGTGCAGGCCCAGTACAGCGATGATCCGGCGCCCGCTCTGCAGGCGCTCCAGTTCATTGCCGACCAGTTGAACAACAGAGCCTGAGTGCGACTGGAGGTAGGCCTTCTTTGCGCACTGCGGCCTCGGCAGTGGCGAGCTGAGAGATGCGTTCCGGCGAGCCGCGCGCCACGCCCTGTCGATGATCTAGCCGCTTAACGACTGCTTTCGATCAGTCAGCCTACCCGACGCCAACTTCCGCAACGGGCACAAAGCAGCCATCGACAATGAAAGCACCAGCGGCTCCCGGGGGGCGCCGGCAGTTTCTCGTCCAACACCCAATGACCCACCTTCGGCCCCTTCAACCGATGCCGACTCCTCCATGCCCGCCCTCGACCTCCCCTTCATCCGCGCCCAGTTCCCCGCCCTCGCCGGCGACTTCGTCTATCTCGACAACGCCGGCGGCTCGCAGTGCCTGGGCCGGGTGGCGGATCGCAGCCGCGACTACCTGGTGACGACGCCGGTGCAGCTCGGTGCAAGCTATGCGGTGTCGCAGGTCGCGGGCGAGAAGGTGTTGGCGGCGCGACGGGCGGTGGCCGGGCTGATCAACGCGCCGCATGACGAGGAGGTGGTGATGGGCGGCGCCACGACGCTGCTGATGTTCCAGGTGACCCAGGCCCTGCGCGCCGGCATCCGGCCGGGCGACGAGATCATCGTGACCGACACCGATCACGAGGCCAACATCGGCGCCTGGGGCCGGCTGGCCGAGGCCGGTGCGCTGATCCGCTTCTGGCGCATGCGGCCCGAGACGATGCGGCTGGAGCTGGACGATCTCCAGGCGCTGCTGAACGACCGCACGCGCTGGGTGGCGATGACGCAGGCCTCCAATGTTTTGGGCGCGGTGAACCCGGTGGCCGAGGTGGCATCCCTGGTGCATGCCGCCGGCGCGCGGCTGTGCGTGGACGCGGTGGCCTACGCGCCGCACCGGCTCGTGGACGTGCAGGCCAGCGGCGCCGATCTCTATGTGTTCAGCTTCTACAAGGCGTTTGGTCCGCACTACGCGGTGCTGTGGGGGCGGCGCGAGCTGCTGCTGTCGCTGGCGAGCCTGAACCACGACTTCATCCCGCCGACCACGCTGCCCTACAAGCTGCAGCCCGGCAATGTGAACTACGAGCTGAGCTGGGGCTGCGCCGGCATTGCCGACTATCTCGTCGAGGTGGGCGGGCGCCTGGGTGCCTGGACGAGGGAAGGCAGCGGGCGCGAACGCATGCAGGCCGCCTTCGATGCCTTCGAGCGGCATGAGGACGCGCTGGCCGAGCGGCTGCTGGGTTTCCTGGCCAGCAAGCCCGGCGTGAAGCTGATCGGCCCCTCAAGCACACGCGGCGGGCAGCGCGTGCCGACGATCAGCTTCGTGGCCGCCGGCCAGCACAGCGAGACCATCGTGCGGCAGGTCGACCCCCACCGCATCGGCATCCGCTTCGGCGACTTCTACGCGCGCCGCCTCATAGCCAACCTGGGCCTGCGCGAGCAGGGCGGCGTGGTGCGCGTGTCCATCGCCCACTACAACACAGCCGAGGAGATCGACCGCCTGATCGCGGTGCTCGATCCGGTCCTCTGAATGGGCGCGGACAATCGGGGCATGACCGCGTCCACTTCCAAAGCCTTTTCCAGCCTGCCGCTCAGTGCGGCCATGCTGGCCAATCTCGAACAGCTGGGCTACCTGGAGATGACCCCCATCCAGGCCGCCAGCCTGCCGCTGGCCCTGGCCGGCAAGGATGTCATCGGCGAGGCGCAGACCGGTTCGGGCAAGACCGCCGCCTTCGCCATCGCGCTGCTGCACCGGCTCAAGGCCGATCTGCCGCGCGTGCAGTCCCTGGTGCTGTGCCCCACTCGCGAGCTGGCCGACCAGGTCACGCAGGAGATCCGCCGCCTGGCGCGCGCCGCCGACAACATCAAGGTGCTGAGCCTGTGCGGCGGCAACCCCATGAAGCCGCAGATGGAGAGCCTGTCCTTCGGCGCCCACGTCGTCGTCGGCACGCCGGGCCGCCTCATTGACCACCTGGAGCGCGGCTCGCTGGACCTGTCGGCCCTGAACACCCTGGTGCTGGACGAGGCCGACCGCATGCTGGACATGGGCTTCGTCGACGACATCAAGGCGATTGCCAAGCGAGCCCCCGCCAACCGGCAAACGCTGCTGTTCTCGGCCACCTTTCCCGAGGGCGTCAACGACATCGCGGCCAAGTTCATGCGCGAGCCGCAGACGGTCAAGGTCGCCGGTTCGACCAGCGCCGCGGCGTCGACCATCCGCCAGATCGCCTACGAGGTCAGCGAAGCCGAACGCCTGGACGCCGTGCCGCGGCTGCTGCGCGCCTTCCGGCCCGAATCGACCATCGCCTTCTGCAACACCAAGCAGCAATGCCGTGATCTGGAAGCCGTGCTGGCGGCCCAGGGCTTTGTCGCCCTGGCCCTGCACGGCGACCTGGAGCAGCGCGACCGCGACCAGGTGCTGATCCAGTTCGCCAACCGCAGCGCCTCGGTGCTGGTGGCCACCGACGTGGCCGCGCGGGGCCTGGACATCGCCAACCTGGCCTGCGTCATCAATGTCGACATCAGCGCCGACGTCGAACAGCATGTGCACCGCATCGGCCGCACCGGCCGCGCGGGCGCCGACGGCCTGGCCCTGAGCCTGGCGAGCCTGGACGAAATGGGCCGCATCGGCCGCATCGAGCAGCTGCAGGGCGAAGCCTTCAAGTGGGAGCCGCTGGACGGCCTGAAGGACGCGCCCGGTGGCCCGCTGCTGCCGGCCATGGACACGCTGCAGATCCTGGGCGGCCGCAAGGAAAAGATCCGCCCCGGCGACATCCTCGGCGCACTGACCGGCGAGGCCGGCTTCACGGCGGCGCAGATCGGCAAGATCAACGTGACCGACTTCCACAGCTATGTGGCCGTGGAGCGCAGCATTGCCAAGGAAGCGGTGCGCCGGCTGTCGCTGGGCAAGCTCAAGGGCCGCAAGGTCAAGGTCCGCCGCCTGGCAGATCTTTCAAGCGATTAATTCAACCCCTGCTTGGCCCGCTCACGGGCCATGTAGTTGGCCTGGTCGCGATCACGGTCGCGCTGCTGGCGGGCCTCGCGGGTCTCCCAGTCGCCGCAGCTGAAATAGGAGCCGCCGAACAGCCAGCCCATCAGGCTGGAATCGTCATTGGCCCGGCCTTCGCCGGCCGTGCAGACCATGGCCGCCTTGGAGCCGCTCTGCTCGGCCAGGGCTTCCTGCACGAGCATGGAGCGCGACATCAGCACCGAGACCGGCATGGCGATGGCGAGCAGCACACCGCCGATGACGAAGCCCTTGGCCCAGCGGGGCAGGGCACTCGAGGCCGGCGCCGGCGCGGCGGCCGCGCGCGAGGCAGTCGCCGGCGGCCGGGGGAAGGGCACGGTGGCCGTGAAGGTCGTTGCCTCGGTGGCCGTGCGCGTCCTGTCGTCGTTGCGCCGGCCACCGCCGGTGCCGCTCAGCAGCCGGGGCTGGGCAGGGCGGCTCGGTGGGTTGGTGGGCGTGGCGGTCGGCATGACTTCGGCATGCTAGGAAGGCACCCGCCCGCAGGCTGTGAGCAATTGCAAACAGGCGGGCCAGCGGTGCGATGTTCGTGCAGGAAGTCACGGAACGGGCCCTAACGCCGCGGTTCCCGCTACATTCAGGGCAACTGCCCCTGCGCCACCAAGATGCACAGACGTTGTCTGATCAAGGGAATGCCCGCGCTGCTCGCCGCGACAGCGGGACTGGCGCACGCGCAGGAGCTGACGCTGACGCTGCGGTCGCCGGACAGCGAGACCGACCTGCGCAATGCCTACAACCGCGACGCGGTGCAACTGGCGCTGGAGAAGACGCGCGCCACCGATGGCCCCTACCGCCTGCAACTCTCCGCGCCGATGAACAAGCGCCGCGCGCTGCTGGAGGCAGCCCAGCAGTCGGCGCCCAACTTCCTGCTCGTCACGGGGCCCGAGAGCGGCCGTGCCGCCGGACTGGTGCCGGTGCTCTTCCCCATCCATCTGGGGGTCACCCGCTACCGGGTCTGCTTCGTGCACGCGCCTCAGCGCGCCCTGCTGCGCGAGGCCGACACCGTCAGCGCCGTCGCGCGGCTGCGCCATGTGCAGGGCCGTGGCTGGGCCGATGCCGACATTCTGCGCGCCAACGGCTTCACGGTGGCCGAGATCAACACCTATGAGGCGCTGTTCCAGATGGTGGCGCTGGGGCGGGCCGACGTGTTCTGCCGCAGCGTGCTGGAGGTGGGCGAAGAGGCGCGGGCGCATGCCGGACTCAAGGGCCTGGCCCTGGACGACAGCCTGCTGCTGGCCTACGACCTGCCGCAATACCTCTACACCCATCCCGGCAACCACGTGGCCATCGAGCGCATCGGTCGCGGCCTGCGCATGGCCTTTGCCGACGGCTCGCTGCAGGCCCTGCTGCGCCAGCATCTGCAGCCCTCGCTGGCCCTGCTCAACCTGTCGCAGCGCCGGCTGATGACGCTGAACGTACCCAGCACCGCCCTTGTCGAGATGAACGACAGGCCCTTCCAGATCGACGTGCTGCGACGCTAGAGCGATTGCAACAGCCGTGACATGTTGGCGCCCAGGCAGGTGACTGCGGGGGGCGTCGACCCGCTCTGCGACCTTTTCACGCGCAATGGGGGGAGGGGGCGCCTAGTCTGCAAGCAAGACGAGGTGCTCCATGAACTCACGCCCCATGCCCTTGATGAGCGATGACTACGAACTGCGGTTCGAGTCGCTGTTCCATGCCGGTCGTGCGCTGGCCTTCCCCTGCGATGCGCATGGCGGCGTGCGGCTGGATTCGCTGAGCGAGAAGGCGCTGCAGAACTATCTGTTCGCCCGCGCCGTGGTGGGACGTGACTACGCCAGCCCCACCATCCGTCGCCTTTGAGGGCCAACAGGCCCTTACTTGGAGAAGCTGTCCTTCAACCCGGTGATCTTGTTGAACACGGGCCGGTCCGCGCGGTGGTCCATGCGGTCGGTGACGAAATAGCCGTGACGTTCGAACTGCCAGCGCTGGTCCACCGCCGCGTCGGCGAGTGAAGGCTCGACGAAGCCCTGCACGATGCGCAGGGAATTCGGATTCAGGAACTCGATGAAGTCGCGGCCGCCGGCGTCCGGCTGGGCTTGCGCGAACAGCCGCTCGTACAGGCGCACTTCGGCCTGCACGGCCTCATGCGCACCCACCCAGCCGATGGTGCCCTTGACCTTGACGGCATCCGCGCCGGGCGTGCCGCTCTTGGTGTCCGGAATGACCGTCGCCAGCGCAGCAATCACGTTGCCCGCCGCGTCCTTCTCGGCGCCGGTGCACTCGATGATGTAGCCGGCCTTCAGGCGCACCTTGTTGCCCGGGAAGAGGCGGAAATAGCCCTTGGGCGGTGTCTCGACGAAGTCCTCGGCCTCGATCCACAGCTCCGGGCCGAGGGAGAACTTGCGTTGGCCGAGCTCCGGCTTGTGCGGATGGGCGGCGGTCTCGCAGGGTTCGCGGTGGTCGGCGCTGCCGAAGACTTCGGCGTAGTTGGTCAGCTTCAGTTTCAGCGGCTGCAGCACGGCGAAGGCGCGCGGGGCTTGCGGCTCGAGATCGGCGCGCAGGGCCTGGTCGAGCACGGTGTCGTCGATCCAGGCGTTCTGCTTGCTGGCGCCGGTGGACTCCACCATGGCGCGCAGGCTGGCCGGCGTGAAGCCGCGGCGGCGCAGGCCCACCAGGGTCGGCATGCGGGGGTCGTCCCAGCCGCTGACATGCTTTTCCTCCACCAGCTGGCGCAGCTTGCGTTTGCTGGTGACGACGTAGTTCAGGTTGAGGCGGCCGAACTCGATCTGCTGCGGCAGCGGGCGGGCCAGCAGGCCGAGGTCGGCCAGATGCTCCAGCAGCCAGTCGTAGAAGGGGCGCTGGTCCTCGAACTCCAGCGTGCAGATGCTGTGGGTGATGCGCTCCAGCGCGTCCTCGATCGGGTGGGCGAAGGTGTACATCGGGTAGATGCACCACTTGTTGCCCGTGGCGTGGTGTTCCGCATGCTTGATGCGGTACAGCGTCGGGTCGCGCAGATTGATGTTGGGCGAGGCCATGTCGATCTTGGCGCGCAGCACCATGGCGCCGTCGGCATGTTTGCCGTCGCGCATCTCGCGCAGGCGGGCCAGGTTCTCTGCGGCCGAGCGGCCGCGGAAGGGGCTGTCGACGCCCGGGCGGCCGAAGTCGCCGCGGTTGGCGCGCATGTCCTCGGCGCTCTGCTCGTCCACGTAG
>CBHWBD010000017.1:0-43391 GCA_966111775.1 uncultured Comamonadaceae bacterium | reverse complement strand
GCCACCATCAGGTGCACCTGGTTGCCCTTGGGGCTGACGCCCAGCTTCTCGGAGCCGATCCAGATCAGCGGGCGCAGATAGGCGCTCTTCAGGCCGTTGGCCTTGACCACTTCGCGCTGGGCCTGGTTGACCTGCTCCTGCGAGAAGGGGATCTTCATGCGCAGGATCTTGGCGCTGTTGAACAGGCGCTGGGTGTGCTCCTGCAGGCGGAAGATGGCCGTGCCGTTGACCGTGTCGTAGGCGCGCACGCCCTCGAAGGCGCCGCAGCCGTAGTGCAGGGTGTGGGTCAGCACGTGGATCTTGGCGTCGCGCCAGTCGACGAGCTCGCCGTCCATCCAGATCTTGCCGTCGCGGTCATGCAGGGGGGCGGGAACCATCGGGTACTCCAGGGGCTGGGTGAAAAACGGCGATTTTACGAAGAGCCGTCCGCCCGGATCAGCCGCCATTCAAGGAGCTTGCCTTTCGCGAGCTTGACTTCGACGGCGTCGCCCCCGGCGTCGCGCCAGACAAAGGTCTCGGGCGCCTGCTTCACACCCAGGCTGCCGGCCAGCGTGATCAGGTCCACCAGCTTCATGCCGGCGTGCAGCTTGGCTGAAAGCATGACGGCATTGGCCACCGAGCCCAGGGGCGCGGCGCCGGCGGTCTTCATGACCCGCATCAGCCGCGAGATCTGCAGCAGCAGCCAGAAGATGATGCCCGTCGTCGCGAAGATGACGCCCTGCCAGCCCAGCAGCACGCCACCCAGGATGAGGCCAGTGAGCGCCAGGCCCACGCCGATCCACGGGTTCATGCCTGCGGGTCCTGCTGGCCGTCCTCGCGCGCCCAGGCATAGGCCCGTTCGACCTTGGCGACGCGCAGGGTGTAGTGCGCATACCAGTCGCTGCGGCCGGTGTCGCGCGCGATCTTGTGTTCAGCGTTGCGGCGCCAGGCCGCGATGTCCTCGGCGCTGCGCCAGTAGGAGACCGTGATGCCCAGGCCGTCCTCGCCGCGGGCGCTTTCGACGCCGAGGTAGCCGGGTTGTTCCGAGGCCAGGGCGACCATGCGGTCGGCCATGTCGCCGTAGCCCGTACCGTCTTCGGGCGTGCGCTGGCTGGTGAAGATGACGGCGTAGTACGGGGGCTGAGGAAGTGCGCTCATGGCGTGCATCCTAGGGTCTGTTAGCGCCACGGCAACGCGACCCATTGCCGTGGCGCTAACAGACTCCACGCGTGATCTCGACGCTGTCCGCCGACCGCTGCGTCGGCCCGTGATAGACGGCCTCGATGTTGTTGCCGTCCGGGTCCAGCACAAAGGCCGCGTAGTAGCCGGGGTGATAGTGGCGCGGCCCCGGGGCGCCGTGGTCGCGGCCGCCGGCGGCCAGGGTCATGGCGTGAAAGCGCCTCACCTCGTCCTCGCTGCGGGCCTGGAAGGCCAGGTGGACATGCGAGACGCGACCCTCGGCCAGGTCGACATAGAACTCGTCCGCATAGAAGCAGCCCGGCGCCTCGCCGAAGGCCTCAAGGCGCCCGATGGCCTCCAGGGCCGCGCGGTAGAAGCGCCGGCTGGCCGCCAGGTCGCTCACGCGCAGATGCACGTGGTCGAGCAGGCGACCGGTGTGGTCCATGGCGGCCCTACTTGCTGGTCTTCAAGAGCACACAGCGCACCCATTGGCCGGATTCGAGGGCGTCCTTGTGGCCGTTCAGGAACTGCTCGGCCGTCGAGTTGCGCGCCGTGAAGGACATGCCGTGCAGGATGCCCATGCGGGGCACGGGGCGCGACCATTTGCGCTCGACGACGCCGTTGAACCAGGACACCTGCTCGTCGTCGTCATCTATGTCGGAGCGGCCCAGCAGCAGCACGACCTCGTATTTGTCATCGGTCAGCGGTTCGGTGGCGCTGGTCATCACCTGCAGGCCGCCATCGCTCATGTTCAACACCAGGCCGGCCGGCCCGCGGCTGAACTGCACCGGCTTGAAGACCCAACCGGGCAGGGAGTCGGCGTCGTGCTGGGCGGCGAGAAAGTCGGTGCGAACGTGCTGCCTGAGGTTGGCGGGATCGGACATGGGGCTCCTCCTGTGCGTAGCCCCAATCCTAAGCAGACTTTGGAAGGCACAGAACAAAGGCAATCCCGCGCCCCCCCAAGCCGTCTTCGACACGCAGCCGCCCGCCGAGCCGCAGCGCGGCCTGGCGCACGATGGCCAGGCCCAGGCCGCTGCCGCTGACAGCCTGGCCCGGTGCGCGCCAGAAACGATCGAAGGCGCGCTCGCGCCATTCGGGCGGCAGGCCGGGGCCGTCGTCGGCGACCTGCAGCTCCAGGCCGTCGGCGCCCTGTCGCAGCGCCACCTCGATGCGCCCGCCGGCCGGCACATAGCGCAGCGCGTTGTCCAGCAGGTTGTGCAGCACCGACTGCCAGGCCGGCAGCGCCAGCGTGGTGTGCAGGGCCTCGGGGGCGTCCAGCGACAGTTCCAGCCCGCGGGCCACGGCCGTTTCGCCGGCCACGGCCAGGGCCTGTTCCAGCAGCGGCACCAGGTCGACGGCCTGGGCCTGCACCGGGCCGCCGCTGGCATCGTCCAGCACGGCCAGGTCGAGCAGCTGCTGGCTGAGGTGGGAGGCGCGCTGCAGCATCTGCACCATGGCCGCCTCGGCGCGCTGGCGGGCCTCAGGCGCTTCGGCGCGGGCCAGCACATGGGCCTGGGTGGTCACCGCGGCCAGCGGCGTGCGCAGCTCATGGGCGGCCTCCTGCACAAAGCGCCGCTCGCGTTCGACGCGGCGGCGCAGCTGGGCCAGCAGACGCTCGAAGGCCTCGGCCAGCGGGCGCAGTTCGCGGTGGGGCGGCTGCACGCCCAGCGGCGCCAGGTCTTGCGGTTCGCGCGCGGCCAGCGCCCGGGTGAGGCGGCGCAGCGGGGCCAGGCCGGTCCACAGCGCGATGCCCAGCGGCAGCAGCACCAGGGGCAGGGCCAGCAGCAGCTTGTCGAGGATGTCGTCCGCCAGCCGCCACAGCAGCGGCGCCAGCGGCTCGGCAGGTTCGGCGATGACCAGGGTCCAGGGGCCGGCGGGTCGGGTGACGACCCAATGCGTCACGCCACCCACCGGCTGCTGCGTGACCGGCGCGGGGCCGGCGGCGAAGGCCTCGACGCGCTCGGGCGGGTAGGCGGCGCGCACGGCGCCCGAGGCATCGCGCAGCTGATGGAGGACGGGGCCGGGCGGCTGGCCGGTGCGGGCCCGCCAGCGCTCGTTGATGCGCGCCAGCGAGGTCATCAACCGCCCGGCTTCGGCGGCGTCGGTCAGCGGGGCCAGTTCGGGTGCCCACAGCTCGGCGCGGTTGCGGATGGCCAGGTCCTGCACATAGGACTGGCGGGTCTCGAGGTAGTCGTGCAGCAGCAGCACCAGCAGCACCAGCAGGAAGGCGATGCCCAGCGCGGCGGCGCTGCGGCGCATCAGGCTGGGTTCACGCAGCCAGGCGATCATGCAACGAGGGCGTAGCCCACGCCACGCGTCGTGCGGATGCGCTCGGGGCCGAGCTTCTTGCGCAGGTTGAACACATGCATCTCGATGGCCGCCGCGTTCAGCGGCTCGCCCAGGGGTTCGAGCTTTTGCGCGATCTGGCTTTTGGGCACGACCTTGCCGGCGGCGCGCGCCAGCTCCAGCAGCAGCTGGAATTCGCGCCTGGACAGCTCCAGCGTCTCGCCCGCCAGCTCGGCCGTGCGGGCGCCGGGGTGGATGCGCAGCTCGCCCAGGGTCCAGACCTCGCTGGCCTGGGCAGCGCAGCGGCGCAGCACGGCGCGCAGCCTCGACACCAGCTCCTCGGTGGCGAAGGGCTTGACGAGGTAGTCGTCAGCGCCGGCGTCCAGGCCGGCCAGCCGGTCCTGCAGCGCGCCCTGGGCCGTGATGACGAGGATGGGCATGCCGGCCCCCTGGCGGCGCCAGCGCGCCAGCAGCTCGAAGCCGCTGCCGTCGGGCAAGCCCAGGTCCAGCAGCACCGCGTCGGCCTGCAGCTGATCGAGACGCGTCGGCGCATCCGCCGCGCGCCGCCACCACTCGACGCTGAAGCCATGCAGCTGCAGCGCCGCGAGCAGGGCGCGGCCGAGGTCCAGGTCGTCTTCGATCAGCAGCAGATGCATCAGAAGGAATAGCGCAAGGTGGTGGAGATGCCGTTGAGGACCGAGCCGCCTTTCTCGCGGCTCATGCCCAGATGCTCCCAGGCCAGGCCGAGGTGCCAGCCGGGCGCGAGTGTCGTCTCCAGGCCGATGCCGCCGTAGAGGGCGGTTGTCGAGCCGCTGGTGGCGCGGGATGCGGCCTCGCCGGTGCCCGTGAAGTTGCTCTGGTTGCGCGCCAGGCCCAGGCGGCCGACCAGGGCGAAGCGCTCGTTCAGCGCCAGCGTGGCGCGGCCGGCCAGCAGCCAGGAGTGGCCGTGGCTGGTCAGCCGGCCATCCTGTGTGCCGAGCCGGTAGCTGTAGCCCGGCGAGCCATGATTGACATAGCCGGCCTCGACGGCCCAGCGGTCGTCCAGTTCATAGCCCAGGCGCAGCGCGCCGGACAGCGAATGACCCTTGGCCGAGTCGCCGGTGCTGCCGGGAATCGTCATGTCGTAGCGGCGCGCGAGGCTGCCGCCTTCGACGTAGAGGCCCTCGGCCCGGGCGGCGGTGGCGGAGATCAAGAGCAGGCAGGCGAGAGAAAGGAAGCGCATGAATAACCCGGTAGCGGTCGAAGTGATGACCGGGTCATTCTTGGAAGGCGAAGCTTTGGCTTCCCCAAATTTCCTCAGTTCAGGCCGCGAAGCACTTCGATGGCCTGCTCGACACGCTCGACGGCATGGATGGTCAGCCCCTCGATGGCCTTCTTGGGGGCGTTGGCCTTCGGGACCACGGCGACGCTGAAGCCGAGCTTGGCGGCTTCCTTCAGCCGCTCCTGGCCGCGCGGTGCCGGGCGCACCTCGCCGGCCAGGCCGATCTCGCCGAAGGCGATGAAGCCCTTGGGCAGGGCGCGGCCGCGCAAGGAACTCTGGATGGCCAGCAGCACGGCCAGGTCGGCGGCCGGTTCGCTGATGCGCACGCCGCCCACCGCGTTGACGAAGACGTCCTGGTCGCCCGTCGCGACGCCGGCGTGCCGGTGCAGCACGGCCAGCAGCATGGCCAGGCGGTCGCGGTCCAGGCCGACCGACAGCCGCCGCGGGCTGACGCCTCCACTGTCCACCAGGGCCTGCAGCTCGACGAGCAGGGGCCGCGTGCCTTCCAGCGTGACCAGCACGCAGCTGCCCGGCACCGGTTCGGCGTGGGTGGACAGAAAGATGGCGCTGGGGTTGGCCACGCCCTTCAGGCCCTTCTCCGTCATGGCGAACACGCCGATCTCGTTGACGGCGCCGAAGCGGTTCTTGATGGCGCGCACCAGGCGGAAGCTGCTGTGGGTGTCACCCTCGAAATACAGCACCGTGTCGACGATGTGTTCCAGCACGCGCGGGCCGGCCAGGGCGCCTTCCTTGGTCACATGGCCCACCAGCACGATGGCGCAGCCGCGCGCCTTGGCCGTGCGCGTCAGCTGGGCCGCGCATTCGCGCACCTGGGCGACCGAGCCGGGCGCCGACGACAGCTGCTCCGAATACAGGGTCTGGATGGAGTCGATGACGCAGAAGTCGGGCTCCTCGGCCTCGAGGGTGGCGAGGATCTTCTCCAGGCCGATCTCGGCCAGCACGCGCACCTTGTCGCCGGCCAGGCCCAGGCGCCGCGAGCGCATGGCGACCTGGGCGCCGCTCTCCTCGCCCGTCACGTACAGGACCTTGACCGTCTGCGACAGCGACTCGACAGCCTGCAGCAGCAGCGTCGACTTGCCGATGCCGGGGTCGCCGCCGATCAGCACGACGCCGCCGGCGACGATGCCGCCGCCCAGCACGCGGTCCAGTTCTTCCTGGCCGGTGGGCGTGCGCTCGAAGTCGCTGGCCTCGATCTCGGACAGGGTCGCCACCGGCTGGCTCCTGGCCAGGGACTGGTAGCGGTTCTTGCCACCGCCCGCTGGCTCGGCGGCCGTCTCCGTCAGCGTGTTCCAGGCATTGCAGTGCGGGCATTTGCCCAGCCATCGCGGGCTGGTGCCGCCGCACTCGGTACAGGTGTAGATGCTTTTGCTCGTGGCCATCAACGCATTGTCACGGCCGGGCGCACCCAGGCTGTCAGCAGCAGGGCCGCCGCCAGCGCGCAGCCCGCCGAGAAGCCGAAGGCCAGCGTCGCCGAGCTGCTCTCCCACAGCCAGCCGAACAGCAGCGACGCCGGCAGCAGCATGGCGCCCATGGTCAGGTTGAGCCAGCCGAAGCCCGTGCCGCGTTGTTCGGGCGGCGTGATGTCGGCGAGCAAGGCGCGCTCCACGCCCTCGGTGGCGGCCATGAAGATGCCGTAGAGACCGAACAGCAGATACAGGCGCCAGCCTGGCTCGGCCCAGACCGCCATGCCGATATAGAAGGCCGCATAGGCGACATAGCCGGCCGCCAGGAGGCGCACGCGGCCGACGCGGTCCGACAGGCCGCCCAGCGGCACGGCGAACAGCGCCGCCACGCCCGACACCGCCGCCCACAGCAGCGGCACCTGGGCCGCGGCCACGCCCAGTTCCTTGGCGCGCAGCAGCAGGAACATATTGCTGGAATTGCCCAGCGTGAACAGCGCCACGACGACGAGGTAGCGGCGCAGCGGCTGGGGCAGGCCGGCCAGGGTCCAGCTGAAGCGTGGCGGCGTGGCGGCGGTTGGCGGTGCTTCCTGCACAGCCAGGGTCAGCGCCATGCACAGCGCGCCCGGGATGAGGGCCCACAGGAAGACCTTGCCGAGCGGCACGCCGGCGCTCAGCAGGCCCCAGGCCAGCAAAGGGCCGATGACGGCGCCGGCGTTGTCCATGGCGCGATGCAGGCCGAAGGCCAGGCCGCGCTGGCCGGCGCCGATGTTGGCGGCCAGCAGCGCGTCGCGCGGTGCGGCGCGCACTGCCTTGGCGATGCGGTCAGCCAGGCGCAGGGCCAACAGCGAGGGCCAGCCGGTCACGAAGGCGATCAGCGGCCTTGCCAGGCCGGCGAGGCCATAACCGGCCACGACCCAGGGCTTGCTGCGCCCGCTGCGGTCCACCATGACGCCGGCCCAGAGCTTGAGCAGGCTGGCCAGGGCCTCGGCGATGCCTTCGATGAGGCCGAGCACCCGGGGGCCGGCCATCAGCACGCTGCTCAGATAGAGCGGCACCAGGGGGTAGACCAGCTCGCTGGCGCTGTCGTTGACGAGGCTGATCAGGCCCAGCAGCCAGACGCTGCGCGGCAGGGAGAAAAGGGCCTTCAACATCAGGCCATGTTATGGCTTGCGTGCCAGACCGTCCGAGCGCAGCAAGCAGCGCTGGCATCCACTGATTTTTCGCGTGGGACACTTCGATCCCTGCAGTCTTGAAGTTGGAGCGGCTCATGGAGTTCTCGGTCTGGTTGGCCTTTTTCGCAGCATCCTGGGCCATCAGCCTGTCGCCCGGCGCCGGTGCTGTGGCGGCCATGAGCGCCGGCCTCAGCCACGGCTTCAAGCGGGGCTGCTTCATGACCTTCGGCCTCATCCCGGGCATCCTGACCCAGGTGGTCCTGGTCGGTGCCGGCCTGGGCGCCCTGATCGCGGCTTCGTCGCTGGGATTTGCGCTGGTGAAGTGGGCCGGCGTGGCCTATCTGATCTTCCTCGGCGTGCAGCAATGGCGTGCGCCGGCCAAGCCGCTGGCCGCGGCGGAAGAGGGCGCCGCCCTGGTGACGCGCCGCCAGCTCGTGCTGCGCGGCTGGGCCATCAATGCCGTGAATCCCAAGGGCACGGTCTTCCTGCTGGCCGTCGTGCCGCAGTTCCTGGACCTGCATGCCCCGCTGGCGTCGCAATACGTCGTCATCGGTGCCACGCTGGCCTTCACCGACCTCGTCGTCATGACCGGCTACACGGCCCTGGCCGCGCGCGTGCTGGCGGCGCTGAAGAGCGAGAGCCACATCAAGACGCTGAACCGCGTCTTCGGCTCGCTGTTCGTGGCGGCCGGCGCCCTGCTCGCGACCTTCAAGCGCGCGGCCTGATGGCGGGAGACAAATCCGGACGTCTGCCGACCTGGTTGCTCTTCCTGGCCCCGGTGCTGATCTGGGCCAGCACCTGGCACGTCATCCTCTACCAGCTGGCCTCGTCGGTGCCAGCGCTGACCTCGGTGGGCTGGCGCTTCCTGATCGCCGCGCTGATGCTGGCCGGCCTGGCGCGCTGGCGGGGCGTGTCGATGAAACTGCCCGGCTATTCGCATCTCTACATGCTGGGCACGGGCGTCATCCAGTACGCCGGCAACTACTGGGCCGTCTACGAGGCCGAGCGCCTGGTGCCCAGCGGCCTGGTGGCGGTGCTGTTCT
The DNA here is from genome assembly GCA_966111775.1 of uncultured Comamonadaceae bacterium. Classification (GTDB taxonomy): domain Bacteria; phylum Pseudomonadota; class Gammaproteobacteria; order Burkholderiales; family Burkholderiaceae_C; genus Pelomonas. The sequence goes on along the minus strand of CBHWBD010000017.1, from coordinate 35,047 downwards.
GCCTGATGGTGTTCATGAACGCCGGGGTCGGCTGGCTGCTGTGGCGCCAACCGGTGAGCCGGCGCTTCCTGGTGGCCAGCAGCGGTGCCGTGCTGGGCGTGGCGCTGATCTTCTGGCCCGAGATCGCGGCCACCGGTGCGCGGCCCAACGCAGCCCTTGGCCTGGGCCTGAGCTTTTTCGCCGTCGTGGTTGCCGTCATCGGCGGCTTCTTCACGCTGGTGCTGACGCGCCGTGGCTTGCCGCTGATCCCGGTGCTGGCCTGGAGCATGGGCTATGGCGCCGTCTTCCTGCTGGCGATGTCGGTGGGCCTGGGGCATGGTCTGCCTTTCGACCGGGCCTGGACCTATGTGGGCAGCCTGGTCTACCTCGCCGCCTTCGGCTCGGTCGTCGCCTTCACGCTGTACTACAAGCTGGCCGAGCGTCGCGGCCCGGCGCAGGCGGCCCTGGTGGGCGTGCTGGTGCCGGTCATCGCGCTGATCGTGTCGGCCGCGCTGGAGGGCTGGCAGGCCACGCCGCTGGCCGTCGGCGGCATGGCGCTCTGCCTCGTCAGCCTGTTCGTGGCGACGCGGCGCCGGGCCTAGCGCCATTGATCAGCAGGCGCAGGGCACGCTCGAACAGCGTGTCGGCATCGCCACCCACCGTCTGCGCCCAGCCGGCAGCCAGCAAGGGATATTGCGACGCATCCGGTCCCTGCAGCGTCGACGACGGCGGTGCGTCGGGCGCCTGGGCGGACTGCTCCTCCAGCACCCAGCCGACGACGAAGCGGCCCACCGACATCATCAGCACCGTGGCCGCGCCGGGCTCGAAGCCGGCTGCGCAGAGCAGGGTCAGGCGCGCCTCGATGGAGCCGCGCTGCGCCTCGCCGGGGCGGGTACCGGCGTGCAGGCGGGCGCCGTCGCGATACGCCAGCAGGGCGCGGCGAAAGCTGCGGCCGTCTTCCATCAGCCAGTCCTGCCAGGACTCGTCGGGCGCTGGCGTGGCGATGGCGCGGCTCTCCTGCATGACCGCCGCCGACATCGCGTCCAGCAGGGCCGCCTTGCTCTTGAAATGCCAGTACAGCGTCGGCGACTGCACGCCCAGGCGCTCGGCCAGCTTGCGGGTGCTCAAGGCGTCGATGCCGACCTCGTTCAGCAACTCCAGGGCCGCGCGCAGTACATCGTCGCGGTTCAGTCGGGCAGGGCGGTCGGAAGTCATCTCTAGCAATGATAGAGAACTTCAGGCAGAATCTTCTCTATCAACGATAGAGACGTATTCATGAATCGAGCCCTGACCGTCATCCTGATGACGCTGCTGCTGGACGCCGTGGGCATGAGCCTGGTGTTCCCCATCCTGCCCGGCCTGCTGCGCGAGCTGGCCGGCGCCGACGCCACCACCCACCACTACGGCGCCCTGCTGGCGGTCTACGCGGCCATGCAGTTCCTGTTCTCGCCGGTGCTGGGCGCCCTGAGCGACCGTTTCGGCCGCCGCCCGGTGCTGCTGGCTTCGCTGGCCGGTGCCGCGGCCGACTATGTGCTGATGGCGCTGGCGCCCAGCCTTGCCTGGCTCTATGTCGGCCGCGTGCTGTCCGGCATCACCGGCGCCAGCATGGCCGTCGGCACGGCCTACATCACCGACGTGACGCCCGAGGAAGATCGCGCCAAGCGCTACGGCCAGATGGGGGCGGCCATGGGCCTGGGCTTTGTCGTCGGGCCGCTGATCGGCGGAGCCCTGGGTGAGTGGTCGCTGCGCGCGCCCTTCGTCGCGGCGGCGGTCATGAATGCCGTGAACCTGGCCATGGCCTGGTTCGCCCTGCCCGAGTCCAACCAGAACCGCACAGCCAGGCTGGACGCCTCCAAGTTCAACGCCTTCTCGGCGCTGCATCGCCTCAAGGGCGCGCCGCCGCTGCTGCCGCTGGTGGGCGTGTTCGCCGTCGTCGCCCTGGTGTCGCAGGTGCCGGCGTCGTTGTGGATCCTCTATGGCCAGGACCGCTACGGCTGGACGGCCTGGGTGGCCGGTCTTTCGCTGGCCTGCTACGGCGGCCTGCATGCCGTCTCGCAGGCCTTCGTCACCGGTCCGATGGTGGCCAGGCTGGGCGAGAAGCGCGCCTTGCTGGCCGGCATGACGGCGGATGGCCTGGGCTTCGTCGGCATGGGCGTGGCCGTGGCGGGCTGGATGCCGTTTGCGCTGCTGCCGCTGTTCGCCATCGGCGGGCTGGCCCTGCCCGCGCTGCAGGCCATGCTGGCGCGCCAGGTCGACGAGCAGCACCAGGGCGAACTGCAGGGCCTGTTGGCCAGCCTCACCAGCCTGATCGGCATCGGTGGGCCGCTGGTCGTCACCGCGGGCTTCGCGGCGACGCAGCTGTCCTGGCCGGGCAGCGTCTGGATCATCGCGGCCGTGCTCTATCTGCTGGCCCTGCCGCTGCTGTTCAGCCGGCGCGCCCGCGAGGCTTAACAAAGCGCCACGTTCTGCTTGCCGGGAAGGGCGTACCCTGCGCCCGCCTCAAAAGGGAGAACACATGACCATTGCCTGGATGCGCCTTTGCGGCGCCTTCGCTCTCGCCAGCACGACCCTGCCGGCCCCAGCCGCCGACATGGGCGCGCTGCCGACAGCCGTGAAGCCCGTCACCGACAGCTATGGCGAGCTCAAGGTCGAGGACCCCTACCGCTGGCTGGAGAAGACCGGCGACCCCAAGGTCAGGCAATGGAGCGCCGCCCAGGACAGGCGCACCCGCGGCTATCTCGACAAGCTGCCGGCGCGCCAGCCGATGTTCGACTGGCTGATGAAGCAGGCCGCGGCCAGCTCCAGCGCCTTCTACAACCTGCACGCCACGCCGGGCCAGCTGTTCGCCCTCTACAACCAGCCGCCCAAGCAGCAGCCCATGCTCGCGGTGATGGGCCAGGACGCCGACCCCACCAAGGCGCGCATCGTGCTGGACCCCAACACGCTGAACTCCAAGGGCACGACGGCCATCGACTGGTATGTGCCCGCGCCGACGGGCAAGCTGGTAGCGGTGTCGATGTCGGAGAACGGCAGCGAGGATGGCGCCCTGCATCTCATCGACGTGACCACCGGCAAGCAGGTCGACAAGGTCATTCCCAATGTGCAGTACCCGACCGGCGGCGGCAGCCTGGCCTGGCGCGAGGACGGCACGGGCTTCTGGTACACGCGCTACCCCGGCGCCAAGGCGCCCGCGGAGCGCCGGCACTTCTATCAGCAGATCTATTACCACCGCGTCGGTGACGACCCGGCCAGGGACGTCTATGTGCTGGGCAAGGACTTCCCGCGCGTCGCCGAGATCGCGCTGGACGCGCGGCCCGGCACGGCCGGCGTGGTGGCGACGGTGGCCAATGGCGACGGCGGTGAGTTCGCTCACTATCTGATCGCCAAGGACGGCAGCACGCGCCAGATCACGCGCTTCGAGGACAAGATCGTCGCGGCGGCCTTGGGCCCGGATGCCCTCTACCTTGTCTCCCGCCAGGATGCACCGCGCGGCAAGCTGCTCAAGCTCGGCCTGGACGACCCGACGCTGTCGCGTCCCCAGGTCATCGTGCCCGAGTCCGACGCGGCCATCGAGCCCAGCGGCGAGTTCGGCGCCGGCAACATCACCATCACCGGCAACGCCATCTATCTGCGCCAGATCGCCGGCGGCCCGTCGCGCGTGGCCATCTACGGCCTGGACGGCAAGCCCCGCGGCCAGCTGCCTCTGCCCGAGGTGGCGGCCGTGGACGAGGTGGAGGTGATGGACGACGGCAGCCTGCTCGTCGCCGTGAAGAGCTATCTGGAGCCGCCGCAGTTCATGCGCGTCGATGCGGACGGCAAGATCACGCCGACCCCGCTGCGCCAGACCAGCCCGGTGTCCTTCGCCGACGTGGAGGTCGTGCGCGAGTTCGCCACCTCCAGGGATGGCACGCGCATTCCCCTCAACATCGTGCGCAAGAAGGGCCTCAAGCTCGACGGCAGCGCGCCGCTGCTGCTCAACGGCTACGGCGGCTACAACGTCAGCCAGGTGCCCAAGTTCCTGGGCGCCGCCACGCGCATGTGGCTGGACGCCGGCGGCGTCTTCGTCATCGCCAACCTGCGCGGTGGCGGCGAGTTCGGCGAGGACTGGCATGCCCAGGGCGCGCTGACGAAGAAGCAGAACGTCTTCGACGACTTCGCCGCCTCGGCGGCTTACCTGGTCGACAAGGGCTACACCAGCAACGCCCGCATGGCGGCGATTGGCGGCAGCAACGGCGGCCTGCTGATGGGCGCGGTCTTCACCCAGCATCCGGAGCTGTTCCGTGCTGTCGTGTCGATGGTCGGCATCTACGACATGCTGCGTGTGGAGCTGGACCCGAACGGCGCCTTCAACGTCACCGAGTTCGGCAGCGTCAAGAACCCGGAGCAGCTGCAGGCGCTGTACGCGTACTCGCCCTACCACCACGTGCAGGACGGCGCGAACTACCCGGCCATCTTCATGGGCACCGGCGAAACCGATGGTCGCGTGAATCCCATGCACTCGCGCAAGATGATTGCCCGGCTGCAGGCCGCGACGGGCTCGGGCCGGCCGGTGCTGCTGAGCATCAACGCCCACGCCGGCCATGGCATCGGCAGCTCGCTGTCCATCCGCATGAATCAGATGGCGGATATCTACAGCTTTCTGTTCGATCAGCTGGGTATGAAGTACGCCAGTCAGTAGTCTTTGCTGCGCCGCCCGGCCTTGACGTCGCTGCGCTTGGACTTGCCCTCCAGCCGGCGCTGCTGCGAGCCATAGGTTGGCTTGGTCGCCCGCCGCGCCTTGGGCACGTGGGCAGCGGCCTGCACCAGCTCGATGAGGCGGGCGACGGCGTCGGCGCGGTTGCGCTCCAGGCTGCGCGAATCCTGGGCCTTGATGACGACAACGCCCTCCGAGGTGATGCGCTGGTCGGCCCAACTCAGCAGCCGGGCCTTCACGGCGTCGGGCAGGCTGGAGGCGCGGATGTCAAAGCGCAGATGAACCGCGTTGCTGACCTTGTTGACGTTCTGGCCGCCGGGGCCGCTGGCGCGGATGGCGTCGAAGACGAGCTCATCCGGGCGCGGCGTCCAGTTCAGGTCAGGCATTGCGGATGGGGACCCGGGGCGTGATGGCGCACATCAGCTCATAGCCGATGGTGCCGGCCGCCTGGGCCACCTCGTCGATGGGCAGGCGCGATCCGTGCGGGCCTTCGCCCCACAGCGTCACCTCGCTGCCGAAGCCGCTGGCCGGCAGGTCGCTCAGGTCCACAGCCAGCATGTCCATGGAGACGCGCCCCAGGGTGCGGGTGCGCTTGCCGTCGATCAGGACGGGCGTGCCGGTTGGCGCATGGCGCGGGTAGCCATCGGCATAGCCGCAGGCGACGATGCCGGCGCGGGTGAGCCGCTCGGCCGTGAAGGCGCTGCCATAGCCGATGGTGTCGCCGGGCTGCATCTGCTGCACGCCGATGATCCTGGAGCGCAGCGTCATGGCCGGCTTCAGGTCCCAGTAGGCGGCGTCATGCTCGGGGAAGTCGGGTACGCCGCCGTAGCTCATGATGCCGGCGCGCACCCAGTCCTGGGCCGTGCGACCGGGGTGGCGCAGCGTGGCGGCGCTGTTGGCAATCGTGCGTTCACCGGCCAGGCCCTCGGTGACGGCCTCGAAGGCGGTGAGCTGATGGGCGATGCCGTCTATGCCTTGCCGCAAGCTGTCGGCGTCGGAGAAGTGGGTCATCAGCCCGATCTCGTCGACCTGGGGCAGGGCTTCCAGGCGGGCGTAGGCGGCGCGGAAGGCGGCCGGCGTGAAACCGAGGCGGTTCATGCCCGAGTTCAACTTCAGGAAGACGCGGTGCGGTTCATGCGTCTTGTGCATCGCCAACCAGTCGATCTGCTGCTCGCAGTGCACGGCATGCCAGAGCTTCAGGCGCGAGCACAGCTCCAGGTCGCGCGGCTCGAACACGCCTTCCAACAGCAGGATGGGGCCGCGCCAGTCCAGGGCGCGCAGGCGCTCGGCCTCGGCCAGGTCCAGCAGCGCGAAGCCGTCGGCCGCGCGCAGGCCCTCGAAGGCGCGCTCGATGCCATGACCATAGGCATTGGCCTTGACGACGGCCCAGACTCGGGCATTGGGGGCCTGCGCACGGGCGCGGCCCAGGTTGTGGGCCAGCGCTTCGGTATGGATCAGGGCTTCGATGGGACGGGGCATGCAAGCATTTTGCGCGCGCCCGCGCGGCGGTCGGGCCAAACTAGGGGCGTGCTATAAACCCGCGCCGCACCCGATCGGCAGACCACTCAGAGACAGTTCAGGATTGCGCCTCGCCCGATGAAACGCGGTTTCTACACCATCATGTCGGCGCAGTTCTTCAGCTCGCTGGCTGACAACGCGCTGTTCGTCGCCGCTGTCGAGTTGCTGCGTTCCTCCGGCGCCGCCGAGTGGCAGCGTGCCGCCCTGGTGCCGATGTTCGCCCTCTTCTACGTCGTGCTCGCGCCCTTCGTCGGCGCCTTCGCCGACGCGGTGCCCAAGGGCAAGGTCATGTTCTTCTCCAACAGCATCAAGGTGGTGGGCTGCCTGATGATGCTGTTCGGCACCCACCCGCTGGCGGCCTATGCCGTCGTCGGCCTGGGCGCTGCCGCCTACTCGCCGGCCAAATACGGCATCCTGACCGAACTGCTGCCGCCGTCCCAGCTCGTCAAGGCCAATGGCTGGATCGAGGGGCTGACCATCACGTCCATCATCCTGGGCGTGCTGCTCGGCGGCCAGCTGATCGGCGACCGTGTCTCCCACCTGCTGCTGACGATCGACATGCCCATGGTCGACACGGGCATCGACACGGCGCCCGAGGCGGCGATTGCCAGCCTGGTCGGCCTGTACGTGCTGGCGGCGCTGTTCAATCTGCGCATCCCGCGCACCTCGGCGCCGCTGCAGCCCTTCGCGCACAGCTTCCTGGGCCTGGTGCGCGATTTCTCCGCCTGCAACAGCAAGCTCTGGCAGGACAAGCTGGGCCAGATCTCGCTGGCGACGACGACCCTGTTCTGGGGCGTCAGCGGCAATCTGCGCTACATCGTGCTGGCCTGGGCCGCCGCGGCACTGGGCTATGGCACGACTCAGGCGTCTTCGCTGGTGGGGGTCGTTGCCATCGGCACGGCCGTGGGCGCCGTCATCGCCTCGGCCTACTGCCGACTCGACCGTGCCACCTCGGTCATCCCGCTGGGCATCGCGATGGGCCTGCTGGTCATCTTCATGAACCTCATCCACAACGTGTGGGTGGCCGCCCCCTTCCTGATCCTGCTGGGTGGCATTGGCGGCTATATGGTGGTGCCGATGAATGCGCTGCTGCAGCACCGCGGCCACAACCTGATGGGCGCCGGGCGCAGCATTGCGGTGCAGAACTTCAACGAGCAGGCCTGCATCCTGGGCCTGGGCGCCTTCTACACGGCGATGACACGCTTCGGCCTGTCGGCCTTCGGCGCCATCACCATCTTCGGCGTGGCCGTCGCGGGCACGATGTGGTGGATCAGGCGCTGGCATCAGCGCAACGTCGTGGACTACAAGGAAGAGGTCGAGCACCTGCTCGACCTGGCGCGCACCGACCACCTGCCGCAGGACAGGTAGCCCCGGCCCTGCCCGGCTTCAGGTGCTGGAGCTGCTGCCCCGGCCCTTGCGGCCGGTGGGGGCGGGGATCAGGTGCTTGCCTTCCAGCACCATCTCGATGGCCTCGCTCCAGGCGCGGGCAATCTTGAAGCAGCCGCTGTGGTTGAGATGGATCTCGTTGTGCCAGTCGCCGCTGATGCCGGTCGAGCCGGGCGCGGCCAGGGCCAGCGGCACGGCCGTGGAGTCGAAGATGAAGAGGCCGGGGAAGGCCTCCTTGTCGGCGGCCATGCCTTTCAGCAGCTGGGCCAGATGGAAGACCATCAGCCGGCTGACGGCCGCCCAGTCGGCGGCGGGCACGCCGTAGGCCTTCAGGGCCGGGTAGAGCCAGGGGCCGCTGGCGCCCAGGTCGTCACCCCCTTCGGCGCCGGCCGGGCGCGGCATGGGCACCGCGTAGCAGTGCATGAAGACGGGCTTGCCGGTCGAGGGGCCCTGGTCGCGCAGGCTCAGCAGGTGCTTGACGTTGGCGCGCAGGTATTCGGAGTAGGTCGCCCAGCCGGGCTCGGAGAAATAGCGTGCGACGCCGGCCGACGGTGGGCCCCATTCGGTCTGGCGGCGCAGCAGGCGCAGGTCCAGCGGGATGGGTTCGCCGTTCCAGTTCTGGGCCGGTGTGCGGGCGGCGGCGATCAGGTCGTTGCCACCGACGGACAGCAGGATGCCGTCCCAGGTCGGCGCGTCTGCGCCCGTGAGCAGGCGCACGAACTCCGGGCTGGACTCGAGGTCCACCATATGCGACAGCGCATTGCCCGTGCCGGCGCAATTGACGGCCACTGTATTGGCCTTGAAGACCAGTTCCTGCAGCAGATTGGCATGGGCGTTGAGCTTGGCACGCGCATTCGAGAACCACGAGTCCCCTTGCGCCAGCAGCTTCCAGCGGAAGGCGCCGAGGTCGGGCGGGGTGCGGCCGACCAGGTCGGCCGGGGTGAAGCAAGCCAGGTGATCCATGAATGCGCGGGTGTCCGTAGTTGCTGACCGGAGCCTGTCCCTGAGGGAGGGCCTCGAAGTTCGCGCGATTGGAAGGCCTGCCGCGCGGGCGGCGCCATGCTACAAACCCTCGGGCCAGCCCGGGGTTAGCATGGGCGGCCTTTCTAGGGAGGAAGCCCATGAGCGAGAGCGTGTTCGACTTCCAGGCCGTTTCCATCCGCGGCGAGCCGGCCGACCTGGCCTCGCAGCGCGGCAAGGTGCTGCTCATCGTCAACACCGCCAGCGAATGCGGCTTCACGCCTCAATTCAAGGGCCTGGAACAGCTCTGGGAAGACTACGGTCCCAAGGGTCTGGTCATCATCGGCTTCCCGAGCAATGAATTCGGCGGCCAGGACCCGGGCAGCAACGACCAGATCGCGTCTTTTTGCGAGCTGAACTACGGCGTCAGCTTCCCGATGATGGCCAAGACCCGGGTCAACGGCAGCGAAGCCCATCCGCTGTGGAAGTTCCTGAAGAGCGAAAAGCCCGGCTTCCTGGGCACCGAGGCCATCAAGTGGAACTTCACCAAGTTCCTGATCGGCCGCGACGGCCAGGTCATCAAGCGCTTTGCGCCCAATGACCCGCCGGAAAAGCTGCGCGGCGACATCGAGGCGGCGCTGGCCGCTTCCTGACGGCCTCAGCGAGGCCGCCACAACCAACGGCCGCGACCGCGCCTGACCTGCCCGGCCGCTTCGGCGGCACCCAGCAATTCATTGGCCGTCTGGCGCGACAGATGGGCCAGGCGTGCCAGTTCGGCCTGCGTCGCCGGCACTTCGGTCCATCCCTCGCCGGCCGGCCGGCCGCGTTCGCGCGCCATCTGGGCCAGGGCCTGAGCGAAGCGCTCGGCCGCGCCCTGGTGGCGGGCCGCCTGCAGCAGGCGCAGCGTGCCGTCGTAGCGGCGCGCGAACTCGGCCAGCAGGGCACGGGCGAAGCCGGGCACCTCGTCCATCAGCCGCGTGTAGCTCTCGCGGCCGAAGACCAGCACCTCGCTGGCGCCGCGGGCGATGGCCTCGTACTCCGACGGCTGGCCGGCGGCAAAGGCGGCCAGGCCAAAGAGGCGTGGCGGGCCGACGTTCTCGATGACGGAGACCCTGCCGTCGGCCGCCGTGAAGCGGGTCTCGATCTCGCCGGCCGCCACCGCGTAGAAGGCCGTCGTCTTCTGGCCCTGCACGAACAGGCTGCGCCCGTCGCCCAGCCGCCGGCGCGCGATGCCCGTGGCGATGTCGGCGGGCAGGTCGACGCCCGGGAAATGGGCCTCGAAGACGCGTTGCAGCGCAGAGTCGTGGGGCATGCCACATTGTCGGCTGGCCGACACAAGCCGGCGCAGGCCCTGCCTATGCTGGCTGCATGGACAGACAAGCCCTTGCAACCCTGCTGAGCCGCTTCGGCCGCGAAGAAAGCAGTCAGGAACCCCTTTATGCGGCGTTGTGCGACGTGGCCGCGGCCGACGAACGCGCGCTGGCCTTGCTGGCGCAGGCGCCGCCCGAGCAGCGCAAGGTCAATCTGCTGCTCGCCGCCCTGCACGAGCGGGTGCTGGCCGGCGCCGCGCCGGAACTGGCTGCCTATTACCGCAGCGCCGGCGGCAGCCGCGAGCCGGATGCCGGCCTGGCTGCGGCGCTGTCGGCCTGTCTCGAGCGCGAGTGGCCCACGCTGCTGCGTCATCTGCGCGAGGGCGCCACGCAGACCAACGAGATCGCCCGCGGCGCCGCCATCTGGCCCGCCCTGGGCGACGTCGCCCGCGCGACCGGGGCCCGTCATCTGGCGCTGCTGGACTTCGGCTGCAGCGCCGGCCTGAATCTCGGCGTCGATCAGTACGCGCTGAGCTACCGCGACGACCGGGGCGGCCTGCACGATCGCGGCCCGGCCCGTGATGGCCGGCGCGCCGAGATCGAGTCGCGCTGGTTGGGTGCCGCGCCGCCTCCGGAGCAAGCCGGCTGGCGGCTGTCGCTGCGCCATGGGCTGGACCCTGCGCCGGTCGATCCGCGCGATCCTGTCCACCTGCGCTGGTTGCAGGCCTGTCTGTGGCCCCACGACGCGGCACGCCGTGAGCGCCTGGCGCGTGCCGCGGCCCAGATCGCGGCGTTGCCGGTCAGCGTGAAGCGGGCGGACGACTGCATCGCCGCCATCGAACCCTGGCTGGCCGGCCTGCCCGCCGGCGTGCAGCCGGTGCTGCTGACGAGCTGGGTGCTGTACTACCTGTCGGACGCCGATCTGGCCCGCCTGCGGGCGACGGTCGACCGCCTCGCGCTAAGCCGGGGGCTGGCCTGGATCTGCGGCGAGCTGCCCGCCCTGAGCCGGAGCGCCGGCCCGGTGCCGGCACTGCCGGCCCTGCCGCCCGGCGAGGTGGCGGCGTCGGCCACGCTGTGGACGCTGCGCCAGGCCTCACGCGGCGGCGCCGCGGAGCGGGTGCTGGGTTGGTCGCATCCCCATGGCCGTTGGGTGGCCTGGCTGGAAGCCGATTTGCAGCCTCAGGCTTGCGGTGGACTAACAAGTTAGGGATGTCGGGATATTTTGCAGTTTGTAAAGACGCGATCGGGAATGGACTGCAAGTCTTTGACCTGAATGAGTTTTTTGTCTTGGCACGATGCCTGCTTTTGCGGGCGGTCGGATTTGCGGAATCGTCATGGGCGGCTCCAAGAACGTCAGGGGGGATCCCCGCAAAGCCGGCAACACGCCAAAACTCTCCTCAACTCTCTCACGAGCAGCCTATGTCCCTCATTTCCCGCTTCATGCGTGGCGCCCTGGCGTCCCTGGCCCTGGCCACCGCCACCTTCTCCGCCTCGGCGGCCCCGACCACCCAACTCGGCTTCCTGATCGACGCCTCCGGCAGCATCGGTTCGAGCAACTTCCAGATCATGCGCCAAGGCTATGCCGCCGCGCTGGCCGGCCTGCCCACCGACGGCAGCATCGAAGTCACCGTCTACACCTTCTCCTCCGGCACCACGCAAGTCGTGGCCCCGACGATCGTCACCGGCGGCAGCCTGGCCGGCATCATCGCGGCCGTCAACGGCATGGCCTATCCCGGCAGCAGCACCAACACGTCCGCCGGCATCGACGCCATCACCCGCGCCATGATCGGTTCGTCCAACTACAGCGCTGGCCTGAACTCCATCATCAACATCGCCACCGACGGCCTGCCTGATTCGCAAGCCGCCGCCCTGGCTTCCGCACAAGCCTCGAAGGCCGCCGGCATCGACGCCATGACCGCCGAAGCCCTGGGTGCCAGCCTGGACATCAACTTCCTGAAGAACCTGGTGTTCTCGCCCGTGACCGGCCCCTGCGCCGGCTGCGGCGTCGAGGTGACCAACCCGAACAACCCGATGACCAACGCGCCCTGGATCCTGCGCGTCAACACCTACAGCGACTTCCCCGTCGCCATCAACGCCAAGGTGCAGGCCATCATCGTGAACACCGTGCCGGAACCCGCTTCCATCGCCCTGGTGGTCGTGGCCCTGGGCCTGGTGGGCGCCAGCCGCCGCAGCCGCAAGGCCTGAGCGCGTCGCTTCCGACGTTTGAACGGATGATCGAGACCGGCCGCTGGCCGGTCTTTTTCGTTGGCGCCTCGCGCCTTTCCCGCACCCGAAAGTTCCCCATGCCAATCACCGTCTCGCGCACGCTGGCCGTCGGCCTGCTGGGCCTGATCAGCGCCGGTGCCCATGCCGACTGCAGCACCAAGGACCGCAGCGAGCAGGTCGCCCTGGTGCTGTGCAGCGCCAACACTGACCAGGCCGGCCTGAAGGCCGCCGGCTTGGCGGCCTGCAAGGACAAGCAGGTCTGCAATGCCTGGATCTGGGTGGACGCCGCCAAGCTGCCGTCCAGGGCGCCTGCCGCCGACAAGGACCTGCCCAAGAGCTCCACCGGAGCCGCGCGCGCCGTCTGGATCAACGACTCCCAGCATCTGATGGAGCTGCGCAAGGCGCGCTGAGGGGAGGCGGTCGGCGCCGCCCTGGATAATCGCGGCTCCCCAACGGAGCCAGCCCCATGTTCGAGCACGTCGACGCCTATGCCGGCGATCCCATCCTGAGCCTCAACGAGGCTTTCCAGAAGGATCCCCGCGCCGGCAAGATCAACCTGTCCATCGGCATCTATTTCGACAACGACGGCCGCATCCCCATGCTGCCATCGGTGCGCGCCGCCGAGCTGGCCGTCGTCGAGGCTGCCGGTGCCCGGCCCTATCTGCCCATGGAAGGCGCTGCCAACTTCCGCAGCGCCGTGCAGGCCCTGCTGTTCGGCGCTGAGCATCCGGCCATCGCTGCCGGCCGCATCGCCACCATCCAGGGCGTGGGTTCCAGCGGCGGCCTCAAGGTCGGCGCCGACCTGCTCAAGCGCTATTTCCCCGACAGCAAGATCTACCTGTCCGACCCGACCTGGGACAACCACCGCGCCGTCTTCGAGGGCTCGGGCCACAGCTGCGAGACCTACCCCTATTACGACCCCGCCACCGGGGGCGTGCGTTTCGACGATCTGCTGGCCTTCTTCAAGCAGCTGCCGACCCTCAGCGTCGTGCTGATGCACGCCTGCTGCCACAACCCCACCGGCGTCGACCTGACGCAGGACCAGTGGCGCGCCCTGGTGCCCGTCATCCGCGAGCGCCAGCTGCTGCCCTTCCTGGACCTGGCCTACCAGGGCTATGGCGACGGCATCAGTGAAGACGCCTTCGCGCCGCGCCTGCTGGCCGACGAGGGCCTCTCCTTCCTGATCGCCAACAGCTTCTCCAAGAGCATGAGCCTGTACGGCGAGCGCTGCGGAGGGCTGAGCGTGGTCTGCCCCGACGCCGACCAGGCGGCGCGCGTGCTCGGCCAGATGAAGTTCATGATCCGCCGCAACTACTCCAACCCGCCCATGCATGGCGGCCAGATCGTCGCCAAGGTGCTGACCGATCCCAAGCTGCGTGCCATGTGGGAGGCCGAGGTCAAGGAGATGCGCGAGCGCATCCAGGCCATGCGCCGCCAGCTGCACGACGTCCTCGTTGCCAAGCTGCCGGGTCGCGACTTCAGCTACTTCCTGACCCAGCGCGGCATGTTCAGCTATACCGGTCTGACCGCCGACCAGGCGGAACGGCTCAAGACCGAGTTCGGCGTCTACATCCTGCGCTCCGGCCGCATGTGCGTGGCCGGCCTGAACACGCGCAACGTCGAGGCCACGGCGCAAGCCATGGCCGCCGTGCTGGCAGGCTGAGTCGCACCATGCGTCGGAGCGCCGCCACCCTGGGCGGCCTGCTGCTGATCGCCGGTTCTGCCGTCGCGGCCGAGCCGGTCGTGGACAGCATCGTCTGGCTGAACAGCGACACCCTCGCGAAGCGCGAGGGCGACAACCTCGTGCGCCCCTCCGACATGATCGCGACCTGGCTGCAGGACCATCTGGGCCGCGTCGAGCTCAAGCGCGCCACGGCCAACGCCGAGCGCAGCTGGGCGCTGATCCGCCAGGGCGAGAAGGCCTGCATCGCCAGCGCGGTGCGCCTGCCCGAGCGCGAGCGCCTGGCCTACTTCAGCACGCTGTGGCTGATGCCGCCGCCCCAGCTCGTCGTGCGCCGCGAGCGTCGCGACGCGCTGCCGCTGGACGCCCAGGGCGCCGTCATCCTGCCGGCCCTGCTGGCCGACGCATCGCTGCGCGGCGTTGTCGCTCAGGGTCGCAGCTATGGCGCGGCCCTGGATGCCCAGCTCGCCAGCGGCAAACTGCTGGACCATGTGATGGGCGCCGACTTCGGCAGCAATCTGCTGCCCATGCTGGCGCAGGATCGTGCCGACTACACCTTCGAATACCCCAACGTCCTTGTCGCCCTGGGCAGCCAGCGCGGCGCCGAGCTGCCTCTGGTGGCGCTGCCGCTGCGTGGCCTCAACGAACCCGTGCCCAGCGGCGTCGCTTGCCCGCGCACGCCCTGGGGCCATGCCGCCATCCGCCTCATCGACAGGACCGTGGGCACGCCGGCCGGTGCCGCCATGCTGCGCGAGACCCTGCAGATGACGTTGCCGCCCGACACCCAGCGCGCCTACCGCGAGGCCTTCGACGCGCATTTCCAGCGCCGCGCCAAGCCCACGCCGGGGCTTTGACCATAACGCCCGGTGATGGCCGCAGCCGTCGCTTTCATTGGTCCCTGAGGCCGGCCGTCTTTACGCTGCCGGCCAAGACAAGGCTCCAAGGGCAGGATGAAGCATTGCGTGGTGATCGGCGGCGGCGTGGTGGGCCTGACCACCGCCTGGGCGCTGCTGGAACGGGGGCACGGCGTGACCCTGATCGAACGCGACGGCGAGGTGGCCCAGGGCGCCAGCCGCGCCAACGGCGGGCAGCTCAGCTATCGCTATGTGTCGCCGCTGGCCGACGCCGGCGTGCCGCTGAAGGCGCTGCGCTGGCTGCTCGACCCCGACGGCCCGCTGCGCTTCAAGCCCGAGGCCAGCTGGGCGCAGTGGTCGTGGTTGATCGCCTTCCTGCGCAACTGCCGGGGGCCAGTGAATCGGCGGACCACCGAGAGGCTGCTGGCCCTGGGCGCCTACAGCCAGGCCTCCTTCGCCCGCCTGCAGGCCGAGGCCCAGCTCGGCGACAACATCGCGCTGCGCACGCCGGGCAAGCTGGTGGTCTACCGCAAGCCGGCGGAGTTCGCCCGCGTGGCGGCTCGCGTGCAAGGCAGCGGCGCCGAGCAGGCCCTGTCGCATGACGACTGCGTGGCGCTGGAGCCGGCCCTGGCCGACACCGAGGCCACGCTGGCCGGCGGCATCTTCACGCCCGGCGAGGCGGTGGCCGACTGCCATGCCTTCTGCGCGGCCTTGTACGAAAGGCTGGGCCAGCACGAGCGCTTCCGCGGCCGCGTCGGTGCACCCGTCGACGGCCTGCAGCGCGACGCCCAGGGCGCCGTGCTGGGCGTGCAGACCCGCATGGGCGGCATCGGCGCGGATGCCGTCGTGCTGGCGGCCGGCCTGCACAGCCGGGCGCTGGCGGCCACGGTTGGCGTCGAGCTGCCGATCTACCCGCTCAAGGGCTACAGCCTGACCGCCCCCATCCAGCCCGGTCACCACCCGCCCGAGGTCAGCGTGACCGACTTCGAGAAGAAGATCCTCTACGC
The DNA here is from genome assembly GCA_966111775.1 of uncultured Comamonadaceae bacterium. Classification (GTDB taxonomy): domain Bacteria; phylum Pseudomonadota; class Gammaproteobacteria; order Burkholderiales; family Burkholderiaceae_C; genus Pelomonas. The sequence goes on along the minus strand of CBHWBD010000017.1, from coordinate 19,433 downwards.
CCGCATCGGCCAGGAGCTGCGCGTGGCGGCCATGGTTGATCTCGTCGGCGATGACCCCAGCCTGGATGGCGGCCGCCTGGCTTCCCTGCAGCGTTCGGTGCGCGCCACCTTCCCGCATGCCGCCGACTACGACCGCGCCACGCCCTGGGCCGGCCTGCGCCCCGCCACGCCCAGCGGCGCGCCCATCCTCGGCGCCAGCGGCGTGCCCGGGCTGTGGCTCAATGTCGGCCATGGCGCCCTGGGTTTTACGTTTTCATTTGCCACGGCGAACATCGTGGCCGAACTGGTGAGCGGCCGCGACAGCCCTTTGCCGCTTGAGGGACTCAGCCTTTGAAACCGTACACCGATGACGACCTGGCGGGCGCGCTGCGCGACGCCGTCCGCGCCCAGCAATTCGAGCAGACGGCCGACAAGCTGCGCGGCGGTGCAGCGGTGGACGCCCACCCCAGCATCGACCTGGCCGTGGCGGTGTTTCCGCGGGGCGGCGCGCCGGTCTGCGCCAATGTGCTGTTCTCGCGCGAGCATCCCGAAGGCCTGATCGCGCGCTTTGACGGCCCGGCCGGTGCGGTAGCCAACATCACCTTCCAGGCCGACGTGCGGGACGCCGCCGGGACCTCCATCGCCTGGCAGCCCGGCGCGGACTGGCGCCGCATCGCCTTTCCGAACTGGTTCGGCACGGGGCCGCGTTTCGTGTCTCCCTATCCGGCCTCGCTGCTCAAGGTGATGGTGGCCGTGGGCATCGGCCGCCTCGTCGACGCCGGTCGAAGCGCCTGGGCCCTGCCGCTCACCTTCGACGGCCGCACCCGGCCGGTGGCGGACTGGCTGCACGACATGATCATCGTCAGCAGCAACGAGGCCACGTCGGCGCTGGTGATGCACTTGCACGCGCGCGGCGCCATCCGGCGTGAAGCAGGTCGCGAGGTGCACAACGAACTGCACGAACTCTTCGCCGCCGCCGGCCTGCCCGGCCTGGCGCTCGCCAACACCCAGCCCGACGGTGGCTGGGGCAACGGCGCGGGTGCCGGTGTGGGCCAGATCCAGATGACGGCCTGGGATGCGTTGCGGCTCATCTGGTGCCTGGACGCCGACGCCCCGCCCGCGCCCTGGTTGCCCGCGGGTGCGCCGCCGTTGCTGGGCGCCAGCCTCGGCCCGGTGCGCCGCGCGCTGGACGGGCAGCAGCTCAACGAGATCCTGTCCAGCGGCTCGCTGCAGCAACTGCCCGGCTGGGTGCAAGGAATTCCGGCGCACTTTGCCCACAAGACCGGCAACACCGAGAACTACACCAGCGATGCCGGCATCGTGCATGACGAGGCGCGCGGCCTGCACTACCTCGTCGCGGTGCTGACCAACCTCGGCAGCCGCTATGCGCCTCACCCGGATGCCGCGACCACCTGGCGGATGCCGGCCCTGGGCAGCGCAGTGCACGCATGGCTGCTCGACCGGTGCTGATCCCGGCGCTGCCGCCCGGCGCGACCCTGGCCGTCATCGCACCGGCCGGGCCGCCTGCGCCGGGCCGCCTCGATCCCGTCGAAGGCTGGCTGCGGGCGCGTGGCTACCGCGCGCAATTGCTGCCCAGCTGCTTCGGCTCCCCGCCACTGGACTTCCTGGCCGCGCCCGATGCCGTGCGCCTGGCCGACGTGCACGCCGCTTTCGCCGACCCGCAATTCGACGCCGTGCTGGCGCTGCGCGGCGGCTCGGGCTGCATCCGCCTGCTCGACGGCCTGGATGTGGGCCTGCTCGGTGCGAGCCGCAAGCTGCTGATCGGCTACAGCGACCTGACCGTGCTGCACACGGTGCGCGACCGCGCCGGCATCCCCTCCCTGCACGCGCCCATGCCGGCCAGCGACTGGGGCCTGGCCGGCGCGCAAGCGGACACCGACGCGCTGTTCGCGGCGCTCGCGCGCGGCTGGCGTGCCGGGGATGTCGTCGGCCACGCCGCGTCGCATCCGTTGAGCCGGGGCCGCAGCGCGCGCGGTCGTCTCATCGGCGGGAATCTGGCCATGTTCTGCGCGCTGCTGGGTACGGCCTTCATGCCCGAGGTCGAGGGCGCGCTGCTCTTCATCGAGGCCATCAGCGAGGAGCCCTACCGCGTCGACCGCATGCTGACCCAGCTGCGCCTGGCCGGTGTGCTCGACCGCATTGCCGGCTTGCTGGTCGGCAGCTTCAGCGGCGCCGAGGCGCCCGACGCCGTGCTCGCCGACCACCTCCCGCGCCTGCGCTGCCCGGTACTGGCGGGCTGGCCCGCGGGCCATGGCCAGCCCAACCGGCCGCTGCCGCTGGGCGTGATGGCGGAGATGGATGTGGTCGCCGCCACGCTGACTCTGGGATGACATGAGCGACTTCGCCTACCTGTCCGACAGCAGCTTCCTGAAGGCGCCGCGCGACGCCGCCGGCATGCCTTTCGCCGTCGCGGGCATTGCCTGGGACGGCAGCGTCACCAACCGCCCGGGAGCCCGCTTCGGCCCGCGGGCCATCCGTGCGGCCAGCCACATGCTGTGCGACGGCACCCACCCGGTCTTCGGCGTGTCGCCGCTGGGCTGGCTGAGCGACTGCGGCGATCTGCGCCTGCCCAACACCGACCTCGGCGCGATGCGCGCGGCGCTGGCGGCCCAGGTGCCGGCCCTGATCGCCCGCCAGCACGTCGCCTGGCTGGGTGGCGACCATTCGATCACGCTGGCCCTGCTGCGCGCCTACCGCACCCACCTCGGTCGGCCGCTGGCGGTGCTGCATTTCGATGCGCATTGCGACACCTGGCCCGATCACTTCGGCGAGCCCAGCGGTCATGGCACCTGGGTGTACGAGGCGATGCAGGAGGGCCTGGTGGTAAACGCGGGCTTCGTGCAGTTCGGCATCCGTTCCGCGGCGGAACGCGGCCCGCGCGAGCATGTGCGCGACCAGGGCGGCCTGATCTACACGGCGCGCGACCTGCGCGGCCTCGAATCGCCCGCCCAGCTGGCGCCGGTGCTGGCCGCCGTGCGCGATCGGATGGCCGAACTTGGCCATCCGCCGCTCTACCTGAGTCTGGACATCGACTGCCTGGACCCCGCCTTTGCACCGGGCACGGGCACGCCCGAGCCCGGCGGCCTGACGACGGGCCAGGTCTTCACGTTGCTGGAGGAGCTGGCCGGGTTGAACTTCGTCGGCATGGACTGCGTCGAGGTGTCACCGCCCTACGACCACGCCGAGCTCGCTGCCCAGGCCGCCGCGCATTGCGTGTGGACCTATCTCTGCGGCCGGGTCGCCGCGGCGGGCGGTTGAGCGCAGTCGTCGACGCGGCGCAGCCGCAGCGCGGAGAAGTCGAAGTCGGACGCGCCCAGGGCCTGCAACCGCACCCCTTCGGCCGTGACGACCAGCCGTGCGTCTGACTGCACCGACGGGTCGTCCCAGCGGAGCTGCACTTCGCCATCGGGGGTGCGCACGAGCTGGCCGGCCAGGCGCGGTGACGACACGGTGCGCCAGACCAGCCGCTCGCCCTGCGGTGTGATCTGCACGGTGCCAAACCAGGGGTCGCGGTAGCAGCCCAGCCAGCCGGCAGCGGGCGCCGGCGGCGCCGGCAGCGGATCGGCCGCTGGCTTGGGCGTGGCCCGCGACGGGCGGTTGGCGGGCGGCAGGCCAAGCGCTGCCTCGACTTCGGCCACCACACGCGCCCGCGCGGCCGTGGAATCGCCATTCAGTGCCATGGCCAGGCCGAGGCGCCGCTGCGGGTAGACGGCCAGATAGGCGCTGACGCCGGCCAGGCCGCCGAAATGGTCCATGCGCAGACCGCGCTCGTCGCCGATGAACTGCAGGCCCAGCCCATAGGCCTCCACGGCCTGCAGGCTGCCGTCGGTGGCGAACCGGTGGGCAACGACCGCGTCGGCCTGGTGGAGTGCGCGCCACCCGGCTTCGCTCAGCCCGGGCGGCCGGCCCTGCGGCGACAGGTGAAAGCGCAGCCAGTTCCGCAGGCCCCTTGCACTGCAGCGCAGGCCGCCGACGGGTGCGTCCAGGCCTTCGTCGATGACGTCGGGATCGGTGCGTACGGGCGCGGCCTGGCCACTGGCCATGCGGTGCGGCTGGGCCAGATCGGGCCGCGCGGCGCGGCTGAAGCCGCCGGTCGTGCAGTCCATGCCGAGGGGGGCGAACACGCGCGTCGCGAGGAATTGTCCAAAGGGCTGGCCGGCCGCGCGGGCGATGGCGATGCCGGCCAGCGCGTAGTTCACGTTGCTGTAGTGAAAGCCTGGCGCCTCATGCGGGTCGGCGCGCAGCGCGGCGATGCCCGCGATCAGGTCGACGGCCGTGTAGGCATTGGGTTGCGGCCACAGCAGGGCTTCCAGCCGGTCGAGATCGAGGCCGCTGCGGTGGGCGAGCAATTGGCGCAGCGTGAACGCGGCGACGCGTGGGTCGGCGGCCAGCAACTCGGGCAGCGCGCGCGACAGCGGCGCGTCCCAGTCCAGCTTGCCTTCTTCCACCAGCAGGGCTACGGCCAGTGCGGTCACCGACTTGGACAGCGAGCCGAGCTTGAACAGCGTGTCGGCACCCACGGCCGCGTCGGGTTGAAGCAGGTCGCGCCGACCCACGCCGTGGGCGAAGCCTTGCCCGTCCGCCTGCACGCCGACGACGATGGCGCCGGGCACGCCGGTCTCGCGCAGCGTGGCGGCGACGCGGTCGGGCAGGCCCGCAGCGCCTGCCGCCCGGGCGGCCAGCAGGCAAACAAAAAGGGACGCCAGGCGCCCCTTTGCCTTCGTGCCGCCGGCCTGGCTCACCAGAACTTGTAGCTTGCGCGCAGCAGGAAGCTGCGCAGCCGCGGGTCGCCGACGCGGGCGTCCCAGCCGGCACCGGCCACGTTGTCGACGTTGTGGCCCGAGAAGGGCGGCTTGGTGTCGAACAGGTTCTTGATGCCGGCGGTCAGCGTCAGGTTCTTGATGCCGGTGTAGCTGCCCGTCAGGTTGTAGAGGGCGTAGCTGGAGATCTTGGGTTGCAGCTGCGGCGGCGTGAAACCGACGAAGCCGCCGACCTCCTCGTTGTAGCCGCTGCTGTAGACCTGCTGGAAGGTGCTGCTCCAGACGCCGCTGCTCCAGTTGATGCTGGCGCTGTGCTTCCAGCGCAGCTTGAGGTCATAGCCGAAGTCGGGGCCACCGAAGTCGTTGACGCGCTCCACCCACGGGTCGCTCGGGCTGAAGCGGCTCTTGTAGCTGTTGGTGTAGGTGCCATCCAGCGCCGCCGTCCAGCGGCCCCAGTCGTTCTTGGTCGTGAAGCTGAGGCTGATGTCGACGCCGTTGGTCTTGTCGCCGGCCAGGTTGAAGTAGGGCGCGACGACCTGGTTGATCTCGTTGGTGACCGGGTCGCGCACCACGTACTGCTTGTAGCGCTCGTAGTTGTTGATCAGGGCGAGGCCCGAGAGCGCCGAGATGCGGTTGTTGATCTCGATGTTCCAGTAGTCGAGGCTGGCGGTGAAGCCCTCCATCGGCGACACGACGATGCCCAGGGAGTACTGCTTGCTTCTCTCGGGCTTGAGGTTGGGGTTTGAGCGCGTCGTGATCTCGGGACGGATGCCGCAGCCCGTGGCCTCCTTGCCGGTCGGGCAGAGCACCGGGTCGTTGATGTCGCTGTTGAACTGGCCGGTGGTGTCGCCGCCGTACAGCGGGTCGTAGTCGGGCGCGTGGAAGCCCTTGCTGTAGGAACTGCGCAGCAGCACTTCCTTGGCGGGCTGCCAGCGCAGCGCGGCCTTGGGGTTGGTGGTGCTGCCGAAGTCGTTGTAGCGGTCGTAGCGGGCGGCCAGCTGCAGGTCCAGGTTCTTGACGATGGGAATCTGCAGCTCGGCGTAGACGGCCTTGATGTTGCGCGTGACGCGGTCCAGGGAGGGCACCGACGTGACGCCGTTGACGGCTGGCGCGCTGGGCTGACCGTTCGTGAAACGGTAGGTCTCGCGGCGCACGTCGAAGCCGAGGGCCGCGGCGACCTGGCCGGCGGGCAGCGCAAAGATCTCCTTGGACATCACGCCGTCGACCTGGGTGACGGTGGCCTTGCCGCCGTACAGGTTGTAGCCGCGGGCGCTGGCGCCGTCGATCAGGGCCATGGCCTCGGCCGTCTGGGTCTGACCGGGCAGCAGGAAGGGGTTGATCTTGCCGGTGGCCATCGCGTCGGTCAGCTTCTGCGTGAACATATTGCCGCTGCCGTAGACCGTGTTGGCCTTGCTCGCCGCGGCGGACACGCCGAGCTTGTAGTCCCAGCCCGCGAAGAGGCCGTCAACGCCAGCCAGCACGCGCGAGGCGTCGGTGGTCGTCTCCTGCTGGCGCGGGCCGCAGGCCATGCAGCGCCAGCGGATGCGCTCGGGCTTGGTCGGATCGAACACCGCGCGGCCGTCGTTGGGATCGGTCGGCAGCCGGAAGTACTGGGGCAGCAGCGCCGCCAGGTTCTGGTAGTAGGGGCCGCTGGCCGGGTAGTTGTAGGCGCCCGAGGTGAGCTGGATCTCGGTGTACTCCACCAGCGACTTGCTGCGCGAGGCCACGGCCTCGACGAAGGCCGTCGTGTCGGCATCCACGGCGACGCTGCCGCGGGCGACAAGGTTGGTGTTCTTGACCGGCTGCATCAGGCTCCAGCTCTTGCCGTAGTCGTAGGAGCAGGCCTTGTTGAAGGCATTGCTGCCGGTCACGTCGCCGCGGTAGGCGTACATGTTCGGCACGCTGTCGCACTTGCCCGTCAGGCCCAGGTAGCTGGCGCGGCTGTAGCTCTGCGGGTCGCCCGGCAGCTTGTAGTTGGCGCCGAGCGCCGTGCCGCTGGCTGCGCCGATGTTGGCGTAGGGCGTGCCCGTCGTGTCCGGGAACAGGCCGCGGCCGGGCTGGATGCCGTTGTGGAAGTCGCGCTGGCTGCCGCGCAGGCGCTGACTGTCGTCATAGGTCAGCGCCGCCATCAAATTGAATTTGTCGGTGGCCAGGTTGCCGGCGCCGAACAGCACCGAACCGCGCGTGATGTCGCCGCCGCCGTGCTGGGTCTGGTCGGTCGAGACGGTGGCTTCCAGGCCCTGGTAGTCCTTCTTCAGGATGAAGTTGATGACGCCACCGATGGCGTCGGTGCCGTAGATGGCCGAGGCGCCATCCTTCAGGATCTCGACCCGGTCCAGTGCCGCCAGCGGGACGCCGTTGAGGTCGACCGACTGGCCGTTCAGGCCGTGGGTGGACAGGCGCCGGCCGTTGAGCAGCACCAGGGTGTATTGCGATCCCAGGCCGCGCAGCGACGCACCGGAGGCGCCGTTGTTGTGCGGCTTGGTGCCGGACGTGGCGGCCGTGAAGTCGCCGCCCTGGTTGGTGGCGAGGTTGTCGATGCCGTTGCCGTTGGCGCTGAGCTGCTGAAGCAACTGCTCGGCCGTCGTGACACCGAGCCGGGCCAGGTCGGAGGCCCTCAGCGTCTGCACCGGCAGGGCACCTTCGTCCTGCACCCGCTTGATGCTGGACCCGGTGACCTCGACCCGCTCCAGCTTGCTGCTGTCGCTCTGAGCCAGCGCCGCGCCGGCATGAGCGGCCAGACCGATTACCGCGAGCTGTGCGACCAGACGATTCAACTTCATCTCAACGACTCCTGGTGTGATGTGACTGCGGCCGATGTTCGCCGTCGCGCGGGGGCGCGCCCAGAGGGCGGCACCCCAGGTGTTGCGCGGTTTTCAATGAATGCTTGTGGGCGGTACATAACCTGCGGGAATGCGTGTCGGTCGAGAAGCACGCGCGCGGTGCGCCGCGGCCCCTCTACAGTGCCGGTGGAGGTTTTTGATGCGATTGATCACCGAGGCCGAAGTTGCGGCCACGCTTGACCCGGACGGCGCCGTCGGCGCCCTGCGCGCCGCCTTTGCCCAGCATGGCCGCGGCCAGGCCCAGGTACTGGCCCGGCATCGCGCCACCGCCAGCCATGAGGGCGCCGCATTGGCCATCAGCGCCATGGGGGCCATCCTCTTCGCCGATGGCGAGCTGCCGGCGGTGCTCGGCACCAAGGTTTATTCGGCGCGCAACGGCAGGTACAACTTCCTGGTCAGCCTGTTCTCGGCGGACACCGGCGCGGCCCTGGCCACATTGGAGGCCAACGAGTTCACGCGGCTGCGTACGGCCGCGGCCAGCGCCGTGGCGGCCGACCTGCTGGCCTTGCCGGAAGCGAAGACGCTGGCCGTGTTCGGTGCCGGCATCCAGGGTCGGGCACATGCCGAGGCACTGACGCGGGTGCGGCGCTTCGAGCGCGTGCTGGTCTGTGCGCGCTCGGGCGCGGAGGCTTTTGCCGCCGAGTTGCAGGCCACCCTGGGCTTGCCGGTCCAGGCCGTCGACTCGGTCACCGCGGCAAGCCAGGCCGATGTCATCGTGACGGCCACGCGCTCGGCCACGCCGCTGTTCGAAGGCGCGCTGGTGAAGCCCGGTGCCTTTGTCGCCGCCGTCGGTTCCAGCACGGCCTCGGCGCGCGAGCTGGACGATGCCTTGCTGGCCCGCGCCGCCCTCATCGCCGTGGAGTGGCACACCGCTGCCCAGCAGGAAGCCGGTGACCTCGTCCAGGCCGGCCCTGGTGTCATCAGTGAGCGCGTTGTTGAACTGGGTGAGCTGATCGTCAGCCCCCGGCCGCGCGGCTCCGAGGACATCGTCGTCTACAAGAGCGTCGGCATCGGTCTGGAGGACGTGGCCCTGGCCCGTCTGGTGGCGCATCGGCTGGGAGCGCTCTGATGCGCTGCTGGCTGCTTGCCGCGGTGCTGGCCCTCGCCGGCTGCGCGACGACCACCGTCCCCGATCCCGTCCAGGCGGCCCTCGACAAGGCCGGCCTGCCCGCCGACAGCCTGGGCTTTGTGCTGCAACCGCTGGACGGCTCGCGCCCCGCCCTGCAGCGCCGCGCAGCCGATGCGATGGCGCCGGCTTCGACGATGAAGCTGGTGACGGCCACCGTCGCGCTGGACAAGCTGGGCATCAACCAGCGCGGACGCACCGAGCTGCTGGCCGCTTCGGCACCCGTCGACGGCGTCATCGGCGGTCCGCTGATTCTGCGCGGCGGCGCCGACCCCGACCTCGACTGGCCGGCCCTGTGGTGGCTGCTGCGCCAGCTGCGCGAGAGCGGTGTGCGCGAGATCCGCGGCGGCCTCGTCGTCGATCGCACGCTGTTCAAGCCGACGCGTTTTGACGTCGGCCTGCCGCCCTTCGATGAGTCTCCCGAGTTCGACTACAACGTCATCCCCGACGCCCTGCACCTGAATGGCAGCCTGCTCGACTTCGAGCTGCAGGCTGCGGCCAACGGTGTCGCCGCGCGCACCCTGCCGGCCCTGCCCGGGTTGAGCGTGGACGCCAGCGCCATGACGCTGTCCGACCGCCTGTGCAAGGACTGGGACGAGGACTGGAAACCCGCCGCCGTGCAGCCCGCGGGGGACGGCTGGGCGCTGAAGCTGCAAGGGGCCTTCCCGGCCGGCTGCCACCAGCGCGCGCCGCTGCAGATCGTCGACCGGCAATGGCTGGTCACGCATGCCGTGCGCCAGCTTTGGGCCGAGCTTGGCGGAACCCTGGGCGCGGGTGACGTGGAGGCTGCCGCACCGGCCGACGCCGTCGTGCTGGCGACCCACCGCGGCCGGCCTCTGGCCGAGGTGCTGCGCGGCGTCATGAAGCGCAGCGACAACGCATTGATCCGCCTCATCTACCTGCAGTTGGGCGCCCAGGCGGCCAAGGGCGATGAGCCGACGCTGGTGGCGGCTGAGCGCGTCGTGCGCGGCTGGCTGGCGGGACATGGGGTCGATGCGGCGGCCCTGGTGCTGGACAACGGCTCAGGCCTGTCGCGCAGCGAGCGCGTCAGCCCGGCCCTGCTGGCCGGCGTGCTGCGTGCGGGCCAGCGTGGCGCCCAGGCGCCCGAGCTGCTCGGCACCCTGCCCATCGCAGGCCTGGACGGCACGCTCTCGCGGCGGCTCAAGGACAGCCCGGCCAGTGGCCAGGCGCGGCTCAAGACCGGCACCCTGCGCGACGCTGTCGGCCTGGCGGGCTTCGTGCCGGATGCCGGCGGCAGGCCCTGGGTCTTCGTCGCCCTGCTCAACCATCCCGAGGCCGCACGCAAGGGCCGGCCGGTGCTGGATGCCCTCGTGAACTGGGTGGCGGCGCAGCGTTGATCGCCTATCCTCGGCGCCCATGAGGGTGAGCATGGGCAGGCGATGGGTGGCGGCCGCTGTGGCGAGTCTGGCAGGCATGGCCACGCTGGCTTCGGCGACGGAGTTGCGCTTCGTGGCCGAGCCTTTGCCGCCCTACAGCTACGAGATCGAAGGCCGGCCGGCCGGGCCCCTGGTCGACGTGATGCAGGCCGTCTGCGCGAAGCTGGACTGGCGCTGCAGCGTCGAGGTGCTGCCCTGGCGGCGTGCCCTGCGCATGGGCCAGGCGGGCGAGGTCGAGGGCGTGTTCGCCGTCGTCACGCCGCCGACGACTCGCCCCAAGTTCCATGTCTCGCCGCCCGTCATCGATGCGCGCTATCTGCTGTTTGCACGCAGCGCGAGCACCTTGAACTTTGACGGCGACAACCGTGTCCTGGCCGGCCGCGTGATCGGCGTCTACGGCCCCTCGGGCGCACAGGACGCGGCGACCGCCCTCATCCACGCGGTGCCGGGCGCCCGGACCGAGATCGAGACCGACAACCGCGCGGTGCTGCGCAAGCTCGCCGCCGGCCGCTATGGCGAGGACGGCCTGGCCCTGGCCAACGAGGCGGTCGCCCAGCAGTTGATGCGCGAGGACGGCATGAGCGGCCTGCGACCGGCGGGCCAGGTCAAGACCTTCGGCTATGCCTTCGGCCTGAACAAGGAGCGCGTCGATGCTGCGACGGCGGCCGTCTTCGCCAAGGCGCTGCTGGAGCTGTGCCGCAGCGGGCGCACGGCGGAGCTGCTCAAGCCCTATGGCCTGAGCGCGTCGGCCTGCGTCAAATGACGGCCGGTTGCAGCAGCCGGATCGTTCCTGCCTCTGCATCGATCTCCGCCGGCGCGCCCACCGGCACCGTCAGCTTGCGCTTGATGTGGCCGATGGCCGCGCCGCGGTAGACGGGTATGTTGAGCGGCAGCAGGTAGTCGTCGAAGACCTCGTCCAGCGTCAGGCTGCCATAGCCTTCGCCCGGCTCGCACTTGGTGAAGCGGCCGAGCACGACGCCGCTGAGCGACGACAGCGCGCCGGCCAGGCGCAGCGTCGACAGGCAGCGGTCGATGCGGTAGATGTATTCGTTGATGTCCTCGAGGAAGAGCAGGGCGCCGCGGCAATCGGGGAAATAGGCCGAACCGGCCATGGAGGCCAGCACGGTCAGGTTGCCGCCCACCAGCCGGCCCTGGGCCTTGCCGGCGCGCAAGGTGGTGATGCGTTCCTCGCGGGCGATAAGGTCGTCCACGGACTTGACCACCGGGTTGCGCAGCGTCGCGGCCTCGGCGTTCATGACGACGGATCGGAAGCTCTGCACCGAGTAGTCGTTCCACTCCGACACGGCCACGGGGCTGTGGAAGGTGACGAGGCCGGTCTGGCGGTGGATGGCATTGACCAGGCAGGTCAGGTCGCTGAAGCCGCCGAAGAATTTCGGTTTGCGGCGCATCAGCTCGTAGTCCAGCTTGTCGACGATGCGGTTGCAGCCCGAGCCGCCGGTCACGGCCAGGATGCCGGCCACCGAGTCGTCGGCAAACATCGCGTTGATGTCGGCGGCGCGCTGGGCGTCGCTGCCGGCAAAGGGGCCGCGGCGCGCGGCGACGAATTCGCCCAGCTTGACCTTGAAGCCCAGGGCCTGGACGACTTCGATGGCCATCTTCAGCGGTTCGCGCTCGAAGGTGGCATTGGCAGGGCTGACGAGGCCGAGGGTGTCGCCCGGGCGCAGCCGCGGCGCCCGCAGCGCTCCATCGGCGGCCTGGCTGGGCCGGGCGGCGGCCAGCAAACCGGCCGCGGCGGCGCTGAAGTGCAGTAGTTGACGGCGTGACGGGTTCATATCGTTTGCAAACAGTCAGAAATGAGGGGTCAACCGCATACTCGGTTGCGTGGACTCGTCGACCTCGCGCGGCATTGTGTCCGTCGTCGCGACGGTCGTGCGGCGTCATGTGCTGACTATTGCTGCGGCCCTCATAACCAGCGCGGTGCTGGCGGAACCCTGTCCCGGGCGCTTGCGCATCGCCTTCCCCGAAGGGCCGGCCGAGCCCTTCATGCGCGGCCAGGGCGAGGATTTCCTGCGGCCACCCGGGCTGCTGGTGGACTGGATGCGCAATGCGCTGCGCGAGCAGGGCTGCCTGGAGAAGGCCGAGATGCTGCGCCTGCCGGTGCGCCGCCTGCGCGCCATGATCGAAGCCAGCCAGATCGACATCGTGGCCGGCGTGGGCGAGGGCGGACCCATCGCGGCCCTGCTGGCCCTGCCGCCCCACGAAGGGCGGCGCGGCGAGTTCGACTACAGCCTGGGCGCGGTCGAGTACGTGCTGTATGCGCGCCGCGGCAGTGGCGTTGCCTGGGACGGCCAGCAGATCACCGGCCTGCCGGCCGATGCGCGCATCGGCGTCACGGCCAGCACGCGCACGGAGATGCTGGCGCGGGAGCGCGGCTGGCTGGCCGACCCGGCGCCCAGTCATGAGAGTGCCCTGCTCAAAATCGCGGCTGGCCGCACGCCGGTGCTGCTGATGCACAGCTATTTCGTCGACGACCGGCTCAAGCGCGACCCGCGCCTGGCGGGCCAGATCGAGCGCCTGCTGCCGGCAGTGGAGAGGCGGCATCTGTTCGTGGGCATGGCGCCGGCCCTGGCGCAGAACAGCAAGGACTTCACGATGCGGCTCTGGCGGGCCTTGTGCAAGGAGTCGGCGGCGTCCAAGGCGGATGGGGCCTGTCGCTTGCCGCCGAGCTAGTGTGAATAGGCACGAAGCCGGGAGGCTTGGGTGATTCCTAAGATCGCGGCCGATGCCAAAACCTGCGCGCCACGCCTGTGGAATCCGTCGGACCCTTGTACTTTGCTGCACCGTGCTGGCAGCCCACGCGCCAGTCATGGCTGCTACATCGACCTGCTCGCCCGATGGACCCGCCGAGAAGCAGGCGCCGAACACGCTACCCGGCGTATCCGTTGAAGGCGCGAGAAACGAGAACGCCGCGCGCCGAACCTCGGTTGCCGGGCGCATCGTCATCGATCGGCGCGACATCGACGCCAGCGGCAGCAGCACCGTCGAGCAGATGCTTCGCAACGAGCCGGCGATCACCATTGCCGCCGATGGCCGTCTCGGATTGATGGGCTTGCCGGGCTACACCCAGATCTTGCTGGATGGTGCACCACCCCCCAATGGCAAAGCTGCCCTCGACCTGGATCTGTCGCAGGTGGAGCGCATCGAGATCATCAAGTCCGCCACGGCCGAAACCGGGGCCTTCGGCATCGCCGGCACGATCAATATCGTGTCCCGCCGTATCGACCCGCGCGCTGAGCAACAGCTTCGGCTGAATCTGGGTGGTGGAGCACTGGATTCCAGTGCGCGCGGCGCCTGGACGCTGAACCGTCCTGCCGGTGCGGATGGATTTGGCTACCGGGCCACGGTGTCGGCGAGTCGACGCCAACAGCGCGAAACCAAGCAGGAGACCGTCGCTGCCGGCGCGGACCCGGCGAGCCTGCGGCTTCTCTGGGGCGGAGGCGGCGCCTCCGATACCGTGAAGGAGCATCTCAATGCTTCGTCGACGCTGCGCTGGGTGCTGCCGGAACGCAACAGGCTCGAGGTCAGTCCCTCCGCCCTCTGGCTGCGCAACAGCAGTGCCGCTGCGACGCACTACACCGGCTCTGCCGGCGCAGCGCCGCCGGTCGATGCTTTGCTGGAGGGCGGGCGCAGTCTGCTGGGCTCCTATTCCGGCGAGCTGCTGTGGGCGCATGAGACCGAGCTGGGGCCGAAGCTTGAATTGCGTTGGGCGCCCACGCTCATGCACGAGCAGGCGCAAGCCGCCCAGGATGTGATGACGGGCTCGATGCTGTCCCGCTACGCCGAACGGTACGCGCGCACCACGCATCTGCAGCACCTCAGGCTGCACGCGGATGGCGAACTCCGGCGCGGCCATGACCTCAAGGCCGGGGCTGAAGTCAGCTCCTGGGACGGCCAGAGCGAACTGCGTGCCGAGGTGAATGACCTGCCGGACCTGAGCCTGCTGGCCTTCGGCACCACACAGGGTGAACACAGCCGGCGTTACAGCGGCTTTGTGGAATACGACGGCCAGATCTCCAAGGCCTTCGCGATGAATGCCGGGCTTCGCCACGAGCACCAGAAGGTCAGGGTGAACGATGGATTCATCCAGTCACGGGGCGGCTACTCGCTGTTCGCACCCTCCCTGCATGCCACCTACAAAGTCGACGAGGCCGGTAAGAGTCAGGTCCGTGCCAGCGTTGCGCGTACCTTCAATGCACCCTTCTACGATCAGCTTCGACAGCGCCCCTCCCAGGTCAACGCGCTGGCCAGTTGCCCGCCGGCGCAGCTCTGCGGCCCCAACAGCGCCGAACGGGCCGATGCAACCGGCAATCCGGACCTCCGTCCCGAGCGCTCCCTGGGCTTCAACCTGTCCCTTGAGCAGCAGTGGGGCAGCGACAGCCGCATCAGGGTGGAAGCATTCAGCCGTTCGATCCGGGACGTTTTCGTGACCGAGACGCAGCTGCAAACTGTCCCCTGGGCTTCGACCGCCCGCTATGTGAGCCGCCCTGAAAACCGCGGAAGGGCGGAGGTGCGCGGGCTTGGGCTGGAGTCCAGCCTGCGCCTGGACGAGTTGGAGCCCGGCTGGCCGAGATTCAAGTTGCGCACCGGTCTGCAATGGGCGCGATCCCGTCTGGCCGAAGTGCCCGGCCCGGACAACCGCTTCGCGGGCCAAAACCGCTGGAGCGCCAAGCTGGGTCTGGATTACGTGCCCGCGGGGGCGAGTTGGGATTGCAGCCTGAACGCCAACGCCTCGCCAGCCGGTTGGGTGCGCAGCGCATTGAACCAGCGCTACTTCGAGAGTCGGCGCCACGACCTCAGTGCCGAATCGAGCTGGACCCCGAACGCGCGCTTCAAGTGGCGGCTGGCACTTCGCAACCTGATGCCTCGTGACCGAACCCGCGTCGACGAGTTTGAACAGGGCGCCGGATTCACCACCCGCGCTGCCGAGACGCGCAGTGCGATGAGCGCCCAGCTCAACGCCGAGTTCAAGCTCTGAGCCCCATCGGGCGGCTGTCGTACGGGAGCATCGGCACCGTCCTCAAGGTGAATCTTTTCGTTCTTCTCAGGATTGACGCTGCAGCGGCGGCCTCGCTATGTTGCGCGATCTCGCGAAGAACAACAGAGGAGCACCTCATGAAGCACTGCCTCATCGGCCTGCTGCTGGCCCCCGTGATCCTGCTGACCGGCTGCGCCGGCACCTCGCCCGTGGCTAGCGTGGAGGACACCAAGAACTGCACAGCCATGCTGGCCGGCGGCTTCCGCAAGGTGGCCGACGAGCGCGGCGAGCGCTTCAACGGCAAGGTCGGCGAAGAGGTCGCCCGCTGCCGCGGCAGCGACAAGGCCGCGGCCTTCCGCAACACGCCTTATGTCGACTGGTCCAACTACTGGGCCACCGGCGACAAGTCCACGCTGATGCCGGGCACGACCGGCGTCGATAGTCATTTCAGCGCCAACGGCCGTGGCGTCGACGGTGCCCTGCTGGACCTCGAGTACCAGCGCATGGAGCTGATCAAGTTCAACCTGTTCGACAACTCCGGCAGCTTCTCCGACTACGCGCTGGGTCGCGACGGTGTGGCGGGGGCCGCCATCAAGACCTGGCCCTCGATGCGGCTGGGCAAGGATTCGCCCTTCTACGCGGCGGTGGGCGGCGACGGTGCCCAGCTCTGCCAGGGCGAGCTGATCCGCTGGCGCCAGCTCAGCGGCATCTGCAACGACATCCGCAACCCCAGGATGGGCTCGGCCGGCACGCCGTTCGCGCGCAATGTGCAGTTCGAGGCCACCTATCCCGACATCAGCGACGACCAGCTCGCCCGCAACCGCCATGGCGACCGCCTGACCCTGCTGCAGCCCGACCCTCAGCTGATCAGCCGCAAGCTCTTCACCCGCGCCCAGAGCGACCCGTCCAAGTGTCGCGACGGCCAGGGCCTGCCGGGCAACTCGGTGGACGCCAACTGCGACTACCAGAAGGCGCCCTTCTTCAACGTGCTGGCGGCCTTCTGGATCCAGTTCATGACGCACGACTGGTTCTCCCACATGGAGGAGGGGCGCAACCAGCCGCAGTGGATGGCCGTCGGTTGCAGCGGTGACGCCGCCAAGCTGGGCTGCCGGCCCGACGACCGCATCGACCGCGCCTTCGTGGCCGAAGCCGGTGCGCCGCCGCGCTACACGGCCGCCGACGGCACGAAGCCGCTGGCGCGCGCCTTCCGCACCCATGCCAACAACAACACCGCGTGGTGGGACGCCTCGCAGATCTATGGCTACAACGAGGTCTCGCGCCAGCGCGTCAAGCGCGATCCGGCCGACCCGGCCCGGCTGCTGATGCTGCCTGGCGCGCGCGGCGGCGCCGGCGAGGCCCTGGGCCAGCTGCCCGTCTTCGCGGCCGGCGATCCCATCCTGCCGCAATGGGCGGGCCAGGGCGCCGCGGCCTTCCCGGACAACTGGAGCATCGGCGTCGGCTTCTACCAGACCGTGTTCTCGCGCGAGCACAACGCCTTCGTCGCCGAGTTCCGCCGCCGTGCCGCGGCCACGCCCGATGCCGATTCGGGCCTGCGCGACCCGGCCAAGCCCACCGCCGTCATCCGCTACCGCGACGTGACGCCCGACGTGCTCTTCGAGGTGGGGCGCCTCGTCGTTGCCGCCGAGATCGCCAAGATCCACACCATCGAGTGGACGACGCAGCTGCTCTACGACGAGCCCCTCTACCTCGGCATGAACGCCAACTGGGGCGGGCTGTTCGAAGGCCATCCCCTCGTCGAGAACGCCCTCGAGGCCATCGTCGTGCAGAACTACGGCAAGAGCACCGATGCCAAGAAGGCCGGCCAGTGGTACTCGGCCCTGGCCTCAGGCCCGGGCATCTTCGGCCTGGGTGCGCGGGTCTACAAGGACGACAGCTTCTTCGCCCGCCACGACGCCAAGAAGGACGACGTCTGGAACCTCGCCAACCCCGACCATGTGAACGGCGGCGTCAACCATTTCGGCTCGCCTTTCAACTTCCCGGAGGAGTTCGTCAGCGTCTACCGCCTGCACGCCCTGGTGCCCGATCTCATCGAGCTGCGCCACTGGGACAACGATCCGAACCGCATCGCCGCCAAGGTGCCCGTCATCGAGACCTTCCGCGCCAAGGCCACGCCAGCCCTGAACAACGAAGGCGCGGCCGACTGGGCCCTGTCCATGGGCCGCCAGCGCCTGGGCCTGCTGACCCTGGGCAACACGCCGGCCTTCCTGCAGAACCTGGCCATCCCGCGGCTGCAGTCCAGCACCGGCAAGATCGACGTCGCGGCCCTGGACATCATCCGCGACCGCGAGCACGGCGTGCCGCGCTTCAACGAGTTCCGCCGCCAGTACGGCCTGCGCCAGCTGACCAGCTATGACGACTTCATCGATGCCCGCCTGCCGGCCAACTCCCCCGAGCGCGCGCGCCAGCAGCAGGTCATCGCCGACCTGCGCAGCGTCTACGGCCAGCACAAATGCGATGCCGGCAAGGTCATCACGGCCGCCCAGAAGAACGCTGACGGCAGCCCCATCAACGACTGCCTGGGCAAGCCCGACGGCAGCGTCGTGGACAACATCGAGGACGTGGACACCGTGGTGGGCTGGCTGTCCGAGTTCACGCGGCCGCATGGCTATGCGATCTCGGAGACGCAGTTCCAGGTCTTCATCCTGAACGCCTCGCGCCGCCTCTTCAGCGACCGCTTCTTCACCAGCAGCTTCCGCCCCGAGTTCTACGGCCAGCTGGGCATCGAGTGGCTGATGAACAACGGCCCCACCGGCAAGCAGTTCGAGGCGAAAGAGAGCAACGGCCATCGCGTCGAGGTCTCGCCTTTCAAGCGCGTGCTGCTGCGCACCGTGCCGGAACTGGCGCCCGAGCTCAGCCATGTCGTCAACGCCTTCGACCCCTGGGCGCGTGACCGCGGCGAGTACTACGGCCTGGGCTGGCAGCCGAGGCAGGGCGCCGAAGCCGATCCCGCGTTCAAGCAGCCCTGAGGTGAAATCGGGGGCATGAGTCCAGACCTGCCTCCGCTCCCCCATCTGGCCCCCGGCCGCTACCGCCACTACAAGGGCGGCGAGTACGAAGTCCTTGCCGTCGCCCGCCACAGCGAGACGCTGGAGATCGTCGTGGTCTACCGGCCGCTGTACAACGACAGCGGCTGGTGGGTCAGGCCCTACGAGATGTTCACCGGCTCGCTGGAGGTGGATGGCGTGACCAAGCCACGCTTCGAGCGCATCAGCTAGCTGCTTTCAGAAGCGCCAGTTGCCGCTCCAGGTCGGCGATGCGCGCGTCCCGCTGCTGGATGGCGGCCCGCACATCCGCCGCTTCGAAGCGCTGCGGGATGTGCTTGGGGCAGTTCACGTCCCAGGCCTGCACGTCGAACAGCACGACCTGCTCGGGCCGGGCCGGATAGCCCTGCGGCATCAGCCGCGCCATCAGCGCATCGTCGCCCTCGACGACCCGAGCGTGGCCCCAGATCTTGATGCGCCGTCGCTCGGCGTAGTCCATCAGGAAGAGGAAGGCGCGCGGGTTCTCGGCCAGGTTGCCCTGGGTGATGTACTGGCGGTTGCCGGCGAAGTCGGCGAAGGCCAGGGTGTGCTCGTCCAGCACGCGAAGAAATCCCGGCGGGCCGCCGCGGTGCTGCACATAGGGCTGGCCCTCGGCATTGGCCGTGGCCAGCATGACGCTGATCTGC
Source organism: uncultured Comamonadaceae bacterium (assembly GCA_966111775.1). Taxonomy (GTDB): domain Bacteria; phylum Pseudomonadota; class Gammaproteobacteria; order Burkholderiales; family Burkholderiaceae_C; genus Pelomonas. Next base: position 623 of record CBHWBD010000017.1, on the reverse strand, counting down.
GCCTCGATCTCGGCCTTGAGGTCCGGCGTGATGCGGCTCTCCCAGCCGCCGCCCTGTTCCATGCGGGCGTAGGCGTGGCGCGAGCCCTTGCGGGTCTGCAAGGCCTTGACGCTTGGCGTGAAGGCGATGTCGCTGGCCGGGCGCATGGCTAGAGCCCCAACGCGGTCAGGGAGGGATGGTCGTCCGGGCGGCGGCCCAAGTCGTCGCGGGACCAGTGGAACAGCCGCTGCGGCGCCGTGATGGCCACGTCGTTGATGCTGGCGTGCCGCGTGTGCATCAGGCCCTGGTCATCGAAGGCCCAGTTCTCGTTGCCGTGGCTGCGCCACCACTGGCCATCGGCATCGTGCCACTCGTAGACGAAGCGCACCGCGATACGGTCTTCGCCATGGGCCCAGATCTCCTTGATGAGACGGTAGTCCAGCTCGCGGGTCCACTTGGCAGTCAGGAAGGCTTCGATCTGTGCCCGGCCGTTGACGAACTGCGAGCGGTTGCGCCAGCGGCTGTCCGGCGTGTAGGCCAGGGCGACGCGGGCGGGGTCGCGGCTGTTCCAGGCGTCTTCGGCCATGCGCACCTTCTGCATGGCGGTGGTCAGCGAGAACGGGGGGACGGGTGGGCGGGACATG
>CBHWBD010000016.1:0-44060 GCA_966111775.1 uncultured Comamonadaceae bacterium | reverse complement strand
ACGCCGCGCGGGCGCGCGGCGTCTTCGGCGTGCCGACCCTCGAAGTCGAGGGCCGGCTGTTCTGGGGCCAGGACGCCCTGCCCATGCTGCGCGCTGCCATGGACGGTGACCCGTGGTTTCGCAGCGGCGTCTGGGAGTCGGCCGCCCAGGCCCGGCCCGGGGTCACGCGCAAACACTGAGCGCGGACCGAGAACAAGCCACTGCGGCTTGTTCGACGCCTCGCGAAGGACTGCCGGCATGCAGGCCGGCAGACATGATTCAAAACGTCTCAGGATTTACCCGCGAGGGTCGTTTGTTCTCGCATTGAGAAATGCGAACCCCGGGTTGCTGCGGAGTTTGTCAGTCTCGATTCAGACTGGCGTCAGAACACGGTCAGAGGCGGTGTGAATAGTCACGCCGAGGGAAGCCTGTGGGGCGGCCCGACAACTGACGGAGACATTTCATGGCAACTGCGACTTCAAGCGCCGCCGCGCCGATGACCCCGGAGGAGAAGAAGGTCATCTTCGCCTCCTCGCTGGGCACGGTGTTCGAGTGGTACGACTTCTACCTCTACGGCTCCCTGGCGGCGGTCATCGCCAAGCAGTTCTTTGCCGGCCTGGACCCCAGCGCCGCCTTCATCGCCTCGCTGATGGCCTTCGCCGCCGGCTTCATCGTGCGCCCCTTCGGCGCGCTGGTGTTCGGCCGCCTCGGCGACATGATCGGTCGCAAGTACACCTTCCTGGTGACGATCTTGATCATGGGTCTGTCGACCTTCATCGTCGGCGTGCTGCCCACCTACGCCACCATCGGCGCCGCGGCTCCGGTCATCCTGGTCGGCCTGCGCCTGCTGCAAGGCCTGGCACTCGGCGGCGAGTACGGCGGCGCGGCCACCTATGTGGCCGAGCATGCGCCGCACGGCAAGCGTGGCGCCTACACCTCGTGGATCCAGACCACGGCGACCCTGGGCCTGTTCCTGTCGCTGATGGTCATCCTGGGTGTCAAGAACTCCATGCCGGACAAGGACTTCGCCGAGTGGGGCTGGCGCATTCCCTTCATCGTCTCCATCCTGCTGCTGGGCATCTCGGTGTGGATTCGTCTCTCGATGAACGAATCGCCCGCCTTCCAGAAGATGAAGGCCGAGGGCAAGACCTCCAAGGCGCCGCTGTCCGAGTCCTTCGGCCAGTGGAAGAACCTGAAGATCGTGCTGCTGGCCCTCTTCGGCCTGGTCGCCGGCCAGGGCGTGGTCTGGTACACGGGCCAGTTCTATGCGCTGTTCTTCCTGACGTCGGTGCTCAAGGTCGACCTGACCCAGGCCAACATCTGGATCGCGATCTCCCTGATCCTGGGTACGCCCTTCTTCGTCATCTTCGGCACGCTGTCGGACAAGATCGGCCGCAAGCCCATCATCATGGCCGGCCTGCTGCTGGCCGCGGTGACCTACTTCCCGCTGTTCAAGGCCCTGACCGCCGCGGCCAACCCGGACCTTGCCAAGGCCCAGGAAACCTCCAAGGTCACCCTGAGCACCAACATGGCCAGCTGCTCCTTCCAGGGCAGCCCCATCGCCCGTGAAGTGGACTTCACCAGCGCCTGCGACATCGCCAAGCGCGCACTGGCCGGCTCGTCGGCCAGTTCCGAGACCGTCGAAGCCCCGGCCGGTGCGCCGACCATCGTCAAGGTCGGCGAGAAGGAAATCGCCGTCCCGACGGCCAGCAAGCTGACCGAGCACAAGTTCGACGAGGCCAGCACCAAGGCCATCGCCGCCTTCAAGAAGGACCTGGGCGAAGCCATGAAGGCCGCCGGCTATCCGGCCAAGGCTGACCTGGCCAAGGCCAATGTGCCGATGGTCATCGCCATCCTGTTCGTGCTGGTGGTCTACGTGACCATGGTCTACGGCCCGATCGCCGCGATGCTGGTCGAGCTGTTCCCGACGCGCATCCGCTACACGTCCATGAGCCTGCCGTACCACATCGGCAATGGCTGGTTCGGCGGCATGCTGCCTTCCGTCACCTTCGCCATGGTGGCCCAGAACGGCAACATCTTCCACGGCCTCTGGTACCCCATCGTCATCGCGGCAGCGACCTTCGTCATCGGCATGCTGTTCGTCCGCGAGACCAAGGACGTGGACATCTACGCCCGCGACTGATGCCTGCTTGTTCCGGGTTTTCCCGGAGATTCGAGAAGGCCGGCTTCATGCCGGCCTTTTTCTTTGCCCTGGCTAGCCCTGCTTGTCGATTGCATCCGGCCCTGCGACGATGCCGGCGATGCCCAAGTCCAAAGAACCCTCCGACGGCAGCGCCGGCGAGCAGCGCCGCCTGCAGATGGTCGACATCGCCCGCCTGGCCGGCGTGTCGGTGTCCACCGTGTCGCGGGCCCTGAACGGCAGCGAGCTCGTCAATGCCGAGACGCGCCAGCGTGTCGCCGAGCTGGCGCGCTCCCTGAACTACTCCATCAATTTCGGTGCCCGCAACCTGCGGCTGCAGGAGAACAAGACGGTGGCCGTCGTCGTGCCCTACGACGCCAAGTCCCGCCAGCACATCTCCGATCCCTTCTTCCTGTCCATCGTCGGCTCCATCGCCGACGCACTGACCGACCGCGGCTACGACATGCTGCTGTCGCGCGTGGACGCCGAACGCCTGGACCTGGCCTCGCACTGGTTCGATTCCGGCAAGGCCATCGGCGTCATCCTCATCGGCCAGTGGCGCCACCACGACCAGCTCAACGAGATGGCCGCGCGCAAGCTGCCGCTGGTGGTCTGGGGCGGCGAGATGCCGCAGCAGCTGTATTGCAGCGTCGGTGGCGACAACGTGCTGGGCGGTGCGCTGGCGACGCGCCACTTGCTCGGCCTGGGGCGTCGGCGCATCGCCTTTTTCGGTGACGCCCGCCTGCCCGAGGTCTGGCTGCGCCAGCAGGGCTATCAGCAGGCGCTGGGTGATGCCGGACTGGTGGCGGACGCCGGGCTCGAACTGCCCGCCGCCTTCGAGCCCGGCGTCGCGACCAGCGTGATCCGCGATTTCTGCGCGGCCCGCAGCGACTTCGACGCCGTGTTCTGCTGCAGCGATGTGCTGGCCTTGCTCACCATCCAGGCCCTGCGCGCCGCAGGCCGCAACGTGCCGGCGGACGTGGCCGTCATCGGCTACGACGACATGCCGTTGGCCGCCTACTGCGACCCGCCGTTGACGACGGTGCACCAGCCGGTGGCCGAGGCGGGCGCCGAACTCGTCGAGGCCCTGCTCGGCCAGCTGCGCGGCGAGCGTGCCGAGCCGCGCACCATGCCGGTCTATCTGAAACTGCGCCAGAGCACGCCGGACGGTGACGCCTGAACCCCTGGCCGCAGGACGGCGTCATCCCCGGCCCTCGTGCCCGGGATCGGCACGCAGAGGGTGCAGGGTCAGCGTGCGCAGCGCCAGGCCGGCCTCGGAGGACAGGCGCATCGATGTGTTGGGCTCCCGCGGGAAGAACAGGCTGGTCATCGCGGTCAGTCCACCGTCGGCGAAGAGCTCCACCGACGTGACGTCGACATGGAGCTGCAGATCGGCCGTCGTCGTCCTGGCCAGGCGGGGCGCCGAATGGCGGCCGGCGAATTGCGGGTGGAAGTCGACCCGGCCGGCCTGGCGCCGATCGATGAACCAGGCGTCGGTGTCGCGGTCGTAGCCGATCACGAGTTCGTCGCCTGCCGGGCCCGCCAGCTTCAGGGCGAAGCTGCGCAAGACGGCGAAGTCGAGGCGGAGCACGAAGGCGCTGCCCGCCGCCCGCAGCCCGTCACTGAGGTCCAGCGGTGCCTGCAGCGTGACCTCTTGCATTGCCAGCGCGACCGGGCCCTGCAGCGACAGCAGTTCGCGAGCCGGCACGGACGCCACACGGGGACCCTCCTCACCCAGCCGGAGCTGCAGTTCGCGCGGCATCGTCATCGCGCTGCGCCAGGGGGCCGTCGGCACCGACGCGGCGTAGAGCCAGTTGCTCATCCAGCCGATGAAGAGGGCGCGGTCATCGACGCCCGACCAGGTGACGCCGGCGTAGTTGTCCGGGCCGAAGTCGAGCCAGCGGATCTGCGTGTCCAGCGGCGTGAAGCGGTGGCCATCGAAGTCACCCATGAAGTACAAAGTCCCGGAACCGCCGTTGGGGCCGCCGAGGGTCACGCTCACCAGCAGCACCCAGTACATCGGTCCGTCTGCGGCGCGCAGCGGAAACAGGTCGCCGCACTCCCAGACGCCGCCGGTGCCAAGCTCGTGCGCGAATTCGCTCTCCAGCGTCCAGGACTTCAGGTCGGGCGAGCTGTAGAAGCGCATGCGGTCGCCGCAGGCCAGCACGGCCAGCCAGCGCTGCTGCTCGGCCAGCCAGCAGAGCTTGGGGTCGCGGAAGTCCTTCAGGCCCGGGTTGGGAAGCACCGGGTTGCCATCGAACTTGGCCCAGGTGCGACCGCCATCGAGGCTCACGGCGAGGCCCTGACTCTCCTGCGAGGCGACACCCGCCTGCGCATCGGCCGGGCGGTGGTGGGTGAACATGGCCACCAGCGGCGAGGTGCCGGCCGGACCGAGGGCCGAGCGGTTGTCGTGATCGACCACCGCGCTGCCCGAGAAGATCATGCCCAGCGCGTCCGGGGCCAGGGCGACGGGCTGTTCCCGCCAGTGCAGCAGATCAGCGCTGGTGGCATGGCCCCAGTGCATCGGCCCCCAGGTCGGGCCCTCGGGGTGGTATTGGTAGAACAGGTGGTAGACGCCTTGATGGAAGACCAGCCCGTTCGGGTCGTTCATCCAGTTCGCCGCGGGCGTGTAGTGGTAGGCAGGGCGGTATTGGGGCGTAGGGGCGCTGGCCATGGCGGTCGCGTTGAGGCGTGGATGATCGGCGGCGGCTGTGCGGTCGCCCGTGGCGTCAGAGGTCCGGCGCCCGGCAGTGCCGTTCGATGAAAGCCTGGTGTGTCGGCATCGAAGTCGCGGCCTGGCTCATCGCCAGGCGTTGGCGCTCGAGCATGGCCGCTCCGTCCACGCCGCGCAGGTCCACCAGGGGGTCGTGGGCCTCGGGCCAGTTGAACTGGCCGATGTGAACGGCCAGCCAGCTGTGGTTGCCGAACAGGTCGTTGCCTTCCGACACCAGCCGGCCGCGGCGCTTGAAGTGATCGATCTTCCACTGCAGCGTGTCCGGGATGGACATGGCCGCGCAGTAGCGCCACAGCTCGCTGTCGTCGCGCTCGGTCAGCTTGTAGTGGAGGATCAGGAAGTCGCGGATGCGCTCCCACTCCTGGGTGCCGATGCGGTTGTACTCGGCCGTCGTGAGGGGATCGAAGTCGCGGTCGGGGAAGAGGGCCAGCAGTCGTGAGATGCCAGACTGCACCAGGTGCAGGCTCGTCGACTCCAGCGGTTCCATGAAGCCGCTGGCCAGGCCGAGCGCGATGACGTTGCGGTTCCAGAACTGGCGCCGCCGCCCGGTGGTGAAGCGCAGTGGCCGGGGCGTGGCCTGGGCCGGTGCGTCCAGGTGGCTGAGCAGGGTCCCGGCGGCCTCGTCATCGCCGATGAAGCGGCTGCAGTAGACATAGCCGTTGCCGGTGCGGTGCTGCAGCGGGATGCGCCACTGCCAGCCCGCGGCACGGGCCGTGGAGCGGGTGTAGGGCGTGAAGTCGCCTGCGCGGGCGCAGGGCGCGGCCACGGCGCGGTCACAGGGCAGCCAGTGGCTCCAGTCCTCGTAGCCCGTCTGCAGGGCTTCCTCGATCAGCAGGCCGCGAAAGCCGGAGCAGTCGATGAAGAGGTCGCCCGCGATGTCGCGCCCGTCGGCCAGCCGCACGCGGTCGACGAAGCCGTCCGCGGCGCGCAGCTCGACCGCGCTGATGCGGCCCTCCACGCGCTGCACGCCGCGCGCCTCGGCGACCTCGCGCAGGTAGCGCGCATAGAGCCCGGCATCGAAGTGGTAGGCGTAGTCGTAGGTGGAGCGCACGTCCCGCGGGTTGGCCTCGGGCGGCGCAAAGCGGTTCAGGCGGGCGGCAGCCCAGGCCATGGAGTGGTCGTCGAGGCTGCTGCTGCGGCTGCCTTCATGGCGGCTCTTGAGCCAGTGCTGGTGCAGCGGGGCGTAATCGAAGGCGACACCGTGCGGGCCGAAGGGGTGGAAGTATTGCTGGCCCTGTCGCCCCCAATCCACGAACTGGATGCCGAGCTTGAAGCTGCCCTGGGTGCGGCGCATGAACTCCGCCTCGTTCAGGCCCAGGGTCTGGTTGAAGGTGCGGATGGGCGGGATGGTGGCCTCGCCAACTCCCACGATGCCGATCTCGTCGGACTCCACCAGGGTGATGGCGCAATGTCGCGAGGCCAGGGCGGTGGCCAGAGAGGTGGCGGCCATCCAGCCGGAGGAGCCGCCGCCGACGATGACGATGTGGCGCAGCGAACGGGGATGGGGTGTCATGGCTCGGGACGCGTTGACGAGGTTGCGATGATGACGCGAGCAGTTGCCCAGAAGAAACGCCGGCCGGCGTTGCGTCGCGCAGTGCCGGCCGGAGCAGAAGAGGGCGGGCGACCCGCCGGGATCAGAAGCTGTACCGCACGTTGGCGTTGATCGTGCGCCCGTTCTCGAGTCCAGCACCGAAGATCGTGGTCGATCCGCCGATGAACCCGCCGCCGCCGGTCGGGTAGACCTTGTTGAGCAGGTTGTTGACGGTCAATCCGCCCGAGAGTCCACCGCCGAAGTCGTAGTTGGCTGCGGCGCTGACGATGTAGTGGCCCTTGATCTTGGTCGTGTTGCTGTTGTCCGCGAACACTTCGCCCTGGCCTCGCACCGTCGCGCTCAGCGTCAGGTCGCCGATCGCGTATCGGGGCGAGATGGTGTAGCGCCACTTCGGCACCCCACCGGAAGTCTTGCCCACCTGGCTGGCGTCGCCCAGGTTGGACGTCATGACTTCCTTCGAGTACACGACGTTGAAGTTCAGCGCGAAGTTGCCGATGCCGCCGGCCGTTTCCAGCTCGAGACCATCCGCCTTGTAGCCCAGCACGTTGAGCTTGGGGCCCTGGTAGTTGGGCTTGCTCGGGTCGTCCTGGCGGGTCTGGTCATAGTCGAATTCGGTGGTGGTCGAGTGGAACAGCGTGGCTGCCAGGCCGTAGTTGCCCCAGTCGGCCACGCCGCGGTACTTCACGCCCACCTCGGACTGCTTGACCGGTGCCAGCACCGCGGCCTTGCCCCCGACCGTCAGCTGGCCCGTGGCGGCATCGATGTTGGACGAGAACAGCAGGCGGTCGGCGACGGCGCGGGTGCCCTTGCTGTAGCGAACGAAGGCGCTCAGGTCGCTGGTCAGGCGGTAGTTCGCGCCCAGCGAGTAGTTGGTGTAGTTGGTGGCGTAGTTGGCCAGGCCGCGCGGGAGGTTCGGATCGATCAGGAAGACGTTCTTCTCGGCACCGCTGATCTTGCCGTCACCGTTGACGTCGTAGGCCTGCGAGCTGCCCGCAGCGTAGTTGCCGTTGGCCTTGAAGTTCTCGCGCCGGATGCCGGCGTCCAGGTCCAGATTGCCGGAGCCGAGGTTGGCCGACAGGTAGGGGGCCGTCGTCGTGAACCGCGTGTCGATGTCGCGGGCGCAGCAGCCGCCCCACTGGTTGTTGTAGCCGGTCAGGCCTGCCGTGGTCAGTGCGGCTCCGGCGGCGTCGTAGACGTCGATGACGGCACCGTTGGCGGCCGCTTCGACCACGCGCTCGCTGATCATCCAGCGCTGCACGACGTTCTGGCGTGAATAGAACATACCGCCCCGCAGGTCCAGGGTGCCGATGTCGGTCTTCATCTGCTTGGCGACCGAAAGGTCGTTCACCAGATTGCCCATGTCGGGCAGCTGCGTGTTGATGGCCGCGCTCTTGGAGACCAGGCCGGTGGCGAGGTTGGCAGCGGTGACGGTCGTGCCCGCCTTCGGGCCGTTGAAATACCGGGCCGTCGCACCGGCGCCGAATCCGCCCAGCAGATTGTTCAGGGTCTGGACATCCCAGAACTGCGTCTGGAAGGCACCCGAGCTTTTCGTGATGCGGAACTTGTCATCGACGGTGAAGCCGTTGGCCAGTTCGTTGTGGAACTCCAGGCCGACCGCCTTGGTCTTGACGGTGATGCCGTCGACCAGCGACGTATTCAAGCGCTCGCGTGTGACCGGGTCGATGCCAGGGACCGTGGCGTTGTAGATCGAAGCGCCAGACTCGCGGGTTGCGTCGAAATTGGGCGCCTTGGCAAAGCTTCCGATGTAGTTGCCGGACTGGCTGGCCGTCAGGAACGATTGGGGGTTCGCCGGCGCATGTTCGTCGAGCACCTTGAAGTAGGCGCGGAAGTAGCCCTTGGTGCCGTTGAATTCCTTGGTGATGTTGCCCTTGAGCTGGTAGCCCAGCAGCGCATTCGCGGTGCCGTGGCGGGCGCCCTCGCCCTGGCGGTAGTAGCCGCCGACGTGGTAGTACAGGTCCGGTGCCAGCTTGGCGCCGTAGTCGCCGTCGACGCGGGTTTCCTTGAAATTGAGGCCCTGGGAGATGCCGATGCTGCCGCCGGTCTGCTTGCCCGTCTTGCTGATGTAGTTGATGACGGCGCCCGGGGCGTGCGAGGCGAACACCGACGACGAGCCGCCACGCAGCGTCTGGATGTGGTCGACGTTGGTGTCGAAGCGAATCCAGTAGTCGTTGTTGCCGAAGTTCATGTCGCCGAATTGCACGGTTGGCAAACCGTCTTCCTGCAACTGCACGTACTTGGAGCCGCCCGACGAGATGGGCAGGCCGCGCACCGAGATGTTGGCGTTGCCGCCGGCGCCGGAATCGGGGTTGGTGCGGATGCCGGGGATCAGCAGCAGCACCTCGGCCTCGGTGCGTGCGCCCAGCGCCTGCACCTGCTCCTGGTCGACGTCAGTCACGGAGACCGAACTGCGCATCTTGGACTTGGCAGACGAGGTGGCGGTGGTGACGACGCGTTCCAGGCCGACGACGTCGGACTTGGCGGGGTCCGTGGTCTGCGCCATCGCGGGCAGAGCGAGGGCGGCGAACGAGGTGGCCAGCAATTGGGCCAGCGGAGTGAGGGTGGGGTGGCGGGCGGACATGGACTTCACGTTGTCTCCTTCGTTGGATTGGTTTGTCGCGAGGCGCCGACCACGGTGGCGCCATTTCTCATTTGCGTCGAAGAATAGGTTCGCTGTGCAAAAAAAGCAATCGATTGCAATGCTAGGGAAAACGAGCAATGTCGGTGCGGGGCAACCGGCGAAGGTGCGCCTCGCGGGCGGCGGCAGCGCCGCTGTCGAGGGCGTGGGGCCGCGCGGGGCGGCCTCTGTTCTGCTTCGTGAGTTCTCAATGCAGACTTGGAGTCTTGAATGATTGCGGGTTTGATTCGGTAGCTTGCTCCGGGGCGTACCGCGGGCTTGTCGAGGGCCTGGGAGGCTGTGGAAAACGGGGTGGGCCGCCGTGGGAAGCTCCACGTCAGCCCGGTTTCTGAAGCTTGGGACAATCCCGAATACAAACGATTGCAAAAGCGCCCAGAATGAGTGCATTGATCGAAAATGCAGCAATCGTGAGCCGCCTTCTCGCCCCCTTTGTCGCCGCTTTCGACTCCGCCCGCCGGGCCGAGACGCTGACTGCTTTCGCGCTGGTGGGGCCGGCCTTCATCGGCTTCCTGCTCTTCCATGCCTGGCCGACCTGGCGTGCCTTCGCGATCAGCTTCACCGACTGGAACCTGCTGCGCGAGCCGCGTTTCGTGGGCCTGGCCAACTACGCCGAGTTGCTGCGGGACGGCGGCTTCTGGCAGGGCATGAAGCTCAGCGCCTGGTATGTGCTGCTGAACATCCCGCTGCAGATCGCGTTCGGCCTGTTTCTGGCCGTCGCCATGGACAGGCTGACGCGCTCGCTGTGGGTCAAGTCCGTCGTGCTGCTGCCCTATCTGCTGTCCAACGTGCTCGTCGCCATGATCTGGTTGTGGATGCTGGACCCGCTGCTGGGCTGGGCCAACGAGATGCTGGCCACGCTGGACGTCGACCGCCAGCCCTTTTTCGGCGGTGTGGACCAGGCACTGCTCACCGTGGCCGCCGTCAACATCTGGCGCCACATGGGGTTGGTGGCGCTGCTCTTCCTGGCGGGATTGCAGAACATCCCGCGCTCGCTGTACGAGGCGGCCGGGCTGGAGGGGGCGTCGGAATGGCAGATGTTCCGCCGCATCACGCTGCCGTTGCTGAGGCCCGTCATGGTCTTCGTGCTGGTGACCAGCGTGACCGGCTCCTTCCAGATCTTCGACACCATCGCCGTGACGACCAAGGGCGGGCCGCTGGACGCCACCCAGGTCATCGTCTACTACATCGTTCAGAACGCCTTCAGCTTCTACAAGATGGGCTATGCCTCGGCGATGTCGATGGTGCTGTGCCTCGTGATGTTGGCCTACACCGTCGTGCAGATGCGCGTCATGCGCGCGAACGAAAGCGATTTGGCATGAGTGCCGCCGGTCAACGCTGGTCACTCGGTCGGCTGCTCGCATGGGGCGCGCTGCTGGGCATGTTGCTGGTCACGCTGCTGCCGCTGTGGTTCGCGCTGAAGACGGCGCTGGTGCCGCCTCAGCAGCTCTACGACCAGTCCGCGATGCTGCTGCCGCGCGACCCGACGCTGCTGAACTTCCGTCGCGTGCTGGGCCTGCTGTCGCCGGAGCAGAGTCTGGCGGTCGGCGGCTCCGGGGCCGAGATCAATTTCCTGCGGGCGCTGGCCAACTCGGTGCTGTTCACCGTCGTCATCGTGGTGCTGCAGGTCGGCTGCGCGGCGATGGCGGCCTATGCCTTTGCGCGGCTGCGCTTCCCGGGCCGCAACCTGCTGTTCGCCCTCTTCGTTGGCACGATGATGGTGCCGGGCGTCGTCACCTTCATCCCCAACTTCATCCTCATCAAGGAGCTGGGTTGGCTCGACACCTTCGTCGGCATGGTGGCGCCCTTCTGCCTGATGCAGGGCTTCTCGGTGTTCTTCCTGCGCCAGTTCTTCCTCGCCATCCCGCACGACATCGAGGAGGCGGCCTTGCTGGAAGGCGCCTCGCACGCCTACATCTTTGCCCGCGTCGTGCTGCCGCTGTCGTCCTCGGCACTGGCCACCATCGCCATGCTGACCGGCATCAACCTCTGGAACGAGTTCTTCTGGCCCTACCTCGTCGCCAAGGACGAGGCCCACCAGGTGCTGACCGTGGCCCTGCAGACCTTCAAGTCGCAGACGCCCCAGGGCCAGCCGGACTGGACCGGCCTGATGGCGGCCACCGTCGTCGCGCTGCTGCCGGTGCTGCTGCTGCTGGCGGTGTTCGGTCGGCGCGTCATCGAGTCGGTGCAGCACAGCGGGGGCAAGTGACGATGAAGCGACTTCTTGCCGCATGCCTGGCCCTGGCCTGTCTGGTCGCCTCATCGCTGGCCCAGGCCGTCGAGGTGCGCTACATGCTGTGGGACTCCGACCAGCAGCCCGCCTACCGCCAGTGCGCCCAGCGCTTCGAGCAGCAGCACCCCGGCATCACCATCAAGTTCCAGCAGGCCGGCTGGGCCGACTATTGGACGGCCTTGTCCACCGGCTTCATCGCCGGCACGGCGCCCGACGTCTTCGTCAACCATCTGGCCAAGTTCCCCGAGCTGATGAAGAACGGCCAGCTGCTGGACCTGGGCCCGTATCTGAAGCGCGAGCCCTTGGATCCCGAGTCCTATGTGTCGGGCGCCTTCAACATCTGGGGCCGGTCCGGCGGCCAGTACGGCCTGCCCAAGGACTGGGACATGGTGGCCCTGGCCGTCAACCTGGAGATGGCCGAGCGGGCCGGCGTCACGCGCGAGGAGCTCTGGTCCATGACCTGGAACCCGGTGGACGGCGGCAGCTTCGAGCGCATCGCCCGCCGCCTCGCGCGCGACCGCGACGGCCGCTCCGCCGCCGAGCCCGGCTTCGACCGCCGCCGCGTCAAGGTCTACGGCTTCCAGACCCCCGGCCCCGGCGGCGCCCTGGGCCAGACCGAGTGGAGCCACTTCGCCGCGTCCACCGGCTTCACGCTGCAGGACCAGCCCTGGTCGCCGCGCCTGCACTACGACGACCCGCGCCTGGCCCAGACCATCGGCTACATCGCCAGCCTGCCGGCCAAGGGCGTGTCGGCGCCCTTCGAGCTGACCCGCTCGCTGGGCTCGGCCGCCATGTTCATCGCCGGCAAGGCGGCCATGGTGCCCGAGGGTTCCTGGATGATCGCCAACTTCGCTCGCAACGCGCGCTTCCGCCACGCCTGGGTGCCGCTGCCGGTGGGGCCCATCGGCAAGCGGGCCAGCATGATGAACGGCCTGGGCGACTCCGTCTGGGCCGGCTCCAAGGTCAAGGAAGAGGCGTGGCAGTGGGTGCGCTTCATGGCCACGCCGACGTGTCAGCGCCTGGTGGCCGAGGCCGGCGTCACCTACCCGGCGCTGAAGGGCATGGCCGAGCTGGCCGTGCAGGCCCAGGCCAGGCGCGGCGTGGACAGCGCGGCCTTCCTGGCCATGAGCCACGAGCGCAACTTCCCCATGCCCATCGCCGACCATGGCGCCGAGATCTACGACTGGGTGGGCACGGCCATCGAGGGCGTGCTGATCGGCAAGGTCGACGCCGCCACCGCCCTGCGCAGGGTGGACGCCCGCGTGCAGCGCCTGCTGCAACCCTGAACGCCCAACGAAAGCCCCCATGGCCGGCATCGAACTCAGCTCCGTCTGCAAGACCTACGCAGGTGGCGTGCCCGTCATCCGCAACGTCGACCTGCACATCCGCGACGGCGAGTTCTGCGTCTTCGTCGGCCCCAGCGGCTGCGGCAAGTCCACGCTGCTGCGCATGGTGGCGGGCCTGGAGGAGATCAGCGCGGGCGAGCTGCGCATCGGCGGCCAGCGCATGAACGACACGCCGCCCGCCAAGCGCGGCGTGGCCATGGTGTTCCAGAGCTATGCGCTGTTCCCGCACCTGAGCGTCGAGGAGAACCTGGGCTTCGGCCTGAGCCTGGCTGGCGTCGACAAGGCCACCATCCGCGGCAAGGTCGAAGGCGTGGCCGCCAAGCTGCAGCTGCAGGCCCTGCTGGACCGCAAGCCCAAGGCCCTGTCGGGCGGCCAGCGCCAGCGCGTGGCCATCGGGCGCGCCATCATGCGCGAGCCCGGCGTCTTCCTGTTCGATGAGCCCTTGTCCAATCTCGACGCCGCGTTGCGCGTGCAGACCCGCTTCGAGATTGCCAAGATCCACCGCGACTTCGGCCGCGCCAGCACCATCTACGTCACGCACGACCAGGTCGAGGCCATGACGCTGGCCGATCGCATCCTGCTGCTCAACGCCGGCGAAGCGGTCGCGCGTGAGGGCAGCGTGGCCCAGTGCGGCTCGCCGCTCGAGCTCTACCACCGCCCGCGCAACCTCTTCGTGGCCGGCTTCATCGGCTCGCCCAGGATGAACTTCCTGGCGGCCACGCTGCTGCAAGGGCGCAGCGACGGCGCGCGCGTGCGCCTGGCCACGGGCGAGCTGCTGGACGTGGCGGTCGACGCCGCCGCCTTGCCCGAGGGCACCCCCGTCACCGTGGGCGTGCGGCCCGAGCATGCCGAGCCCGGCACAGCCAGCCAGCACATCGTCCGCGAGGTGCGCTGGCAGGAGCGCCTGGGCGAGTCCACCTACCTCTACCTCGACGGCGAGCTGACCGTGAAGGCACCCGGCCAGGCCCATGCCGATGCCGGCCAGCGCATCGCCGTCACGCTGCCGGCCACGGCCCTTCACCTGTTTGACGAGCAAGGCCTGGCCCTGCCACGCTGCATCCCCGCGCCCGATCTGCGCCTGCCCGAAGCCGCCTGAACCCATGAGTACCGACTTCCTGTTTCTTCACGGCCGCCGCAGCAGCCTCGTCCTCGAACTGCCACCCGGCGAGGCGCCGCTGTGGCGCTACTGGGGCCCGCGCCTGCCTGTTGGCGTCGAACCCGGCGCAGCGCTGCGTGAGGCGCGGCCGCTGCCGTCCTTCATGCTGGACGTCGACCAGCCGCTGACGGTGGCGCCCACCTTCGGCGTCGGCTGGTTCGGCCAGAGCGCGCTGCTGGCCCACCGCGGCGGGCGCGACTTCGCCCAGGCCTTCACGCAGTGCGAGGTCGAGTGGACGGCACCCGGTCGGGCCGTCGTGCTGCGGCTGACCGACACGGTCGCCCAGCTGCGCCTGGACCTGCAGCTGCGCCTGGACGAGGCCAGCGACGTGCTCGTCGCGCGTTCGACGCTGACCAACCTCGGCGCCGGTGAACTCGACGTGCAATGGCTGGCCGCCGCCACGTTGCCGCTGCCGGGCGACGCCGATCAGGTGCGCTTCTACGCCGGCCAGCACATGCACGAGTTCCTGCTCCAGACCGAGGCGCTGACGCGCTCGCTGTGGCGGCGCGAGAGCCGGCGCGGCCGCACGACGCAGGACTGCTTCCCCGGTGCCGTCGTCACGACGCCTGGTGCCAGCGCGCATGCCGGCCTGGTGTTTGGCGCCCACCTGGCCTGGTCGGGCAACCATGCCCAGACCATCGAATGGCTGAACGACGGCCAGTACCAGTGGCAGTTCGGCGAATGGCTGGCGCCCGGTGAGCTGCGCCTGGCGCCCGGCGCATCGGTGACCACGCCCGAGCTGGTCGCCAGCTGCTCCACCGAAGGCCTGAACGGCCTGGCCGCCAACTTCCACGCCGAGCTGCGTGCCCGGCTGCCCTGGCATGGCGGCGCGATGAAGCCGCGGCCCGTGCATCTCAACACCTGGGAGGGCTTCTACTTCGATGTGCAGCCGGAGAAGGTGAAGGAACTCGCGACCGCTGCCGCCGGCCTGGGTGTGGAGCGCTTCGTGCTGGACGACGGCTGGTTCAACGCCCGCCACCACGACCGCGCCGGCCTGGGCGACTGGTGGCCCGACGCGACCAAGTTCCCGCGGGGCCTGGGTGAGCTGATCGCCCACGTGAACGGGCTGGGCATGGAGTTCGGCCTGTGGGTCGAGCCCGAGATGATCAACCCCGACAGCGAGCTCTTCCGCGCCCACCCCGACTGGGCCCTGCAGCTTGCCGGCCGGCCGCTGATCACCGCACGCAACCAGCTGGTGCTGGACATCTCGCGGCCCGAGGTGTCGGACTATCTGTTCGGCAAGATCGCCAAGCTGCTGGCGGCCCACCCCATCGCCTACCTGAAGTGGGACCACAACCGCGACCTGACCACGGCCGGCCTGGCCGACGGCACGGCCGGCTATCGCGCCCAGGTGGGCGCCGCCTACGCGCTGATGGATCGGCTGCGCGCCGCCCATCCCGCGGTCGAGATCGAGAGCTGCTCGGGCGGGGGAGGGCGCATCGACTTCGGCGTGCTGCGCCACACCCACCGCGTCTGGACCAGCGACTGCATCGACGCGCTGTCGCGCGTGGCCATGCAGCGCGGCTTCCTGCAGTTCTTCCCGCCCGAGATCATGGGCGCCCACATCGGCACTTCGCCGGCACACACGACCGGCCGCACGCAGAGCATGGCCTTCCGCGCCGCCGTCGCGCTGCCGGGCCACCTCGGCGTGGAGCTGGACGCGCGTCTCTTCGACGACGCCAAGCGCACCGAGGTGTCGCAGTGGATCGCCCTCTACAAGCGCTGGCGCGAGCGCCTGCACCACGGGCGCGTCTGGCTGGGCGAGGCCGGCGACGGGCTGGTGTGGCAGGCCCATGGTGATGAAGCGGCGAGCGACGTGCTGCTGATGGTCTACCGCACCGAGCCGAGCAGCTTCAAGTACAACCCCGCCGCCCGCCTGCCGATGCTGGACGCCGGCGCCCGCTACCGCGTCACGCGGGTGCGCCAGGCGCCGCCCACCGGTCACGACGGTTTCGGCCCTTCGGCGCCTTTCTTCGACGCGCTGGAACAGGGCGTCGAGCTCGACGGTGCCTGGCTGGCCCAGGCCGGCCTGCCGCTGCCGCGCTCGGTCGCCGAGACCTGCTTCATCGTGCACCTGGAACGGCTATGAGCTTCGACCCCGCCGAGCATTCCCATCGCCGCCGCAACCCGCTGACCGGCCAGTGGGTCCTTGTCTCGCCGCATCGTGCCAAGCGGCCCTGGCAGGGGCGGGAAGAGGCCCGCGCGGACGTCCAGCTGCCGCGCCATGACCCGGCCTGCTATCTCTGCGCCGGTAGCACCCGCGTCAATGGCGAGGTCAACCCGGACTACCGCGGCACCTACGTCTTCACCAACGACCACGCGGCGCTGATGCCCGAGGTGCCTGACGCGCCGGCGGGCGACGCGCTGTTCCAGACCCAGGCCGCGCGCGGCACCAGCCGCGTCATCTGCTTCTCGCCCGACCACTCGCGCACCCTGCCCGAGCTGTCGCAGGCCGAGATCGTCGCCGTCGTCGACACCTGGTGCACGCAAAGCGCCGAGCTCGGCCGCGACCATGCCTGGGTGCAGGTGTTCGAGAACAAGGGCGAGATCATGGGCTGCTCCCAGCCCCATCCGCACGGCCAGATCTGGGCCACCGGCTTCCTGCCCAACGAGGCGGCCACCGAGGATGCGCAGCAGCGCGCCTATTTCGCCGCCGAGGGCCGCCCGCTGCTGCTCGACGTGGCGGCGCGCGAGGCCGGCGGCGAGCGCGTCGTCGTGCAGAACGAGGACTGGCTGGCCCTCGTGCCCTTCTGGGCCACCTGGCCCTTCGAGACCCTGTTGCTGCCGCGCTTCGCCGTGCAACGCCTGCCGCAGCTCACGCCGGCGCAGCGCGCCAGCCTCGCCGATGCGCTCAAGCGCCTGACCTCGCGCTACGACAACCTGTTCCGCTGCGCCTTTCCCTATTCCATGGGCTGGCACGGCGCCCCCTTCGACGCCGGCGATGCCCGACCCTGGCAACTGCACGCTCACTTCTACCCGCCGCTGCTGCGCTCGGCCACGGTGCGCAAGTTCATGGTCGGCTTCGAGATGCTGGCCGAGGCCCAGCGTGACCTGACGCCCGAGCAGGCGGCCGAGCGGCTGCGTGCGGTCAGCGATGTCCATTACCGGGAGCCGGCATGAGCGCTGCGACGGGCCGCCCCACGCAAGCTTGCTCCCGCTTGGCGGGAGTAAGCCCGGACATGGGAGGCCCAGTGGGCAGCCCATGCCTGGCGAACGCCTGGCCGCGCCGTCGGCCAGGCAAGGCCGCAGGCCGAAGGGTGCACCCATGAATCCTCGCGAACGCGCCGACGAGGCCTTCCGCGCTGCCTTCGGCGTCGAGCCGACGCTGCGCGTGCAGGCGCCGGGTCGGGTCAACCTGATCGGCGAGCACACCGACTACAACGATGGCTTCGTGCTGCCCTGCGCCATCGATTTCGGCACCCGCATCGCCGCGCGGCCGCGCAAGGACGACCAGGTGCAGATCGTCGCGGCCGACTACGACGGCGCCATCGACCGCTTCCGCATCGGTACGGCCATCCCGCACCGCGAGGACGCCGCCTGGGCCAACTACGCCCGCGGCATGGTGCAGATGCTGGCTGCCCGCGGTCTGCCGCTGCGCGGGGCCGACCTCGCCGTGGCCGGCGACGTGCCGCAGGGGGCAGGCCTGTCCTCGTCGGCCTCCTTCGAGGTGGCCGTCGGGCAGGCTTTCAAGTCGCTGCACGGCCTGGACCTCGACCCGACGACGCTGGCTCTGACCGCCCAGCGGGCCGAGAACCAGTTCGTCGGCTGCAACTGCGGCATCATGGACCAGCTGATCTCCGCCCGTGGCGAGGCCGGCCATGCGCTGCTGATCGACTGCCGCAGCCTGGCCGCCATGCCGGTGCCGTTGCCGCCCGAACTGGCCGTCATGATCGTGCACTCGCGCGTCCAGCGCGGCCTGGTGGAGAGCGAATACAACACCCGCCGCCGTCAGTGCGAGGCTGCCGCGCGGCACTACGGTGTGGCGGCGCTGCGGGACGTCGACCTGCAGCGGCTGCAAGCCGACGCCGCGGGGCTGGACGAGGTGGTCTACCGTCGCGCCCGGCATATCGTCACCGAGAACGCCCGCACCCAGGCGGCGGCCCAGGCCCTGGCCGCCGGCGACCTGCCGGCGCTGGGCCGGCTGATGGCGGCCTCGCACGTGTCCATGCGCGACGATTTCGAGATCACCGTGCCCGCCGTCGACCGGCTCGTCGAGATCCTGCAGCAGGCCATCGGCCCGCAGGGTGGCGCGCGCATGACCGGGGGCGGCTTCGGCGGTTGCGTGGTGGGCCTGATGCCCAGCGGGCGCGTCGATGCGGCGCGGGCGGCGGTCGAGGCCGGCTACCGCTTGCCCGGTGGCGAAGCGCCCACCGTCTGGGTCTGTCGGGCCAGTGCCGGCGCCGGCGCGTGCTGAGCTCGCGCGCTGGTTTTCCCTGGTTTGCAATCGATTGCAATTGAGTCTCCAAAGATCCACAATCCGGCCATGCGCCAGTCCCCCTGGGAGAAGGCGCGGCGACAACGACAGGAGACAGCAATGCAATCGGCGCAGCCGGCAGACCGGGCCGTCCTCGTGCTTGGCGAGGCCTTGGTCGACGAGTTCAGGGACGGCGCCGTGCCGGGCGGCGCGCCCTTCAACGTGGCGCGGTCGCTGTCCTGGCTGGGCGCACCGGTGCGCTTCATCAGCCGCATCGGTGCTGACGACGCCGCCGGCCGGCTGCTGCTGGACAGCGCCCGCCGCTACGGCCTGGACACGGCCGGCCTGCAACGCGACGCCAGCCACGCGACCGGTCGCGTCAGCGTGCATGAACAGGCCGACGGCGGCCACAGTTTCGAGATCCACGCCGACGCGGCCTGGGACCACATCGAAGCGCCGGGCGGGGTGCGCGAGGGCGGCATCGTCTACTTCGGCACGCTGGCCCAGCGCAGCGCGACATCGCGGGCCAGCCTGCGGGCGGCGGTCAAGCAGGCGCGCGGCCTGGCCTTCCTCGACCTGAACCTGCGTCCGGGGCTGGAACTGCGGGAGCTGGCCGCCGAGTCGCTGATGCTGGCCGACTGGGTCAAGGTCAACGAGGACGAACTGGCCGTGCTGCTGGACTGGTTTGCCCCAGAGGGCATCGCGGCGCTGATGGGTCGCTTTGCGCTGCGGCGTCTGGTGCTGACGCGCGGCGCGGCCGGCTATGCACTGCTGGGCCCGACGGGTGACACGCTGGCCGCGGGCGAGGGCGCGACCCTGCCGCGGCTGGTGGACACGGTCGGCGCCGGTGATGCCTTCACGGCCATGCTGCTGGCGGGCCTGGCGCTGCGGCGGCCGCTGGCCGTCACGCTGGGCCTGGCCAACCGCTACGCCGGGGCGATCTGCGGGCTGCGCGGGCCCCTGCCGGCCGATCCGGCCGCGCTGCAACCCTGGCGCGAGGCCTTGCAGGCCCTGCGCATCGAGCCCGAGGAGGCCCTGGCATGAGCACCCCCTTCGTCGACAAGCCGCGCCTGTCGGTCGGCCAGATCGTCAACATGAATGTCGGCTTCCTCGGCATCCAGTTCAGCTTCGGCCTGCAGCAGGCCAGCATGAGCCCGATCTACCAGATGCTCGGCGCCGAGGGCAAGGATCTGCCCTATCTGTGGCTGGCCGGGCCCATCACGGGGCTGTTGGTGCAGCCGCTGATCGGCGCGATGAGCGACCGCACCACCCACCGCATGGGCCGGCGCACGCCTTACTTCCTGATCGGTGCACTGCTCTGTTCCCTCGGTCTGCTGCTGATGCCGTTCAGCCCGACGCTGTGGTTCGCGGCCGGCCTGCTGTGGATGCTGGATGCGGCCAACAACGTGACGATGGAGCCCTACCGTGCCTACGTCAGCGACCGCCTGCGCGAGGAGCAGCATGCCAGCGGCTTCCTGACCCAGGCCTCCTTCACCGGCCTGGCCCAGACCCTGGCGTATCTGACGCCCAGCATCCTCGTCGGACTGGGCATGAACAAGGACGCCCTGGGCGCCAACGGCATTCCGGTGGTCACGACGCTGGCCTTCATGGTCGGCGCGCTGCTGTCCTTCACGACGGTGTACTGGTCCATCCGCCGCGTGCCCGAGTTGCCGCTGCCGCCCGAGGAAGTGGCACGCCTGCGGGCGCTGCCGCGCGGCTTGGGGCCGGCGCTGGCCGAGATCTGGCAGGCGCTGCGCGAGATGCCGCCGACGATGCGCCGGCTGTGGTGGATGGCGCTGTTCCAGTGGTACGGCATGGTCTGCTACTGGATCTACATCGTGCCGACGCTGGCGGCCACCATCTTCGGCACCGATGATGCCAAGAGCGCCGGCTTTCGCGACGCGGCCCTGCTGAACGGCCAGGTCGGCGGCTTCTACAACGTCATTGCCTTCGTCGCCGCCTTCGCGATGGTGCCCTTCACCAAGCGCCTCGGCGCGAAATGGGTGCACGCCTTTGCCCTGGCCTGTGCTGCCGTCGGCATGTGGATGCTGCCCGGCATCCACGGGGCCGAGAACAAGGCCTGGCTCTTCCTGCCCATGGTGGGCATCGGCCTGGCCTGGGGGTCCATCATGGGCAACCCCTATGTGCTGCTGGCCGGCAGCATCCCGCCCGAGCGCGCCGGGGTCTACATGGGCATCTTCAACATGTTCATCGTGATCCCGATGCTCATCCAGTCCCTGACGCTGCCGCTGTTCTACGACGGCCTGCTCGGCGGCCGCCCCGAGAACGTCATCCGCCTGGCCGGCGTGCTGCTCGCCCTGGCCGCCCTGTGCGTGCTGCGCGTGAAAACCTCTGACTCCGACGCGAAATGAAGAACCAAGTCCAGCTCATCACCTACGTCGACCGCCTGGGTGGCCGTCGCGACGGCGCCGACCTGGCGCGGCTGAAGAAGCTGCTCTGCCAACCCGGCTCGCCGCTGGCGGGTGTGTTCGGTGGTGTGCACCTGCTGCCCTTCTTCCATGCCATCGATGGCGCGGATGCGGGCTTCGATCCCATCGACCACAGGCAAGTCGACCCGCGCCTGGGCGACTGGGGTGACATCAAGGCGCTGACCGAGGACCTGGACGTGATGGCCGACGTCATCGTCAACCACATGTCTGCTGAGTCGCCGCAGTTCCTCGACTACGCCGAGAAGGGTGAGGCCTCGGCCTACGCCGGCCTGTTCCTGACGCTGGACGCCGTCTTTCCCGAGGGCGCCAGCGAGCGTGACCTGCTGGCCGTCTACCGGCCGCGGCCCGGCCTGCCGCTGACCTATGCCACGCTGAGGCATGGTGAGCGCCGCATCCTGTGGACCACCTTCACGGCGGCGCAGATCGACATCGCCGTGCGGCATCCGCAGGGTCGTGCCTACCTCAGCAGCATCCTGAGCTGCTTTGCCGACAACGGCATCCGCATGGTTCGCCTCGACGCGGTCGGCTATGCCATCAAGAAGGCCGGCGCCAGCTGCTTCATGATGCCGGAGACCTTCGACTTCATCGCCGAGTTCGCCGGGGAGGCGAGGGCGCTGGGCATCGAGGTGCTGGTCGAGATCCATGCCTATCACCAGCGCCAGATCGAGATTGCCCGCCAGGTCGACTGGGTCTACGACTTCGCCCTGCCGCCGCTGGTGCTGCATGCCTTCAGCTTCGGCACCGCCACGGCGTTGAAGCGCTGGATCAACATCCGCCCGACCAATGCGCTGACCGTGCTCGACACCCACGACGGCATCGGCATCATCGATATCGGTGCCGATGCCGGCGACCGCATGGCCTGCCCCGGCCTCGTGCCGCCCGAGGATCTGGACGCACTGGTCGACCGCATCCACGATGCCAACCAGGGCCAGAGCCGCAAGGCCACCGGGGCGGCGGCCAGCAACCTCGACCTCTACCAGGTCAACTGCAGCTTCTTCGACGCCATGGGCCGCGACGAGACCCGCTATCTGCTGGCCCGGGCCCTGCAGTTCTTCCTGCCCGGCGTGCCCCAGGTCTACTACGTCGGTCTGCTGGCCGGCCACAACGACATGGAGCTGCTGGCCCGCACCCAGGTCGGCCGCGACATCAATCGCCACTTCTACGGCGAGGACGAGATCGCCCGCGACTGCGAGCGCCCCGTCGTGCGCCGTCTCATCGATCTGATCAAGCTGCGCAACCGCCACCCGGCCTTCGGCGGCAGCTTCCAACTGCTCGAGAGCGGCGCCGACGAACTGCGGCTGCGCTGGCAGCAGGGCGGCGACTGGGCGACCTTGTGCGTGAATTTCATCACCGGGGCCCACGAGCTCAGCCACAGCGCCGAGGATGGCGGCGTCGAAGGCTTCGCCTTCAGTTGAGCGTCAGCCTCGCGACCCACAATCACCGCAGTTCAACGACATCGGAGTGATGGTCATGTGGAAGATGGTGGTCGGCTTTGCCGTGTTTGCCGCGCTGGCGCTGTTCATCCTGATGAAGGGCGGCGGCAACATCGACATGGGTGGCGAGAAGCATGACGTGACGGCCGGCGCCCATGAGCCGGCGGCTTCTGCCGCATCGGCCGCCGTGGCTGCCGTCGACGCGCCCCCGGCGCCGGCTTCCGCCGCTTCTCAGTGAATCTGGGCTTCTGAGGCCGGTGTGGCGCGCTGAGGCGCCAGCAGCGGCAGCTTCATCAGCATCTGCGTGCCATGGCCGAGCGAGGAGCGCACCTCGATCTGGCCGCCCAGCACATTGGTGACGATGCTGTGCACGATGTGCATGCCCAGGCCCGAGCCGCCGGTGCCGAGCTTGGTCGTGAAGAAGGGGTCGAAGATGCGCCGCCGCACCGACTCGTCCATGCCGCGGCCATCGTCGGTCACGCTGAGCTCGACGTGCTGATCGTCCAGCGCCGCGCAGTGGACCCGGACGCGCCCCTGCTCGGCGCCTTCGAAGCCATGCAGCAGCGCGTTCATCAGCAGATTGGTCAGCACCTGGCCCAGGGCGCCCGGATAGCTGTTCATGACCAGACCGTGGCGCAACTCGGTGTCGATGACGAAGGGCGTGTGCTTGAAGCTGGGCTCGACCATCACCATGACGTCCTCGACCACCTTGGCGAGGTCGAAATCGCGCCGCAGGTCGGCGGTCTGGTCGATGGCCACCTGCTTGAAGTCGCGCACCAGGTCGGCGGCCTTCTGCACATTGCGCTGCAGGATGTCCTGGCCGCGCCGCGTGTCGCGGGCCAGTTCCTCCAGCGTGCTGCGGCGCAGCTGCGTCGAACCCGACAGCATGGCCTCGAGCTGCTTGTAGCGGTCGTCGAGGGCCGACACGACGGTCAGCGCATTGCCCAGCGGCGTGTTCAGCTCGTGGGCGACGCCGGCCACCAGCCGGCCCAGTGAAGCCAGCTTTTCCGACTCGACCAGCTCGCGCTGGGCCTTCTGCAGCGTCTCGAGCGCTTCCGACAGCTCGGCATTGCTGGCCGTCAGCTCGGCCGTGCGCTGGGTCACCGTCTCTTCCAGATTCAGATTGTGCTGGCGCAGGGCCTCGAAGGCCGACAGCAGGGCCTGGCGCATGCGCTCCATGGCCGCGCCCACGCGCGCGATCTCGTCGGCGCCTTCCACGCGCAGCGGCTGGTCCAGCCGGCCGGCCGCCAGGGCCTCGGCCGCGCTGGTCAGGTCGGTCATGGGCCGCATCACATAGCGCTGCAGCACCCACAGCATCAGCACCAGGGACAGCGTCAGCGTCAGCACGCTGCGCCAGACCGTGCGCCAGACCTCGGCCTGCTTGGCCTGCAGCAGCGGGGCTGCGCTCATGCTGACCGTCAGCTTGGCGATCTCGCGGCCGTCGCGCTGGATGGGGCGGGTCTGACTCAGCACCAGGTCGGCATCGGGCTTGTCGCCGGCGCGCTGTTGCGACAGGAAGGGCGCCGAGGAAGCCGGCTCGACGACCTGCACGGACACGAAGCGTGGGTCGTCCATCTGGGCCTTGACCATGGGGTCGGCCAGGTCGGGCGACACCTGCCAGACCGGCTCGGCCAGCGACAGCGCCATCACCTCGGTGGCGCGCGACAGGTCGCGCTTGAGGTCTTCCATCGCCGTGGCGCGCGTTTTCTGCCCGTCGTAGAGCAGCACGGCCGTCGTCGGCAGCAGCAGGCCCAGCAGCAAGGCCAGCACGACGGCGAAGGTCAGGGAACTGCGCTGCCAGCCGAACGCGGGGGCAGGCGCGCGGGGCAGGGCGATGGGCGGCGGGGGCAGGGGGCTTTCCGGCATGGGCGCGTGCGGCCGGGTGGTCGCGGCGGCGGCCTGAGTGTAGGCCGGGCAAAAGCGGTGCAAATGCGCATTCGGACCCGGTGAGGGCCGGGTTTTTCCTGGGGGAGAGGGGCTGCTGGGGGGAGGGGGGCTGGCCGCACAATCCGCCGCCATAAACGCGCCCTAACGGCGCTTGTCCTGGAGAAAAACAGTGAAGCGTTGGGTTGGCCTGGCGGCCTTTTTCGCTGCCTGCATCGGAACATCGAACGTCGCTTTCGCGCAGCTGCGCATTGGCATGGTGGCCGGGTTTACCGGTCCCGTCGCCAGCGTGGTGCAGGAAAGCGCCGAGGGCGCGAAGCTCTATTTCGACTCGATCAATGCCCAGGGCGGCATCAAGGGTCAGAACATCGAGCTCGTCACGCAGGACGACAAATACGACAACGCGACCGCCGTCGCGGGTGCCAAGGCCTTGGCCAGCCAGGGCGTGCTGGCCCTGATGCTGAGCCGCGGCACCGGGACGACCGAAGCCATGCTGCCGGTGCTGAAGGAAAACAAGCTGCCGCTGCTGGCGCCTGCCACCGGCGCCGCCAGCCTGCGTGACCCCGTGCAGCCCTGGGTCTACCACCTGCGTGCCAGCTACCAGAAGGAAGCCGAGAAGGCGGTCAAGAACCTGGCCAGCATCGGCGTCAAGCGCATGACCATCGTGCAGGTCAACGATCCCTTCGGCAACGACGCCGGCAAGGGCGCCATCAAGGGCCTGGACGACATCAAGCTGCGGGCGTTGTCCAACCTGCGCTTCGACCGCAACAAGCCCGATCTGGCGCCGACCATGCAGGCCATCGCCAAGGCCGGCATCGAAGCCGTCGTGCTGATCGGCCCCGCATACGCCGTCGTGGAAGGCGTGCAGGCCCTGCGTGCGGCCGGTTCCACGGCCCACGTGGCCACGCTGTCCAACAACGCCTCGGCCGATTTCGTGAAGTCCCTGGGCAACGAAGGCCGCGGCGTCATCGTGACCCAGCTTTTCCCTTACGAGCGCTCGACCGCCAACCTGATGGTGCGGGAAGCGCTGCTGCTGGCCAAGTCCGCCGGCCGCAACGAGCTGACGCCGGCCCACATCGAGGGCTATGCCGCCGCCAAGCTCGTGGTCGAGGCGCTCAAGCGCTCACAGGGCAAGGAGATCACCCGCGAGAGTCTGGTCAAGGCGCTGGACGGTGCCCGCATCGACCTCGGCGGCCTGCAGGTGCACTACACCGACAAGGATCACAACGGCCTGGAGTACACCGACGTGTCCATCATCGGCGAGGAAGGCAAGTTCAAGCGTTGAGCTTGGCGCGAAGCGCCTGCGACCGCGCGATGATGCGGGCCTGTTCAGGCCGCGCATGGCGGCCGGGGAGCTGACATGGATCTGGGTTTGAAGGGCCATTGGGCCCTGGTCTGCGCGGCGAGCAAGGGCCTGGGGCGCGGTTGCGCCGAGGCCCTGGTGGCCGAGGGTGTCAACGTCGTCATCACGGCACGCGGCGAGGCCGACCTGCTGGCCACGGCCGAGGCGCTGCGGGCGCTGAATCCTGACGTCGAGGTGCGCGCCGTCGCCGGTGACATCGCCACCCCCGAAGGCCGCGCCGCGGCGCTGGCGGCCTGCCCGCGGGTCGACATCCTGATCAACAACGCCGGTGGTCCGCCGCCGGGCGACTTTCGCGACTGGGGTCGCGAGCAGTGGATCGCGGCGCTGGACGCCAACATGCTGGCTCCCATCGAGCTCATCAAGGCCACCGTCGACGGCATGGCCGCGCGCGGCTTCGGTCGCGTCGTCAACATCACCTCGGGCGCCGTCAAGGCGCCCATCGACGTGCTCGGCCTGTCCAACGGCGCGCGCTCGGGCCTGACCGGTTTCGTCGCCGGCCTGGCCCGCCAGCCCCGCCTGGCAGGTGCCAACGTGACCATCAACAACCTGCTGCCCGGCGCCTTCGACACCGATCGCCTGAAGAAGACCATGGCCGCCGGCGCGGCCAAGACCGGGCAGTCGGTGGATGAGGTCGCCGCCAGGCGCCGCGCCACCATCCCGGCCCAGCGCTTCGGCACGGCGGCCGAGTTCGGCGCCCTCTGCGCCATGCTGTGCAGCGCCCAGGCGGGCTATCTGACTGGCCAGAACATCCTGCTGGACGGCGGGAACTACCCGGGAAGCTTCTGATGAAGTGGCTCAAGCGAATCCTCATCGGCCTGCTGCTGCTCGTGCTGCTGCTCGGCCTCGCCCTGTGGCTGACGCTGCGCAGCAGCCTCGCTCAACTCGACGGAGAGCGCGCCCTCGCCGCGCTGAGCGCGCCGGCCGAGCTGCAACGCGATGCGCGCGGCTACCTGACCATCACGGCCGAGAACCGCCTGGATGTGGCCCGGGCCCTGGGCTTCGTGCACGCCCAGGAGCGCTTCTTCCAGATGGATCTGATGCGCCGCAACGCCGCGGGTGAGCTGTCGGCCCTGGTTGGGGCCAAGGCCCTGCCGCTGGACAAGTCGCGCCGCCTGCACCGCTTCCGCCATCGCGCGGAGGTCGGCATCGCGGCCCTGCCAGCAGACGAGCGGGCGCTGCTGGACGCCTATGTGAGCGGCGTCAATGCGGGCCTCCAGTCGCTGTCCGCCCGTCCGCCCGAATACCTGCTGCTGCGCCAGCAGCCCCAGCCCTGGGTGGCCGCCGACACGGTTCTCGTCGCCTACGGCATGTATCTCGACCTGCAGGGCTCGCAAGGCCGCGACGACGTTGCCACCGGCCTGCTGCACGACGCCGTGCCGCAAGACTGGTATGCCTTCCTGACCCAGCACAGCGCCGACTGGCAAGCCGCCATGGACGACAGCCGCATGACGGCCGTGCCGCTGCCGGCCAGCCCGCTGCCCGACGCCTTGCGCGCCGCCAAGACGGCCTGCAGCGACTGCAGCCTGCGCGATGCGCGCGACATCGGCAGCAACAACTTCGCCGTTGCCGCCGCCCATGGTGCCGCCGGGCGGGCCATCCTGGCGGACGACATGCATCTGGGCCTGCGCAGCCCGGGCACCTGGTTCAAGGCGCGCATGAAATGGAAGGACGGGGCCGGCAGCCATGACGTTGCCGGCGTGACCCTGCCGGGCGCACCGCTGCTGGTCGTCGGCAGCAACGGCCATGTGGCCTGGGGTTTCACGAACACGACGTCCGACTGGGCCGATGTCGTCACCCTCAAGCTCAATGCGGCCGGTACCCACTACCTGGCTGGCGACGTCGAAAAGCCGCTGCAGAAGGCTGTCGAGCGCATCGAGATCGCCGGCGAGCCCGCGGTCGACCATGTGGTGCTGGAAAGCGAATGGGGCCCCGTCATGCCCCAGAAAGCGCCGACGGGCCAGGCCTTCGTGCTGCGCTGGGTGGCCCACGACCCCGAAGGCATGAATCTGCGCCTGATGCATATGGAGGCGGCGACCAACGTCGACGAGGCCGTGCAGCTCGCGGCTGGTGCCGGCATGCCCGCCCAGAACCTGCTGGTGGCCGACGCCGGCGGGCGCATCGCCTGGACCGTCATCGGTGCCATGCCCAAGCGCGTCGGCAACGACGACATGGACCGTCCGCAGGACTGGAGCGACGGCCGTTCGCGCTGGCAGGGTTGGCTGACGGCGGCCGAGCAGCCGCGCATCGTCGACCCAGCCGACGGCCGGCTGTGGACGGCCAACTCGCGCATGGTGGGCGGTGAAGCCATGAAGCGCGTCGGCAACGGCGGCTGGGACCTCGGCGCCCGCGCGATGCAGATCCGCGATGGCCTGCGCGCCCAGGATAAGTTCGACGAGGCCGGCCTGCACGCCATCCAGCTCGACCACCGCGCACTCTTCCACCAGCACTGGCGCAAGCTGCTGCTCGACCAGGTGCTGACGCCCGATTTCGTTGCCGCCAACGGCCTGGCGGACTACCGAGCCGAAGTGGAGAAGAGTGCCGATGCGGCGCGGCCGGACGCGGTCGGCTATCTGCTGGTGCGTTCCTTCCGCCTGCAGGCCCTGAAGCACATCTTCGACCCGCTGGCCGGCCTGCTCGAAGCCCAGGGTGCCAAGCTCTCCGACCTCAAGATGGTGCCCGAGACGCCCGGCTGGGCGCTGATCCAGGCCGCCCGGCCCGACACCCTGCCGGCGGCCTTCAAGAGCTGGCCCGAGTTGCTGCAACGCGCGGTGCTGGACAGCCGCCAGGAACTGGTCGGCAAACACGGCAGCCTGGCCGCAGCCACCTGGGGGGCGGACAACACCACCAGCATGCGCCACCCCCTGAGCATGGCCGTGCCGGCCCTGTCCGGCTGGCTGGACCAGGCCTCGCAGGGCATGGCGGGCGACAGCCACATGCCGCGGGTGCACAACCACGGCCATGGCCAGAGCGAGCGCATGGTGGTCTCGCCCGGCCATGAGGAGAGCGGCATCCTCGTCATCCCCGGTGGCCAGAGCGGCCATCCGATGTCACCCTTCTACCGCGGCGACCACGCCGCCTGGCTGGCCGGCGAACCCTTGCCGTTCCTGCCCGGCGAGACGGCGCACCGCCTGGTGTTGCGCCCCTGATCCAGGCGACCCCGTTCCAGCGGAATGGGGACGCCGGCCAGGGCGCGTGCTGGGCACAATCCTGGCCATCCGACAACGACGACGCGAGGTTCATCATGAACAACAAGACTCTCAGCATGGCCGTGCTGGCCCTGGCCGCCGTGGCCGCCCAGGCCCAGGAGGCGGGCTCCAACGTCGAGAAGTGCCCCAAGAAGCTTGGCGTGCTGGCCGTGGCCGAGCCGCAGAACGGCTGGAACCACCTGTCGCACTACGGCCTGGGCTCGCCCGCGGCGCTGTTGCGCATGATGGTGCAGCAATCGGGCTGCTTCGACGTCGTCGAACGCGGCCAGGCCATGCAGAACATCCAGCAGGAGCGCAACCTGGCGGCGGCTGGCGAGATGCGCCAGGAATCCAATATCGGCAAGGGCCAGATGCAGGCCGCCGACTTCGTCATGACGCCCAATGTGTTGATCCCTGCCAGCAACACGGGCGGGGTCGGCGGCGCCTTGGGCGGCCTGCTCGGCGGCAAGCTGGGCGCCATCAGCTCCATCGCCGGTGGCCTGAAGTTCAAGGAAGCCACCACCAGCCTGCTGCTCGCCGACGTGCGCTCCAGCATCCAGGTCGCCGCCGCCGAAGGCAAGGCCACCAAGACCGACTTCTCCATCGGTGGCTGGGGCTATGGCGGCGGCCTGGTCGGCGCCGCGGGCGGCTACACCAGCACGCCCGAAGGCAAGCTGATCGCCGCCAGCCTGCTCGACAACTACAACAAGATCGTGCTGACCATCCGCGACCAGCAAAGCCTGATCCGCACCAGCAGCGCCGCGGGCGACGCCAATGCCGGCGCTTCCACCCAGGCCGGCGCGCCCATCCCGGCGGGCCAGATGCTGATCGCCAAGATCTCCAATGTGAAGGCCTATGCCGCGCCGTCGCGCGACGCCAAGGTCGTCGCGACGCTGAACCGCAGCGACGAGCTGGTCGCCACCGGCGAGGTCAAGGACGGCTTCGTCAAGGTCGACGCCGCCAACTTCAGCGGCTGGGTGCAGCGCAGCCTGGTCTCGCCTTCGGGTCGCTGATGGCCAAGGTCGCCCTCGTCACCGGCGCCGGCTCCGGCATCGGCCGGGCCGTCGCCCGCGCCCTGGCCGCCGAGGGCTGGACACTGGCCCTGATGGGTCGCCGCGAGGAAACGCTGCGCGAGACCCTGGCCGACGCCCTGGTGCTGCCCACCGACGTCTGTGACGAAGCCCAGGTCGACGCCGCCTTTGCCAGGCTGCGCGAAAGCCATGGCCGGCTCGACCTGCTCTTCAACAACGCCGGCATCGGCGCGCCGCCCGTGCCCATCGACGAGCTGTCGGTGGCGCAATGGCGCGCCGTGGTCGACACCAACCTGACCGGCAGCTTCCTCTGCGCCCGCGCCGCCTTCGCGCTGATGAAGTCGCAGTCGCCGCGCGGTGGCCGCATCATCAACAACGGCTCCATCTCGGCCTATGCGCCGCGGCCCTTCTCGGCGCCCTACACGTCCACCAAGCACGCCATCACCGGCCTGACCAAGGCCCTGAGCCTCGATGGCCGGGCCTTCGACATCGCCTGCGGCCAGATCGACATCGGCAATGCCGCCACCGACATGACCGAGAAGATGACGCGCGGCGTGCCTCAGGCCAACGGCAGCATGGCCGTGGAGCCGCGCATGGACGTCGAGGACGTGGCTCGCGCCGTCGTCTACATGGCCGGCCTGCCGCTGTCGGCCAATGTGCAGAGCATGACGGTCATGGCGACGACCATGCCGTTTGTCGGGCGCGGTTGAGGCTGAGGGACCCTCAGGCGCAGCATGCGCCATGGGTGACCATCGTCACAGCCCGGCAATTTCGGCAGGGTTCAGAATAGACGCATGTCGCTGTTCCGTTCGCTTCTTCGCCTGCTGATCATTGCCGCCGGTGCCCTCATCGGCCTGGGCCTCTTCCTGATCGCCGTGCTGGGCTTTGTGGTCTTCCTGGTGTTCAGCCTGCTGACCGGCCGCAGGCCCAATCTGCAGTTCCGCGTCAACAAGAACCCCTGGGCCCAGCGTCGCGAACCGGCGGGCGATGTGGTGGACGTCGAAGTGCGGGAAGTGCATGACGCGACGCCGCTTCCGCCGCCGCGCCAGGGCTGAACTACTTCAGCTCCACCGGGCCGTACCAGGTGTGAGCGGATGAGCGGTTGTTGTCGCTGTCGGTCATGACCGCCATGGAGGTCAGCGCGCCCGGCGCTTCGCCGAAGGCCAGGCGGAAGTCATCGGCCAGGTTGCGGCGGTGGTCGCGCCAGCGGCGCAGTTCGGCCGGACCGGAGTCGACGACGATCTTGCGGATGCGGTCGCTGCGCGGGTTGATGACGACGGTGCCGACGGGCAGCTTGCTGTCCCAGACATACATCAGCGTCGCATAGGGCGGCGCCTCGCCGGTCAGGGCCTGGGCCAGCTCGAACTTCATGCGCGTGCGCAGCGGCAGTTTGTCGACGTCGCCGGCGAAGCCGAAGATGACGCGGGCGACGGCGTCCTCATGGTCGATGTCGGCCACATTGGCGCCGGCGATGAGGCCCTGCGTCCACCAGGAAAAGCTGACCTCGCCGATGTTGACGAGGGCCGGGTCCAGGCGCTTGCGCCAGATGCTGGCCGAGCGCTCCGATGACGCTTCCAGGGCCTGGCGGCCGTCCTTCTCGGTCCAGTGATAGAGGGTCGGCTTCTTGCCCGGCAGGGCCAGCGCCTGCCAGCCTTCGGCGGCGGGCGGCGGGCTTACTGGAGCGGAGGCGCAGCCGGCCAGCAGGGCCAGGGCGCACAGGGTCAAAAGGGTTGAGAAGGCGGTCTTCACCAGGTCTTGCGTTGCAGCTCTTCGAGGATCTCGCCGTAGATGCGGTATCGGCTCGCGCTTATCAAGCCCGCGTCGACCGCCGCGCGCACGCCGCAGCCGGGTTCGTGAATATGTGAACAGTTGGCGAAGCGGCAGTCGGCGTGCTCGCGCAGATCGGGCATGAAGCGCCAGAGGTCGGCGGCGGCGATCTGGCGCAGGCCGAACTCCTGGAAGCCGGGCGAGTCGATCAGCGCCGTCGTGCGCGTCTCGTCGGTCCAGTACCACTGCGTGGTGGTCGTCGTGTGGCGGCCGGAGTTCAGGGCCTGGGAGATCTCGCCGACCTGGGCCTGGGCGTCCTTCACCAGCAGATTGATCAGCGTGCTCTTGCCCGTGCCGCTGGGGCCGAGCACGAAGCTGCGCTGGCCGGCCAGCCACGGGTCCAGCGTCGCGCGCGAACCCTCGCGGTCGGCCTTCAGCGCCACCTCGAACATCTTCAGGCCCATGGCGCGGTAGGGCGCCAGGCGCTCGCGGGCCGAATCGGTGCCGGGCAGATCGGTCTTGTTCAGCGCGATGGCCATGCGGATGCCGGCGGACTCGGCAGCGATCAGCGAGCGCGCGAGCTGGCTCTCGCTGAAGACGGGCTCGACGGCCACCAGCACCAGCAGCTGGTCGAGGTTGGCGGCAAAGCTCTTGGTCTTCCACTCGTCCTGGCGGAACAGCAGATTGCGGCGCGGCTCGACCGCCTCGATGACGCCTTCGTCGCCGGTTTCGGCAAAGCGCACCTGGTCGCCGACGACGGCGTCGCTCTTCTTGCCGCGCGGGTGGCAGACGAGGCGCTTGCCGTCAGCGTCCTCGACGATGTAGTGGCGGCCATGGCCACGCACGACAAGTCCCAGGTCCAGCGCCTGGAATTTGCTCATGCAGCGGACGCTTCGGACAGGGCGCTCACTTGTGCTGCGCAGATGGCGTCGTTCAGCGTCAGCCCGCCACGCGAATGCGTGGAGAAGCTGACGGTGCAGGCGTCATAGCCGACCAGCATCTCGGGATGGTGGTCCTGGGCATGCGCGATCTCGGCGACCGCGTCGACGAAGGCCATGGTCTGATAGAAGTTCGCGAAGCCGAAGCGGCGGCCTATGACCTTGTTCTCGGCGTCGGCTTGCCAGCCGGGCAGGGCAGCCAGCACGCGGCCGCGCGTGTCGGCGTCCATCAGCGGGGCCTTGGGGTCACATTGGGCGAGCAGCAGATCGTTCATGAGGCGAGCGCTGCGAGCCGTTCGGCAGCGGGTGGGTGGGAGTAGTAGAAGCGGGCGTAGACCGGGTCGGGCGTCAGCGTGCCGGCATTGTCCTCGTGCAGTTTCAGCAGGGCCGATGACAGGTCGGCACCACTGGCCTGGGCGCGGGCATAGGCGTCAGCCTGGAACTCGTCGCGGCGCGAGAAATGGCTGGCCAGCGGCGTGACGAAGAAGCCGAACACCGGGCCGGCCAGCAGGAAGAGGATCAGCGCCAGCGCGTCATTGGGCGCGCCGAGATTGGGCTGTGCGCCCAGGCCCAGGTAGAAGGCCGGTTGCTGCATCAGCCAGCCGAGCAGGGCGAAGCCTGCCAGGCTCATGGCGAACATCAGGGCCATGCGCTTGGTGATGTGCCTGTGCTTGAAATGGCCCAGCTCATGGGCCAGCACGGCCTCCACCTCGCCGCCGTCGAGCTTGTTCAGCAGGGTGTCGAAGAAGACGACGCGCTTGGCCGGGCCGAAGCCGCTGAAATACGCATTGCCGTGGGCCGAGCGGCGGCTGCCGTCCATGACGAAGAGCCCTTTGGCCGCGAAGCCGCAGCGCGTCATCAGCCGCTCGACGCGCTCCTTCAGCGCCACGTCGGTCAGCGGCTCGAACTTGTTGAACAGCGGCGCGATGACGGTCGGGTAGATGACCATGACCAGCAGGTTGAAGCCCATCCAGGCGCCCCAGGCCCACAGCCACCATCGCGGGCCCATGGCACCCATCAGCCACAGGATCAGCGCGACGATGGGCAGGCCCAGCAGGGCGCCTACACCCAAGCCCTTGGCCATGTCGACGAAGAAGAGCTTCAGCGTCGTGCGGTTGAAGCCGAAGGCCTGCTCGATCTTGAAGGTCGACCACAGCTCCCAGGGCAGGTCCAGCAGGGAGCCGATCAGCACGAAGACGGCCATCAGGCCGAGCTGGTAGCCCATGGGCTGCCAGGCCTCGGGCAGGGCGGCGCTGGCGGACAGCACCCAGGTGTTCAGCGCACCCAGGCCGCCCAGCAGCGTCCAGCCCAGCAGCACGGCGGCATTGAAGGCCAGGGCCAGCAGGCCGAAGCGGCTGCGGGCGACGGTGTAGTCGGCTGCCTTCTGGTGGGCGGCCAGCGTGACGCTGGCTTCGAAGGCCGCCGGCACCTGGCCGCGGTGGGCGGCGACATGGCGGATCTGGCGCGAGGACAGCCAGAACTTGACAAGGCTCGAGGCCGCCAGGGCGACCGCAAACGCGAGGGACAACAGCTGGGGAGACATCCGCAAATTTTAGGCTGCGAGAATTCACCATCCCCCGAGTGAGCCCACCATGTCCGACACCCTTGCCCCCAGCGACAACAACCTGATCTGGATCGACCTCGAGATGACGGGTCTGTACCCCGACACCGACCGCATCATCGAGATCGCCGTCGTCGTCACCGATGCCAATCTCGAGAACCGCGTCGAAGGCCCGGTCTTTGCCGTGCGTCAGACCGACGAGACCCTGGACAAGATGGATGCCTGGAACAAGGGTACCCACGGCAGGAGCGGCCTCATTGACCGCGTCAAGGCCTCGACCATCAGCGAGGCCGAGGCCTCGGCCCAGACCATCGCCTTCCTGAAGCAATACATCGGCAAGGGCAAGAGCCCGATGTGCGGCAACAGCATCTGCCAGGACCGCCGTTTCCTCGCCAACTACATGCCGGAGCTGGAGAGCTTCTTTCACTACCGCAACCTCGACGTGTCCACGCTGAAGGAACTGGCCAAGCGCTGGAAGCCCGCCGCGCTGGAAGGCTTCAAGAAGGCCCAGGCCCACACCGCCCTGGCCGACATCCACGAGTCCATCGACGAACTCGTCCACTACCGCACCCACTTCCTGAACCTGGCATGAAGGCGCTGCTGCTTCTCACCCTGCCGCTGCTGGTCAGCGCCAGCCAGGCCGCCGAACCGGCAGCCAGCGCACCCCGCCTGGTGCAGAAGATCGTGCGCAGTGCCGACACGCGGCGTGACTGGGAGCTGTCCTACACGCTGGTCGACCACAAGCTCAGCCTGCGCTGCGTGAAGTCCATGACCGGCCGCTGCGGCGTGCGCGTCGTGGATGCCCCGCGCGCCGAAGCGCCCGAGGCGGACCTGCATGTCGAGTGGATAGGCGTGCCGGCCGGCAGCACGGTGGATCGTGTGTTCAAGGGCCAGGCCTATGGGCTGTGCTTCAGGCCCGACGTGGGCGACGACAAGGCCTGCGAGCCGCTGTCCGCGCTGACGGCTTTCTGAACCGGCGCCGCGTGCTGCACGCCGCCTTCGACTTTCCCCGCCATCCGCTGGCTCGCGAGGACGGCGAGCGCGTGCGTGGCTGCTGGAGCAATCCGCCGGCGCGCTGGCTGAGGGCAGGGCGGCTGGACGAGGTCCGGGCCGTCATCGCCCAGGCCGAAGCCGCCGCGCGGGCGGGCGCCTGGGTGCTGGGTGGCTTGCGCTACGAGGCGGCCGCCGCCTTCGACAAGGCCCTGGCCACCCATGCGGCCGCCGCGCCGCTGGCCGAGTTCGCCGTCTACGACAC
Source organism: uncultured Comamonadaceae bacterium (assembly GCA_966111775.1). Lineage (GTDB taxonomy): Bacteria > Pseudomonadota > Gammaproteobacteria > Burkholderiales > Burkholderiaceae_C > Pelomonas. Next base: position 8,986 of record CBHWBD010000016.1, on the reverse strand, counting down.
CGCGCCCGATCCCTGGCCCGAGCTGCCGCCGGCCTACACCGGCCTGCTGGGCTGGCAGGACACCGAGCCCGACGCGACGGCCGCCATCGAGCGTATCCGCGACTACATCCGCGCGGGCGACTGCTACCAGATCAACCTCACGACGCGGCTGCGCGCCACCGCCGCGGCGCTTGATGCCGAGCAGGTCTTCCTCGCCCTGCATGCCAGCCAGCCCGGCGGATTCAGCCTTTTCCTGCGCGAGGCCGGCGCTGCCAGCGTGTCGCCGGAACTCTTCTTCGACTGGCGCCCCGTGCCCGGCGCCAAGGCCAGCTGGCTGCTGGCCGCCCAGCCCATGAAGGGCACGGCGCCGCGGGGGCGTGACCGTGTCGACGACGAGGCCGCCCAACAGCATCTGCGCACCAGCGAGAAGGAGCGCGCCGAGAACCTGATGATCGTGGACCTGCTGCGCAACGACCTCAGCCGCGTCGCCCAGCTCGGTACGGTCCGGGTGCCGCGGCTGTTCGAGCTGCATGCGCTGCCGACGGTCTGGCAGATGACGTCCACCGTCACGGCGGTCAGCCGCAGCGGCCTGGCGCTTGCCGATGCCTTTGCCGCGCTCTTCCCCTGCGGTTCGGTGACTGGCGCCCCCAAGATCCGCGCCATGCAGATCATTCGCGAGCTGGAGTCGACCGCGCGTGGCTGGTATTGCGGCGCTCTGGGGCTGATCCAGCCCGGCGGTGTCGCCACCTTCAATGTGCCCATCCGCACCGTCGAGTTCAGCCAAGGATGGCTGGGCTGCGGCATCGGCAGCGCCATCACGCTGGACAGCGAACCCGCCGCCGAGATCGCCGAGTGGCGGGCCAAGTCGCGCTTTCTCGCGCGGGCCGAGGCGCCAGTCGAGGCGTTGGAGACGCTGCGGCTTGAAGAGGGCGTCGCCCTGCGCGGCGAAGCCCATCTGGCCCGCATGCAGCGCACGGCGCGTCACTTCGGCCTGCGCTTCTCACTCGCTGAAGCGCGAGCTCATTTGAAGGCCGTTGCGGCGGATCAGCCGGCCGGCAGCTGGCGGCTGCGCCTGACCTGCGATGCCGAGGGCCGTTTTACCCACACGCTGGCCCCCTTCACGCCCACACCCGAGCCCGTGCGCCTGGCGCTGGCCGATCACGCGATGCCGACGCTGGGCCCTCGCGCCGAATATCTGGCCCACAAGACCACGCGCCGCGAGCTCTATGCCTTCGACAAGCCCGCTGAGGCCTTCGACCTCATCCTGTGGAACGAGTCCGGCGAGCTGACCGAATGCAGCTTCGGCAACCTGGCCCTGCAGATTGACGGCCAATGGTTGACACCGCCACTGGCCGCCGGCCTGCTGCCCGGCGTGCTGCGCGCCGAACTGCTGGCCCAGGGGCGCATCAAGGAAGTCCGGCTGACCCGCGAAGACCTGGAACGCGCCCAAGGCCTGGCCTTCTTCAACAGTCTGCGGGGCTGGCTGCCCGCCCGGTTGACGTAGCGCGGCGAGCGTGCGCTATCGCACACCCTCGGCTCTGGGGAGGGTTGGGTAAAAACCCTTATCCGTGCTACAGTCGCGACTTCGCCTGGGGTCCGCTCCAGGTGTTCCACGTCTCCTCTGACCTCGTTTGATCATTCGCATCAAACTCCGAACACGGATCGGTCGGCGGCGATGAAGCCGTCGCTTTGACTGACTGTTCCCCCGCGCCGCACCCGGGCTGCTGTAACAAGCCCGAGCCGCACGACGCGAGCTGATCTATCTCCCAGCGACTTATGTGATTCCGAAGGGCCTTGTAATGCCCCTCGGCGCCGCGCGTTTGCCTGTGCGGTGTGAATGAACGAAAGAACGAAGTAATGAGTTTCGAGACCCTGGGCCTGAGCCCCGCCGTGCTGCAAGCCGTTAAGGATTCCGGCTACGAGAACGCCACCGACGTGCAGGCCCAAGCCATTCCCATGGCCATCGCGAACAAGGACCTGATGGTCTCCTCGCGCACCGGCTCGGGCAAGACCGCCGCCTTCATCCTGCCGGCGCTGGAAAAGATCCTGGCCGCCCGCGGCGACAACACCAAGCGCCGTGAAAAGGGCGTCATCTACGGCCCGCGCGTCCTCGTGCTGGCCCCCACCCGCGAACTGGCCATGCAGGTCAGCAAGGCCGCCCAGACCTATGGCCGCCACATCCCTGGCCTGAAGGTCGCGACGGTGCTGGGCGGCATGCCCTATCCGCTGCAGATCCGCCAGCTGACCGGCCCCCTGGACATCCTGATCGCCACCCCCGGCCGCCTGCTGGACCACCTGGCCAGCGGCAAGTGCGTGCTGAACAACGTCGAGATGCTCGTCCTGGACGAAGCCGACCGCATGCTGGACATGGGCTTCATCGACGACATCAACGTCGTCACCAGCCACACGCCCGACACCAAGCAGACGGTGATGTTCAGCGCCACCTTCGCCGGCCATGTCGGCCGCCTGGCCCAGCAACTGCTGAAGGACCCGCAGCGCATCGAGGTCGCGTCGCACACCGACACGCACGAGAACATCGAGCAGCGCCTGCACTGGGCCGACAACCCCCACCACAAGGACCAGCTGCTGGAAGCCATCCTGGCCCAGCCCGAGCTGGATCAGGCCGTCGTCTTCACCAGCACCCAGCGCGACGCTGACTGGCTGGCCGAGCGCCTGGCCGAGATCGGCCACGCCGTCGCCCCGCTGCACGGTGCCATGCCCCAGGGCAAGCGCAACCGCGTGCTGATGGGCCTGCGCCGCGGCGACCTGAAGGTGCTGGTCGCCACCGACGTCGCCGCCCGCGGCATCGACGTGCCCACCATCAGCCACGTCATCAACTACGGCCTGCCGATGAAGGCCGAGGACTATGTGCACCGCATCGGCCGCACCGGCCGCGCCGGTCGCCAGGGCCTGGCCATCACGCTGGGCCTGCGCGACGACGTGTCCATGATCCGCCGCATCCAGCAGTTCACGACGCAGACGATTCCGGTCCAGCACATCGCCGGTCTCGAGCCCAAGACGCAAGAGCCGCGCATCTTCCCGCCGCGTCCGGCCGGTTCCTTCGACGACCGTGGCCCGCGTGGCAATTTCGGCGGTGGCCGTCCCGGCTTCGGCAACAAGCCTTTCCGTCGTGAAGAGGGCGGCCGTCCCTTCCATGGCGGCGGCAAGCCTTTCGGCCACGGCCACCATGGCCAGGACCGCGGCTTTGCGCCCCGTGACGACCGTGGCTTCGCGCCGCGTGGTGACCAGCGTGGCTTTGCGCCGCGTGGCGACGATCGTGGCTTCCAGCAGCGCGACGAGCGCGGCTTCCAACCGCGTGAAGACCGCGGCTTTGCGCCCCGTGAAGACCGTGGTTTCCAACCGCGTGAAGAGCGCAGCTTCCAGCCTCGCGAGGACCGTGGTTTCGCACCGCGCGGCGAGCAGCGCTCCTTCCAGCCGGGCGGCAAGCCCAGCTTCGGCGCCAAGCCGGCCTTCGGCGACCGCCGTCCGCCGAGCGGCCCGCGCAAGGGTGGCTTCGGCCGCTGATGCTGTGGCGGCAACTGCCGCCCGGCGATGATGAGGGCCCGCTTGCGGGCCCTTTTTCTTTGCAATGAGTTCCAGCGACCGACAGACCGGCACCCTCGTCCAATGGGACGACGCCAAGGGCTATGGCTTCATCGCGCCCGACGGCGGCGCGGCCCGCCTCTTCGTGCATATCAAGGCCTTCGCCGCGCGTGCGCAGCGGCCGGTCGTGGGCGAGAGGCTGAGCTTCGAGCCCGGCCGCGATGCCCAGGGCAAGCCGCGGGCGCTGGCCGTGCGGGCCCTCAAGGCGCCACCGCCGCCCGCACCGCAGAAGGACGGCGGCCGCGTGTTGCTGCTGGTGCCCGCCTTCGCCGGCCTGGTGCTGGCCTGCCACCTGGTCTGGGGCCTGCCCAACTGGCTGTGGGGCGTCTACACCGGGATGAGCATGGCGACCTTCATCGTCTACGCGCTGGACAAGCGTGCCGCCCGGCGCGGCGACTGGCGAGTGGGCGAGAACACGCTGCACGGCCTGTCCCTGGCCTGCGGCTGGCCGGGCGCCTTGCTGGCCCAGCAGCTGCTGCGCCATAAGAACGTCAAGCCGGCCTTCCGGCGCGTCTACTGGCTGACGGTGGTCGTCAACGTCGCGGCCTTTGTCGCCCTCTTCACGCCGCTGCTGAAAAGCTGAACTCGCCCAGGCCCTCGATGGCCAGGCTGCCGCGGGCCGGGCCGCTCAAGGCATGCAGGCCGCCCCAGGCGCCCGTCGTCACGACGGTGCCTGCAGCGACCTTGGCGCTGTTTCGCGTCGCATGCTGGAACCAGGCCGGCAGCACGCCCGCCGGGTTGGCCAGCGAGTGGCCGCCGCGGCGGACGATATCGGGCTGGCCCTCGAGCTTCAGCCGCCATTCGAGCTGGGCCCAGTCGAGCGCGCGATACGGCTGCCAGGGGCCCAGCAGCAGGCCAGAGTTTGATTGGTGGTCGGCCATGCGCAGCAGGGCCGGCGCGTCCAGCCCTTCTTTCCAGCGCGAGGCGACCAGTTCGATGGCGATGCACATGGCTTCGGGGGCGCCGTTCGCATCGACTCGCAGCGCCACTTCGGCCTCGACGCCCAAAAGCGCCTTGCCCGCGGTCGGGTTCACCGGTGAATGGCTGAACGGCCCCTGCGGGCCGGGGCCACCGGACTTCCAGCGGTCGAAGCGCCAGCCCAGCGCCTGGGCGACGCCGTGCTGCACGGCATAGGCGTCGGCCTCATCGCGCACGGCGTCCAGCCAGTCGGCGGCCGTCAGGCGGGTGCCGTTGCGGTGGCAGGCGGCGAGGGCTTCGATCAGCTGGGTTTTCATGCCCGCAGTGTCGCGGACGCCGCGGGCCGAATCACGCAGCCGCTTGACGAATCGCGGCCACTTCGGCGGGCGACAGGCCCAGCGACTTCAGGAAGGCCTGGTGCTGTTCAGGTGCCGTCGCCTCGAAACCGGCGTGCCAGCGGCGCATGTCGTCGTCGCTGAAGCCGGCCTGGCGCAGCAGGGCGACCCAGTCGGCCTTGCCGCGGGCGCGGCGCAGGGCATTGAACTCCGGCATGGCGAGCAGGCGGGCCAGTTCCTGTTGCTGTTCGCGCAGGCGCTGCACTTCGTCGCTGAGCGCGAGCAGGCGTTGCTCGAGCAATGCGGCCGGCCCGCTGGCTTGCGGCCTTGACAGCAGCTGCTGGATGGCCTGCAGAGACAGCCCGGCCTCGCGATAGCGGCGGATGAGTTGCAGCCGCTGCAACTCGGCCTCGCCATAGAGCCGGTAGCCCGCTTCGCTGCGTGCCAGCGGCCTCAGCAGGCCCAGGGCCTCGTAGTGCAGCAGCGAGGAGCGGGCCAGGCCGGTGGCGCGGGTCAGGTGGCCCAGGGTCAGGGGCGGGCGCAATGAGGCACCCTTCGCGCTGCGCGCTGTCCCGCCAAGCGGGAGTTGAGCCCCTTCGGGCGGCCGTGCGGAACTCATGCGGGCAGGGGCAGCAGGTCGGGCGGGAGAAAGCGCAGCCGCGCTTCGGGGGTGGCCAGCAGTGTCGGCGAATAGTGGCGCGCCAGCAGGCCGCGCGCATCGCTGATCAGTGCTGGATTCGCGCCATCACTGCTGGCCATCAGGCGCAGCAAGGCCTCGGTGATCGTGCGGTGGAATTTGGCGTCGGCGCCGTGGCGGGCTGCAAAACGGGCGATGTCGGCGCAGGTCGCCTCGATGGCGGCCTCCAGCGGCGCGCGCTGCAGATGCAGCCGGGTCAGGCGCAGATGCTCAAGATGGCCGAAGTCGCGCGCAGGCATTTCGCCGCTGGCGACGGCGTCGAGGAAGGCTTGATCGTCGAGGGGGCTCATGGCGTCTCCGGATGGAAAGCCATGAGCCTCAGGGTGACGACTGCCGTCAGGTCAAGCGCGGCCTCAACCGAAGCGGAAGCTGGACGCCGTCACGCCGCCCAGGAACTCGGTCTCGTGATAGTTGCAGGTGGCCGCGTCGCCCTCGGCCGCACCGGCAGCCACCATCAGCGGCAGCAGATGCTCCTCGCGCGGATGCGCCAGCCTGGCGGCCGGTGCCTGGGCCCAGGCCTGCAGGCGCTCGTCGCGCCCGTTCGGCGCGGGCAGGGCGTCCTGCAGCCAGGCGTCGAAGGCGACGGAGGGCTGGCGGCCGGCCTCCCCGTAGAGGCGCAGGTTGTGGAAGCTGAAGCCGCTGCCAAGGATGAGGACGCCCTCGTCGCGCAGCGGCGCCAGCGCCCGGCCCAGGGCCAGGTGCTCGGCCGGGTCCAGGCCGCGCTTGAGCGACAGCTGCACGACGGGGATGTCGGCATCCGGATACATCGGCGCCAGCGTGCAGAAGGCGCCGTGGTCGAAGCCGCGCTTGTCGTCCCTTGCGGTGGGCAGATCGGCCGCCTGGATCAGCGCCACGACGCGTTCGGCCAGCACCGGGTTGCCCGGGGCCGGGTAGACCACCTGGTAGGTGTGGGCCGGGAAGCCGCCGTAGTCGTAGAGCATGCCCGGCGCGGGCGAGGTCATGACCGTGAAGGCCGATTCCTCCCAGTGCGCCGACAGCATCAGGATGGCTTTGGGCTTCGCCGGCAGCGCGGCCGGCAGGGCTTGCAGCGAGGCTTCCAGCTGGGCGTGGGCGCGGCGGTAGTCGCCGTCCATATACGGCCAGGGGCCGCCGCCGTGGGACAGGAAGAAGGTGGGCAGGCGATGGTTTTGCATGTCCACAAGACTAGGCCCGCTGGCGCGGGCCTGGTTTCAGCCGGCTTGACGCCGGCATTCGCAAAACTCGAACGCAGCTCAGAACGAGCGGCGACGGCGGCCAGCGGCCAGGGCCGCCACGCCGGCCAGGCTCAGCAGGGCCAGGCTGGCCGGCTCGGGCAGGCGGTTGCCGGGACCGACGATGGAGGTGTCGTTGGCCAGTTGCCAGTTCAGGATGTCGTGGTTCTCGATGCCGGAGCCGGTGGCGGCCGTGAAGCCGACGAAGGCGTCGTTGGTGCCCAGGGCGCCGGCGATGTCGATGCTGAAGTCGGTGATGAGCTGGATCAGCGCGGAACCCGATTCCTGCACGCTGACATTGAGCTTCTGTGTCGTGCCGTCGTAGTTGACGAAGGCCGACCAGATCTTGCCGTTGCTCATGCAGCCGGCCGCCAGGTGGTTGCCGAGGTGGCAGTTGCTGTTGCCGTAGGGCGATGCCGTCACCAGGCTGGCCAGCGAGCCGTTGACGTCCACGGCGACATGGTTGCTGCCGCCGACCTCGCCGTTGTCATAGGTGTCGAATTCGACGGCAACGCTGTTGGCGACACCCTGGTAGCCCAGCCCTCCGCCCGCGCCACCCAGGCCCGATGAGGCCTTGGACAGCACGAAGGTGAAGCCGTCCGCCGGGTCGATGCCGCCGGCCTGGTCCATGCGGAACTGGAAGCTGGTGCTGAAGGTCGCGCCGGCGCCCAGGCTGATGGCCGTCTTGCTGAAACCGGCGCCGGCCGTGTTGAAGCTGGAGGGCGTGAGCCGCAGATCACCCGCGTTGACGGCGGTCGAGCCCACGCAGGTCAGCGTGCTGCCGCAGGCGCCCGTGAAGTTGGCGTAGTCGATGACCAGGGCGGCCTGGGCCTGGGGCGCCAGGGCTGCGAGAGCGAGAGCGGCGGCGGCGAACAGCGTGCGACGGGTCATTGCTTGGCTCCTCCGTGTGAATGGCGTCAGATATGCAAATCCAGTGCCAAGGTCGTCCCTTCATGGGGGACGGGCCCGCTCGCGACGTTCCAACTCCCGTGGCTGTCAAAGCGCCCGACACCCCGTAGTTTCCCGACTCCGGGGGGCGTCGATAATCCGCGCCCCATGCTGACCACTCCCCAGGACACCGACGACGCCCTGCGCCCCGACCGCGTCGAGGACTATTTCCGCGACGGCGCCGCCCCGGTGGAGGCGCTGCTGTGGTGGCAGCTCGAGCGCCAGGACGCCCTGCAGATCGCGTTGCGGGCGTTGTTCCAGGGGCCGGCAGGCGTCACGCGGCTGCGGCTGTGGGTGTTCTTCGAGCTGATGGCGCTGCGCGAGTCGCGCCTGACCCGCGAGGCGCTCAACCAGGCCTTCCACGTGCTGCGCGACGAGGTGCTGGACAGCGTGCTCAAGCGCCTGCGTGAGGCGGAGCTGCTGGCCTGGGACGCCACCGCCCAGACCTATGCCGTCACGCCGCTGGCCCAGCAACTGGTGGGCCTGCTGCAGCCGCTGACCCAGGAAGAGGCGCCTGACGGCGATCTGGCCTCGCTGCTGGCGGGGGTGGCCGGCGCCCACCAGCTCGGTACCTTGCAGCCGGCCCAGCTGCAGCACTTGCTGGCCCAGCTCTCGCGTCTGTACGACGAGTTCGCCGACGCCATCGCCAGCGGCAGCGAGTTCGCCCTGCGCCGTGCGCGCACCCGCTTCGAGAAGGCACTGACGCTGGTGGACCGTGCCGGCGAGGCGCTGGGCGCCATCATTGCCCAGGCCGAATCGGCCGGCGAGGCGCGGCTGGAGCGGCTGGCCCGCGAGCTGGGCCTGGCCCAGGCGCGGCTGCTGGCGATGGCCAGCCAGTTCAACCGCGCGTTGCAGCAGGCCGACCGCCAGCGCGTGACCCTGGGCTCCACCGGCATCACGACGACCGATGTGCGCCGCTGGCTGCAGAGCCAGGGTGATCTGGCCACGCTGCTGAACGGCGCCTGGGAGCGGCCGGTGCATCCGGTGCTGGTCGCCCAGCGCGACCTCGTCGACACGGCCGAGGCCGAGTTCGAACGCGACCGACCCAAGCCTTCCGAAGCCGCCGCACTGCCGCAAGGCCAGGCTGCACCGACGGGCGAGCTGGCCGTCATGCAATTGCCGCCCGACATGGACCAGATGCAGGCCCTGCTGACGGCCTGGGCCGGCGATCCTGTTGAACGTGATCTGACGCCCGCCATCCTGGGTGGCAGCTACGCCCGCGCCGCCTACCGTGCCCAGTTGCTGCCGCTGCTGGGCGACGCCCAGGCCCGCCACCTGAAGGGCGCCACCGGCGA
>CBHWBD010000015.1:0-44926 GCA_966111775.1 uncultured Comamonadaceae bacterium | reverse complement strand
CATTTCGCGGCATGCTCGCGGGCCATGGACAACGGCGTCGACGTGCGCGGCTATTTCATCTGGTCGCTGATGGACAACTTCGAGTGGGCCTTTGGCTACGAGCGTCGCTTCGGCCTCGTGCACGTCGACTTCGAGACCCAGCAGCGCACGCTCAAGCGCAGCGCCCTGGCCTATGCAGACTTCCTGAAGGAGCGCGCGGCAGCGCCATGAACGGCATCCGACGCATCGTCATCCTGGGCGGCGGCTCCGCCGGCTGGATGGCGGCCGCCGCGCTGACGACGGGGCTGCGCGGCTCGAGCGTGGAACTGGTCGAGTCGGAGGAGATCGGCATCATCGGCGTCGGCGAGGCCACCTTCCCATCTATCCGCCACTTCAACGACATCCTCGGCATTGACGAGGCCGACTTCCTCGCCGCCACGCGCGGCAGCTACAAGCTCGGCATCCAGTTCTGCGACTGGAAACAGCGCGGCGAGCATTACTTCCACACCTTCGGCGACTTTGGCCAACTCGACGGCCCGATGGCGCTGTGGGGCCAGCTGCGGCGCCTGCAGGCCGCTCCCGGCACGCCGCTGGGCGAGTTCTGCTTGCCGACGGTGATGGCGAGCCAGGGCCGCTTCTGTCGCCCGGCCGAAGGCGAGGACAGCCTGGCCTCGCGCTACACCTATGCCTACCACTTCGATGCCACGCTCTACGCCGCCTTCCTGCGTCGGCTGGCCGAAGGCCGCGGCGCGCGGCGCACCGAAGGCCGCGTCGTCGGCGTGGACCGCCACGAGGATGGGCGCGTGCGCGCTCTGCGCCTGGCCGATGGTCGCGAGGTCGCGGGCGACCTTTTCATTGACTGCTCGGGCCTGGCCTCGCTGCTGATCGGCCAGACGTTGGAGCAGCGCTTCGTCGACTACAGCCACTGGCTGCCCGTCGACCGCGCCTGGGCCGTGCCCACCGCGCGCACCTCGGGCGCGTTGACGCCCTTCACGCGCTCGACGGCGCTGGAGGCCGGTTGGGCCTGGCGCATCCCGCTGCAGGACCGCACCGGCAACGGCCATGTGTTCAGCAGCCGCTTCATCGACGAGGGCCGTGCACGCGAGCAGTTGCTGGCCCAGCTCGACGCGCCCCTGCTGGCCGAACCGCGGCTGCTGCGCTTTCGCACCGGCCACCGCGAACGCTTCTGGGTGCAGAACGTCGTCGCCATCGGCTTGTCGGCGGGCTTCCTGGAGCCGCTGGAGTCCACCGCAATCTACCTGGTGCACAACGCGCTGGGCCGCCTCATCCCGCTGCTCGGCGAAGCCGACCACGCCCAGGCGGCTGTCGGCTTCAACGTGCAGCAGTTGCGCCAGTACCAGCGCATCCGCGACTTCATCCTGCTGCACTACTGCGTCAGCGAGCGCCGCGACAGCGAGTTCTGGCGCGCGCTGACGAGTATGCCGCTGCCGGAGTCGCTCGACTACAAGCTGCATGCCTGGCGCGAGACCGGCACCCTGCATGCCTACGACAACGAGGCCTTCGACTCGGCGAGCTGGCTGGCCATCCATGCCGGCATGGGCCACTGGCCGCGGCGCCGAAACCCCTGGCCGGACGAAATCCCGGCCGAGCTGGCGGCGCGCTATCTGTCGGAGCGCCACCAGGCCATTGCCGCGCTGGCCGCCCGCATGCCCGACCATGACAGCTATCTGCGAGCCCGCGTCAGCGGTGCTGCGGGATAGCGCCCATGCCCCGAGACCACGCCCGTCCCTAGACTGACACGATGCAGAACCAGAACAAGCCGCTGCGGCGCGTGGTGATCGTCGGCGGTGGCGCCGCGGGCTGGATGTCGGCGGCGGCCTTGAGCGCGGTGCTCAAACCACCCTACGAGATCCGCCTCGTCGAGTCCGACGAGATCGGCATCATCGGCGTCGGCGAGGCCACCATCCCGCCCATCCGCATGTTCAACGGCCTGGCCAAGATCGACGAGGCCGAGTTCATGAAGGCGACGCAGGGCACGTTCAAGCTCGGCATCGAGTTCGTCAACTGGGGCCGACAGGGCGAGCGCTATTTCCACGGCTTCGGTGGCGTCGGCCGCGAGGCGCTGTGGCCGGTGGACTTCTCGCAGTACTGGCTGCGCCTGCGCGCCCTGGGCCGCGCCCAGCCGCTGGATGCCTACGTCATCTCCAACATGGCAGCGAAGGCGAATCGCTTCATGCTGCCGCGAGCCGACATGAAGGGCTCGCCGCTGGAAGCTCTGGGCTATGCCTATCACTTCGACGCCGGCCTTTACGCCAGGCATCTGCGGCGCTTGAGCGAGGCGCGTGGCGTGCACCGCACGGAGGGCAAGGTGGTGCGCGTGCAGCTCGACGAGACGCCGGGGCCGACGGAGGGCCATGTGCGCGCCGTGCAGATGGAGAGCGGCGAGCTGATCGAGGGCGACCTCTTCCTCGACTGCTCGGGCTTCTATGGCCTGCTGATCGACAAGGCCCTGGGCACGGGCTTCGAGGACTGGAGCCACTGGCTGCCCTGCGACCGCGCCGTGGCCGTGCCCACCGAGAGCACATCGCCGCTGCTGCCCTACACGCGCGCCACCGCCCACCGCGCCGGCTGGCAATGGCGCATTCCGCTGCAGCACCGCGTGGGCAATGGTCATGTCTATTCCAGCGCCCACGTCAGCGACGACGAGGCGGCCGCTGTGCTGCTCCAGCATGTCGACGGCAGGCCGCTGGCCGATCCGCGCCTGATCAAGTTCCGCACCGGCATGCGTGAGCTTGCCTGGCGGCGCAATGTCGTCGCCATCGGCATGTCGGCCGGCTTCGTCGAGCCGCTGGAGTCGACGGCCCTGCACCTGATCCAGATGGGCGTGGCCAAGCTGATCGAGGCCTTCCCGCACAGCGGCTTCGACGCCGTCGAGATCGCCGAGTACAACCGCCAGAGCCGCGAGCGCTATGAATACGTGCGCGACTTCATCGTGCTGCATTACCACCTGAACCAGCGCGACGACAGCGAGTTCTGGCAATGCTGCGCCGCCATGGCCGTCCCCGAGAAGCTGCGCTGGCGCATGGACCTCTACGCCGCCAGCGGCCGACTGGCCGACGTCAATGGCGACCTCTTCCGCGAACCGAGCTGGCTGGAGGTGATGGAAGGCCAGAACCTGCGGCCCAAGGGCTGGCTGGCCCTGGCAGAACTGCAGGGCGTGGAGGAGACCGCGGCCTATTTCAAGGGCGTGTCCGACACCATCGCGGCCTGCGTGGCCGTGATGCCGGAGCATGCGGAATTCGTGCGGCGCTACTGCGCGGCCAAGCCGATGTAGCCCCGGCTGGCCACGCGCTCAGAGGGCCATCGTGATGAACATGACGAGGGCGGCGAGGCCCATGATGCCCGTCGCGATCCAGCCGAGGATCTCGACCGGCCGGGACACCACGAACTTGCCCATCAACGATCGGGAGCGCCCGATCATCAGCATGATGACCATCACCGGCACGGCGATGACGCCGTTGATGACGGCGCTCCAGATCAGCGCGGACATGGCGTCGACCTGGAAGAGGCTCAGGGCGGTGCCGAGCAGTGTCGCCGCCAGGATGATGGAGTAGAAGCCCCGGGCATCCTGGAAGCGCTTGGACAGTCCGGCCCGCCAGCCGTAGACCTCGCTGACCGCGAACGCCGCGGAGCCCGCGAGCACCGGGATGGCCAGCAGACCCGTACCGACGATGCCGAGGCTGAAGACCGCGAAGGCAAGGTCGCCGGCTACCGGCTGCAGGGCCGCGGCGGCGTCGGCCGACGACTTCACGTCGGTATGCCCGTGCAGGTTCAGCGCAACGGCTGCCGACAACACGATGCACAAGGCGATGCCGTTGGACATCAGCATGCCGACGAAGGTGTCTTGACGGATGCACTTCAGGTGCGCCTTGACACGTGGGATCTCGTGGCGCTGGCGCTCGGGAAGCGGATGGCACTTCTGGTCTTCGACCTCCTGCGTGGCCTGCCAGAAGAACAGATAGGGCGAGATGGTGGTGCCCAGCAGGGCGACCACCATGGAGGCATAGTTCTTGAGCGAGCCCGACTCGAGGTGCCGCCACGGCGTTGCCGCTTCGGCGAAGGCACGCGCCCAGGGCACCTTCACGACCAGGACGACGGCCACGTAGGAAAACAGCACGAGCGTCAGGTACTTCAGGATGCGCACGGTCTTCTCGTAGGAGAGATAGACCTGCGCCACCGCGGACAAGGTGCCGAAGCCGACGACATACAGCCACTGCGGCCCGTGCACCAGCAGCCGGGTCGCCTCGGCCATGGCCGACACATCGGCCGCGATGTTGATGGTGTTGGCGGCGACCAGGGAAAGGACCACAAGCGCGGTGAGCCAGCGGGGGCAGACTTTCGCCATGTTGGCGGCCAGCCCCCGATTCGTGATGTAGCCGATGCGGGCGGAGACCAGCTGGACGGCAATCATCAACGGCGTCGTGATCAGCAGTGCCCATGCAAGGCCGAAGCGGAACTGGGCGCCGGCCTGACTGTAGGTCGCGATGCCGCTCGGGTCGTCGTCCGCCGCGCCGGTGATCAGGCCGGGCCCGAGCCGCTGCAGCACGTTGGCATCGTCTTCGGTGGGAGCGTCCGACGCGGAGCGCTCCTCTGGTTTGCCGAGGGTGCTCGAGGATCGGGACGTCGTCGTCATGGTCGTTGCCGGGGCCGCTGCAGTCTTGGTGTCGGACAAGGCATGCTGTGCCGTCGGCGCTGCGGCCCGTGACGGATGCGCCCTCAGTTACCCGTAGGCGCGCGCTGACCTTAGATCTGGACCCGCGTTCCGAGCTCGACGACCGCGTTGTCCGGCAAGCGGAAGAAGCCTGCCACGCCGCTGGAATTGCGGCTCAGGGCAGCGAACAGCCGTTCACGCCAGTTCGCCATGCCGCCGCCGGGCGTGGGCACCACGGTCTCACGGCTGAGGAAATAGCTGGTCTCGAATGGCTGGACCACCAGTCCCTTGGGCTCGCACAGCGCGAGCGCGGCGGGCACGTCCGGCTCTTCCATGAATCCATAGTGGACCAACACGCGCCAGAAGCCGGCAGCCAGCATCGTCACATCTACGCGCCGGGCCTCGTCCACCACGGGGTGGTCGTGAAAGGCGACGTTGAGGATGACGTTGGTCTCGTGCAGCACCTGATTGTGCTTGAGGTTGTGCAGCAAGGCCTGTGGCACGAGCGTGGGGTCGGCAACGGTGTAGACCGCCGTACGCTGCGCGCGATGGGCCCCGCCCAGCGCGAGGCTCTCTATGAAGGGCTCCAGTTCGAGCCCCTCGCTGCGCAGGCTGTTCATCAAGAGCTGGCGGCCCCGTGCCCAGGTGCTCATCATCACGAACAGCATCAGGCCCAGTGCCAGCGGGAACCAGCCGCCATCGAAGAACTTGATGGCGCAGCCCGCCACCAGCAAGGCATCCACGGCCAGGAAGAACACCGTGGCGCCAATGGCAACCGGCGCGGGCAGCCGCCAGCCGTCGCGGATCACGAAGAAGGTCAGCACCGTGGTGATGAACATGGTCAGCGTCACCGCAATGCCGTAGGCGCCTGCCAACGCCGACGAACTGCCGAACATCAGCACGGCCCCGATGACCCCGGCCAGCAGCGCCCAGTTGACGGCCGGCACATAGATCTGGCCCGACTCGCTGGCCGAGGTGTGACGCATCGTCAGGCGTGGCAGGAAACCCAGCAGGATGGCCTGCTTGGTCATCGAATAGGCGCCGGAGATGACGGCTTGGGACGCAATGACGGCAGCCAGCGCGGCCAGCCCCACCATGGGCAACACCAGCGCGCCGGGGAAGAGACGGAAGAAGGGGTTTTCGATGGCACCGGGTTCACCCATCAGCAGCGCGCCCTGGCCCAGATAGTTCAACGCCAACGCCGGGAACACCAGGCCCGTCCAGGCCAGGCGGATGGGCTTGACGCCGAAATGACCCATGTCGGCGTACAAGGCCTCGGCGCCGGTCAGCGCCAGCACGATGGCGCCGACCGCCGCGAACAGATGCCAGCCGCGCTGGCTGAGGAAAGCCCAGGCCTCGAGCGGATTGAGGGCAGCCAGGATCTGCGGCTGCCTGGCGATATGCAAGCCTCCGGCGGCAGCAAGCACGCCGAACCACAGCACAATCACCGGCCCGAACACCTTGCCGACCGCGGCGGTGCCAAAGCGCTGCACGACAAAAAGCCCGACCAGGATGGCCGCCGACAGGGGCAGCACATAGGGCTTCAGTGTGGGGGTCACGATCTCCAGGCCCTCGATCGCCCCCATCACGGAGATGGCCGGCGTGATGACGCTGTCGCCATAGAACAGTGTCGCACCGAACAGGCCCAGCAGCAGCAGGCCGTTGCGCAGCCGCGGCCGCTGCTGCACGGCATGCGCGGCCAGGGCGGTCAGCGCCAACGCGCCGCCTTCGCCGCGGTTGTCGGCACGCAGGATGAGGATGACGTACTTGAGCGTGACCACCAGCATCAGCGCCCAGACGATGACCGAGGTGGCGCCGACAAGGTTGTGAGCGTTCAGCGCGACGCCGGTGGCCGGCAGGAAGACTTCCTTGAGGGTGTAGAGGGGGCTGGTGCCGATGTCGCCATAGACGACGCCGATGGCACCGAGCGTCAGGGCGGCCAGGCCGCTGCGTTTGTTGTCAAGGCTCATGCGGTGAGGACCCGGAAGGGGATACCGCAGTTTCCAGGGTTTTGTATCAAGAACTTATCAAGATGGGCAGATGGCCACCAAGCAAAAGGGCACCGCAAGCGGTGCCCTTCTCTCTCGTTGAAGCCGGGTCGCCCTGGCTCCATGGCTTCGTCAGAAGCTGTACTGCGCGCTGAGGCGGTAGCCGCGGCCCGACGTGAAGTAGTTGTGGCCGATCATGCCGATGTGCTGCTGCATGATCTGCTTGTACGTCTTGTTCGTCAGGTTGGTGGCATCAAAACCCAGCGACAGGTCGTCGCCGACCTTCACGTGCAGGCCGGCATCGACCTGGCCATAGCCGTCCGCCCACAACGGCAGGCCGACGGGCAGGTTGTGCTGGCCGTAAGTTGCACTGGCCGGGTTGGTATCCAGCGCGTTGGTCTGGTTCGGGCCGGTGTTGTCGGAATTCAGCGCCACGCCGTAGAGATATTTGCCGCGGTAGTTGTAGGCGATGCGGGCAGAGATCGGTCCACGGTCGTAGAGCAGCGCGATGTTGAAGGTGTTCTTCGACAGGTTGTCCAGCGGCATGTCGCCGAAGGAGCGGCCATCGGTGTCGCAGCCGTTGATGTACAGGTTCAGGTTGTCCTGGCCGGCACCCGGCGAGCAATACCCCGTGTACACCGCGTTGTAGCGCTTCACCTTGCTGTCCACGTAGGTGTAGTTGGCCTGCAGACCCAGGCCCTGCAGCAGCGAGGGGAGGCCCTCGAAGTACTGCTGGTAGGCCATTTCGAAGCCGCGCGCATAGCCCTTGGCGCCATTGACCGGACCGTTCAGCACGAAGTTGACCGGCTTGCCGCTGGCATCGTTGACCGTGCGGTTGAAGGCCTGGTTGACGATGATGTCCTTCAAGTTCTTGTTGAAGACGGCCATCGTCATCGAGCCGTTCTTGGCGAAATACCACTCGGCGGTCACGTCCTCCTGGTCGGAGCGGATCGGCTTGAGCTCGGGGTTGCCGCTGGCCGTGCCGGTCAGGTTCACCTTCTTGACGTTGGGCGGCACGCTCTGCGCATCCACCTCGATGGTCTGGTTCATCTGCAGGAAGCCCTGCATCTGGCTGAACTGCGGACGCGCCAGCGCACGCGACGCCGCGAAGCGGAATTGCAGGCTTCCGTCGGCCGTCGCCTTGTACTTCAGGTTCAGGCTGGGCAGCCAGTCCGTGAAGCTCTGGTTGAAGTTCTGCTCCTTGGCGAACGGCGTCAGCTGCGGCACGGCCAGGCCAACCGCACCGGCTGGGGCGGCCTGCGTGGTCAGGATGGTGTAGCCGTCGGCTTCGTTCTTGGTGCGGACCACGCGCAGGCCGACGTTGCCGTCGACGGGCAGGCCGACCTCATCGAAGGAAAAACGCAGTTGGCTGTAGGCCGCCGTGGTGGTCTCAGCCTGGGTGTTGCGGCCGGCCGGGTCGGTGCCGAAGGAGGTGGGGTGCCACGCACCGCCGCCCTGGATGCTGTTGGCCTGCTGCGGGCAGCCCGCGCCGTCCCAGCCCGGCTTGAAGGCCTGGCATTCGTTCAGGTAGAGCTGGTGCAGCTTGTTGTAGCTGTTGGGCCAGTCGAAGGCCACCGAAGCGGCCGGGAAGTACAGCGACGGCAGGTTGGCCTTGCCACCGCCCATGAAGTCGCCGTAGGTGTTCTTGTACGTGGGAATGTCGGGGGCCTTGGTGATGTAGGCCAGGTCGCCGATGTTCCAGCCCACCTGCCAGGCGTGCGTGATCGTCGCCCAGTTGTAGCTCGGGTTGCTGTTGATGGTCTCGGCATCGCGCTTGGCGATGCGTACGCCGACGCGCAGGTCGTTGAGGATCTTGTTGTCGTGGAAGACCCAGCGTGCATCGCCCTTCCAGGACTTCTGTGTGCCCTTGCCCTTGTCCAGGTGGTCCATCATCATGGCCCAGTAGTACTTGCTGGGGTCGTTGAGGATGGCCAGGTCGCTGGCATCGAACACCAGGCGCGGCATGGAACCGGTGTAGTCCACCTGCTCCTTGGGCAGCGACACGGCGGTGCCCACAGTCGAGTCGAAGTTGTTGGTCTTGGAGCGGATGTACTGGAAGTCAGACGTCAGCGTGAGCTGCTCGTTGACCTTGCCGGCGATCTTCCAGGCCAGCTCGTCGGTCTGCGAATTGCGCTTGGAGTAGCGCGTCTGGTTCTCGACCTCCAGGCCGTCGTACTGGCCGTTGCCCAGCGGCTTGCCGGTCAGGGTGCCCTTGGTCAGCACGCCATTGGCGTCGTAGACGCCGTTCAGCACGGTCACGTTGTAGGGGTCGACCTGGGCGCTGACGTTGTTCTCGTTCCAGTTGAACTTGAACTTGGAGCGGAAGAAGGTCAGCGAGGACTCGACGTCGTTCTTCTTCCACTGCAGCGCACCGTAGAGGCCGTCACGCGTGCGGTCGTAGAACTGCTGCTTCCACGACATGTCGCGTGAGAACCAGGTCTTGCTGTCCGGCGTGGCCTTGTAGAACGGGTCCAGCACCAGGCCGTCGGTCCGGTTGGAGCTCAGAGAGTGGGCCACGTCGATCAGCGCGCCGAACTTGCCCGCGTCGGTGTTCCAGGTGTTGGACAGCAGGCCCGAGATGCTGGGCTTGTTCTTCTTGGCCAGGCTGTTGCGCGCAACGTCGACCGAGATCGAGCCCTTGAAGCCGGGGAAGTCGAAAGGCAGGGCCGTGCGCAGGTTGACGAGGCCGCCGATGGCGCCTTCAATCTGCTCGGCGGACGGGTTCTTGTACACGTCCACGCCGGCCATCAGCTCGGGCGGCACGTCCTCGAAGCCCAGGGTGCGGCCCTGGTTGGCGCTGAAGGTCTCGCGGCCGTTCAGCGTCGAGCTGACATAGGTCAGGCCGCGGATGTTGACGCCCGAGCCTTCGACCGAGAAGTGCACCGGGTCGTTGGAGGCCGACACGCGCGACATCGTCGCGCCGACGATGCGCTGCAGCACCTCGGACACCGAGCGGTCCGGCAGCTTGCCGATTTCGTCGGCCACCACCGAGTCGACGATTTCGTCCGACTCCTGCTTGAGCTTCTGGGCCGAGGCCAGGGCTGCCCGCCGCCCCGAAACGACCACCGTCTCCAGGGCCTGAGGGCCTTTGTCGGCCGCCGGCGTTGCTGCCGCGGCGGGAGCTGGCGTGTTCTGCGCCAACGCCGGTGTGGCTGCCCAGACCAGCGCCTGAACGGCGGCCAGGGACAGCGTTGTCCTCTTGAAATGTCTCATCCTATTTGCTCCTCTTTGGTGGGAAACATCCAGCCCTTGCGGGCCTCGTGTCAGTCCTGTCGGTTTCTAATGCCGCAGGTATTTGGTAACGCTAACAATATTCAAACAGTCCAACATTGGGACTACTAGGGATAGGGGATATACGCATTCCTTCTGCATTCAGCCCTCATTTCTCAGCAGATGGACCTGCTGCGTCGGAAGCTCCAGCGCCATGACGTTCAAGGTCATTGGTAGCGCTATCCTTGATTCGATCAGGCGCTCGCTTCCCGGCACCAGATCGACGAAGTTGTCGGCCAGTCCGCCTTGCTGAAGCCACAGGCCCTTGACGGGTCGGTCGCAGCCCAGGCGCAAGGTCTGACCCTCGGCGCGGACGGAAAGACGGGCGCCCGCCAGGCGGTAGAACTTGAAGGGCTCGGTCCAGGCGCAATCACGCGCCAGCTCGCGCCCGTCGCGCGGGTCCAGCGCCAGCACCTCCGCGACGACGGGCTCGCCGAGCGCAGCCAGGGCCAGCGTCGTCTCGGCGCTCGTCGACGCCGCCACCTGCTGTGCCGCGCCGGCTTCTGCAAGCAGGCGGCCATCCATCGCGAAGACCCGCAGCTGCAGCGTGACGGCAACGCTGTCAGCACGGCCGTTCATCAGCGCCACGCGGGCACGCCCCTCCTCCAGCCGTACGGCGATTGCAAGCGGTGCCAACGCGCGGCGCACCGCATGCCAGGCGGGCTTGACCGTGCCCGACGAGTCGATGAGGGCCCAGCTCGTCACCGGCCAGCAGTCGTTGAGCTGCCAGACCAGGGCGCCGCCGACAGCCCGCGCGCCCGGCTTCTGCCAGCGGCGCCGGAAGTCCTGGTAGGCCACGCGCATGGCCTCGGCCTGCACGAACTGGGTCGCATAGACATGGTCTGCCAGCGTGCCGCCGACGCGCAGGTTGTCGGCCAGGTAGACCGACAGGCGCCTGTGCCCGTCCGGCCCGCTCGGCGAACCCGCCTTGTTGTGCCACTGCACCGTGCGGCTTTCCGGGAAGCGCTCGGCCTCGGGCAGCACCGATTCCAGCAAGGCCAGCGAAGGATGCGACTGCATGCCGAACTCGCTGACGAAGCGCGCCTGCACATCGCCGTAGCGCTGGTAGGGCAGCATCTGCTGGTGCCAGACCTCCCAGCTGTGGCGGTCGCCCACGGTCACGTCGGAAGATTTGGCACCGTCGCCCGGCGTGAACGGGCTGCCCGGCCAGTAGGTGGTGTCGGGGTCCAACGCTTCGCAGACCGCAGGCAGCAGGCCCTCGTAGATGGCGCGCGCCTCGAAGCGCTCGGCCGGCACACCGGGGCCGGCCAGGCCGACGGACTCGGCCAGCATGTAGTCCTCGTTGTTGCCGCACCAGAGGGCCATGCAGGCGTGATGGCGCAGCCGCTTCACCTGGCCTTCGGCCTCGGCGCGCACGCTGGCCAGGAAGGCTTCGTTGGCCGGATAGAGGCCGCAGGCGAACATGAAGTCCTGCCAGACCAACAGGCCGAGTTCGTCGCAGGCCTCGTAGAAGGCCTCGTCCTCGTAGATGCCGCCGCCCCAGACGCGCAGCATGTTCATGTTCGCGTCTGCCGCCTGCGCAACGCGCTCGCGGTAGCGCGCCGGCGTGATGCGCTCCAGCAGGTTGTCGTCGGGAATCCAGTTCGCGCCGCCGGCGAAGAAGGCCTGGCCGTTGACCTCGAAATGAAAGCTGCTGCCGCCCTCGCCGTCGACTGGCGCCTGCACCAGGCGCAGCGTGCGCAAGCCGATGCGGCGGCTGTCTTCGGCGACAACGTGCTCGCCGTCCAGCAGACGCGCCACCAACGTGTACAGCCGCTGATCGCCCAGACCGCGCGGCCACCACAGCTGGGCGTCGGTGACGCTCAAGGTCGCCCGCGCCGCGTCGGCGGGCACGTTCTGGCTGGCCACGCTGTTGCCTTCGGCGTCGAGCAACTCGAATTCACAGCGCAGGCCGGCGCCGCCCGTGGGCCGGGCCGACACCTGCAGCGTCGCGCGTTGCCCCGCCACATCGACGTCGCTGCGGCAATGCAGGTCGTCGATGCGCGCCGACCAGCTGTGCCGGCGCACGGCACGCCACGGGCCGCTGACGATGAGTTCGGGGCCCCAGTCCCAGCCGAAGTGGTACTGGGCCTTGCGCGCATGCAGGCGGGCGCTGTCGCCGTTCCACAGCGGGCGCTTGCCATGCACGGTCTCCACCTCGCGGGCACGGGCCAGGGCCGCCTCGAAGCACAGCAGCAGTTCGTTGCGGCCCGGCTGCAGGCGGCGGCGCACGTCGACACGCCGCGCCACGAACATGTTGTCGGACTCCAGCAGGCGCTCGCCGTTGAGCCAGACGCTGCACCAGGTGTCCAGGCCCTCGAAGACCAGGTCTTCGTGATCGGCCAGTTCACCGGCCTCGAAGCTGAGGCGCCAGGCCCAGCGCTTCTCACCGACCCAGCGCACCTCGGCCTCGTTCATGCCGTAGAAGGGATCGGGGATGCGACCGGCCGCCAGCAGCGCACCATGGGCCGTGCCCGGCACCGTCGCCGGCAGCCAGGCGTCGGCTGGAAGCGCTGCCAAGCCGCGCGCATCGGCACCGGCCGGCGCTTCGGCCAGCTGCCAGCCCTCGTGAAGATCAATCAAGCGTTCGGAGATCACTGCGCTCAGGGTCCTCGCGGCGCGTTGTGGCAACCGCTAAACATCAATTTGTTGCGCATTTTGTTTCTCTGTCAAACGTTCGACGATCAGGGATAGCACCGACGATTTGCGGGTAGACAACGCTGTTTTGGCAAATCCGAACTGCGGATAATGATTTCGTTTACTAAACATTCGTCCTGATCTACAACGCCGCCGTGATCCGCAGCACGCACCTTCTCCAGTTCACCCTGCCCCTCTGCCTGGCCCTCGCCAACGGACAGGCCCTGGCCGCGCGGCTGGTGATCTGGATGGTGGGCGACGACAAGACGCCGCAAGTCATGCAGCCGGCCGTCGCGGCCTTTCGCGCCGCCCACCCGGACGTCGCCGTCGAGGTGCGCGACGTGCCCTGGGCTGATGCGATGACCAAGTACTCCGCCGCGCTGGCGAGCCGGCGTGGGCCGGACCTGGTGACGGGCAGCACGTCCTACGCCATCGCGCTGGGCGCCAAGGGTGCGCTGGTGGACCTGAAGGAAGCAGCACCCGACCTGGCCCACCAGCTCGAAGAACACGCCAACCCCGGTGCCCTGCGCGCCATCCGTGACAGCCAGGGCCGCCTTTACGGCGCGCCCTTCGACATGCATGTGCAGCTGCAGTACTACCGCAGCGATCTGCAGCCCGCCGCTCCCGTCGATTGGGAGAGCTTCATCACCGCCGCCCGCCGGCTGCGCGGCCAGGGCCATGGTTTTGCCCAGCAATGGGGCAACACCAGCTGGCTGGGCTTCTACCCCTATCTGCGCCAGGCCGGTGGTTCGGTCTATGACGCCAGTTGCCAGCGCGCCGTCATCGACAGCCCCGAGGCCGTGCGCGCGCTGACCTACTACTCACGCCTGTATCGAGAGCTGCAGGCGCCCACCGACGGCTGGCCCGACGCCGACGGCGGCCTGGAGAGCGGCGCTTACGGCCTGATGCAGTCGGGCACCTGGCTGCTTTCGCGCATGGACATGGTCCACAAGGGCCTGGTCGGCAAGTGGGCCGCCGCCGCCCTGCCTGCGGGACCGACGGGCAAGCGCACGGCGGTGCTGGGTGGCACGGTGCTGGCCATCACGCGCTTCTCGCCCAACCGCGAGCTGGCTCTGGACTTCATGCGCACCGTCTACCAGCCCGAGGTCACGCGCCGCATGGCCGAGGCGGCCCTGGCCTATGGCGGCATGTGGCTGCCCTCGGGCCGCCAGGACCAGATCGCCAGCCTGCCGCTGCCGAACCGCGACGCCTTGCTGGCCCAGCTCGCCGACGCCGAAGGCCCGCCGCCCTGCCCGGCCTGGATGCGCCAGGACTACGTCGTGACCCGCGCCGTGCAACGCGTCGTGCTGGCGGGTGGCGATGCGCAGACCGAGCTGAGCCGCGCCGCCGCCGTCATGAACCGCCCGCTGGAGGCCCAGCGATGAAGACGGTCTGGCGCCGCCATGGCCGCGACATGCTGTTGGTCGCGCCCTTCTTTGCGCTGTTCGGCCTGTTCGGCGTCTGGCCGGTGCTGCGATCGGCCTGGCTGAGCTTGACCGACTATCACGCCACCGATGAGCCCAACTTCATCGGCCTGCGCAACTACGCGGAGCTGGCGGCCGACGAGCGTTTCTGGACAGCACTCGGCAACACTGCCGCCTATATGGCCTCGGTGTCTTTCATTGCCGTCACGCTCGGCCTGGTGCTGGCACTGGCCTTCGGCAGCAACTCGCGCCTTCATCAATGGGTACGCGTGGCCTTCTTCCTGCCGGCCGTCGCCGGCGGCGTGGGCGCCATCTCGGCCTGGAAGTGGCTGGCCAACTCCGAGGCTTATGGACTGTTCAACAGCATCCGCACCGCGCTCGGCATGGAGCCGGCTCGCTTCCTCGGCGACCCGCAATGGACGCTGCCGGTGCTGGTGCTGGTGGGCGTGTGGTCGGTGCTCGGCTACAACCTCGTCATCTTCGTGGCCGGCCTGCGCGCCATCCCCGAAGAGCTGTATCAAGCCGCGCGACTGGACGGCGCCTCACCCTGGCAGCAGTTGCTCCACATCACGCTGCCCAACCTGCGGCCCACGCTGGTCTATGTGACCGTGACCGGCATGATCGCCAGCTTCCAGGTCTTCTACGAGCCCTATCTGCTCTACGGTGCGGTCGACACCCTCGGCGGCCCGCTGGACTCGGCGCTGATGCTGGTCACCTATCTCTTCGACCGGGGCTTTCGCCAGCTCGATCTGGGCCTCGCCTCCGCCGCCGCCTGGGTGCTGACGACCCTGCTCTTCGGCCTGACCTGGTTCAACCTGAAGCTGATGGGGCGGGAACGATGAAGTGGCTGCGCGCCCCACTCTGGCTGCTGGTGCCTGCCATGCTGCTGCCCTACTACTGGATGGCCATCGGCGCCTTCAAGAGCGTGGCCGAGCTGCTGCGCCAGCCACCCACGTTGTGGCCGCATGCCGCGACCTCGCGCAACTTCTTCAACCCCGACTGGGTCGGCACCACGGCCGACCCGGACAAGCTCGCCGGCATCCTGCAGGTACAGGTGGAAGGCCACGGCTTTCTGCGCTTCTATGCCAACAGCCTGCTTGTCACCGTCGTCGTCACGGTGCTCAGCCTGCTGGCAGCGTCGCTGGTCGCCTTCGTGCTGACCAAGCGCCCCTTCCCCGGCAGCCGCTGGCTGTTCCGCGCCCTGCTGGTGTCGATGATGCTGCCCTGGGAAGTCACCATCGTCCCCAACTTCGTGACGGTGGCCCAGCTGGGCTGGATCAACAGCTATGCCGCCCTGCTGGTGCCGGGCCTGGCCAAGGCCTTTGTCGTCTTCTACTTCCGCCAGGCCATGCTCGCCGTGCCCGACGAACTGGTGAACGCCGCGACGCTGGACGGCGCCGGCACCCTGCGCATCTGGTGGAGCGTCGTGCTGCCCATGCTGAGGCCGGCGCTGGCGGCCATCGCCATTCCGGTGGCGGTGGGCGAATGGAACAACTTCCTGTGGCCGCTGCTCGTCGTCAACGATGCGGCCACGCTGACCCTGCCGCTGCAACTCGGCAAGATGGCCGGCGACCTGAGCTTCAACCCGCAATCGGCCGCCGTGCTGATGGCCGGGTCGCTGCTCGCCTCGGTGCCGGCCGTCATCGTCTTCCTCCTTTTCCAGAAGCAGTTCGTTGCCGGCTTGCAGGCGGGCGCCACCAAAGGTTGATATGAAGTCATTGAAAGGATTGATGTTGGCTCTGTCTATGACGCTCCCGGCGATGGCCCATGCCGATGCGCGCCTGCAGGCCGTCATGCAGCGCCTGGACGCCGGCGAGCCCATCACGCTGGCCACCATCGGCGGCTCCATCACGACGGGCTATGCGGCGCAGCCGCCGCGTGAGCGTGGCTGGGCCGCTCTGCTGGCCAAGTCGCTCGGGCCCAAGGTCAAGCTGGTGAATGCCGGCGTCAGCGGCACCGACTCGGCTGCCGGCGTGCAGCGCCTGCAGAAGCAGGTCATCGACGCCTCGCCCGACCTCGTCATTGTCGAGTTCGGCGTCAACGACCAATGGCTGGACCCGGCCGTGCGCGGCAGCAGCTTTGAAGCCATCCTGCGCAAGCTGCTGACCGCCAAGAAGCCGCCCGCCGTCGTCGTGCTGGGTCTCACCCAGCAGGGCAACCAGCCGCGCGACGCGACCGATATCCAGCTGAAGCTGGCGGCCCACTACGGCTTGACGGCCCTGGACTTCGGCCGCTGGATGCAGGCCCGCGTCGATGCCGGCCAGGACCGCTGGGCGGCGCTCTACGACGAGCCCGTGCATCCCAATGCCACCGGCCATCAGCGCATCGCCCTGGCGCTGGCAGAGACGCTGCGCGCCACTGCCGACGGCAAGACCCCACCGATACCCGAGCCCCTGTTCGGCCGCGCCCACGAGTTCACCCGCCTGCTGATGGGCGAGACCCTCAAGCCCTACCAATCCCACGGCTTCGAGCGCGGCGGCGAGGTGCATCCCGAGTGGACCGGCCAGCAGCCCGGCTGGACAACCAAGGCCGATGACGCCGAGGCCAGCTTCCTGGTCTACGGCAGCGAGATCGCCGTCTTCCACGCCGAGAGCGAACACTACCGCAACCTCGAGGCCCGCGTGGACGAGGGCGCCTGGGTCACGCTGCAGGGCCAGGTGCCCGAGCGCAAGGGCTATCTTGGCTGGCACTACACGGTCGTCGGCCGCGGCATCGAGCCCACCGCCCATCTGCTGCACGTCCGCGTCAAGCGCGACGAATGGGCTGGCAGCAGCCGCCCCGCCAGCCTGCTCGCCATCATGTCGGCCGGCATCCTGCCGCCGGCCTTGCGCAGCAGCGACTTCGTCCGCGAAGCCCTGCCCGGCAAGCTCATCAGGCCCGACGACACCCGGCTGCGCTGGATCGGCCGCATCGGGCCTGCAGCCAATGGCAAGCTGCTGGCCTGGAGCGGCAGCGAGCTGCGCGCCCGCTTCACCGGCCGCCAGCTGGGCCTGAGCTTTGCGTCCACGCATTGGGGCAGCAGCCACTTCAGCGTCGAGATCGACGGCCAGCGCCACTGGCTGGCTGCGCCGGGCAACGCGACGTCGGACTGGAAGCTGCGCGAGCCGCTGGCCGACGGCCCGCACGAGCTGCGCCTCGTCAAGCGCACCGAGGCGCCGATGGCCGAGACCCTCTTCCTCGGCCTGCGCCTGGCCGACGGCGGCCAGCTGCTGGACCCGCCACCCGCCCGCCCACTCAGGCTGGAGTTTTACGGCGACTCCATCACCGCCGGCGCCTGCAACGGCGACATCGCCGACGACCAGTACGAAGACCTCTACCCTCACGACGGCACGCGGGCCTATGGCGCGGTAACGGCCGCGCGCCTCGGCGCTGACTATGTCGGCATTGCCGTCAGCGGCATCGGCATCACGGCGACCTGGGGCGAGTTGTTGATGCCGCAGATCTGGAACCGCTACGCGCCGCGCCTGGACGCGGCTGTGGCGCCACCCGACCCGCGCGCACCCGATGTCGTGCTGCTCAACCTTGGCCAGAACGACCACGGCTTCCCGGCGTCCAAGGGCCAAGGCATCGCCCCCGACTTCGGCGAGCGCTACCTGGCTTTCGTGCGCCAGCTGCGCGCCCGCTATCCGCAAGCCAGGATCGTGCTGCTGATGGGCGGCATGTCGGCCCCGCGCGAGCAGCCCGCCATCCCGCATGCCGTGCAACGCGCCGTGCAGACGCTGCGCGACGAAGGCGACAACAAGGTGTGGAGCTACCGCTTCGAGGCCTTTGCCTGGGCTCATCCGCGCATCGACGTCCACGCCCAGATGGCCGACGAGCTGACCCGCTTCCTGAAAGACGAGGTTCTGAAATGAATGTCCCCGACATGCGCCGGCCCGAAGCGCTGTGGGCCCATATGCGCCACACCCTGGCCTTCTACGCACCGCGCGTGAAGGACGTGAGCGGCGGCTGCTTCCAGTTCTTCAAAGACGATGGCACGGTCTATGACCGCCACACACGGCACTTGGTCAGCAGCACCCGCTTCGTCTTCAACCATGCCCTGGCCTGGCGCTGGTTCGGCGGGCCGCTGAACGACGTGGCCCATGCGCTGGCCTTCGTCAACGAGGTGCATGCACGACCCCAGGGCGGCTATGCCTGGGTGCTGGACTGGCACAACGGCCGCGCCTCGATCACCGACGGCACCAACCACTGCTACGGCCTGGCCTTCGTGCTGCTGGCGAACTCGCATGCGGCCGAGGTCGGCGTGCCCGGCGCACGAGACGGCATCGCGGTGACCTTCGAGCTGATGGAAAAGCGCTTCTGGGAGCCGGCCCATGGCCTCTATGCCGACGAGGCGACGCCGGACTGGCAGGTCGGCGCCTACCGCGGCCAGAACGCCAATATGCATGCCTGCGAAGCCATGCTGGCCGCCCATGCCGCCACCGGTGAAGCCCGCTACCTCGAGCGCGCGCTGACCCTGGCCACCTCCATTGCGCAGCGCCAGGCAGGTCTCGCCGGCGGCCTGGTCTGGGAGCACTACAACAGCGACTGGACGCCCGACTGGGACTACAACCGCGACGACAAGACCAATATCTTCCGGCCCTGGGGCTTCCAGACCGGCCACCTGACCGAGTGGGCCAAGCTGCTGCTGATGCTGGAGCGGCGCCTCGGCGCTGCGGCACCGGACTGGCTGCTGCCGACGGCTCGCCACTTCTTCGACACGGCAATGAAGCATGGCTGGGATGCCGACCACGGCGGCCTGGTCTACGGCTTCGCGCCCGGTGAGTCATGGAGCCCCCCGCCCGCGGGTACGCAGGCAGCCCCCCGAGGGGGCCATGTCGGCCTAGGGAGCGGCCCGTCGCCCGACATGGAGGTGTGCGACGCCGACAAATACTTCTGGGTCCAGGCCGAAAGCCTTGCCGCTGCCGCCTGGCTGGCGGTGCGCACGGGCGACGCCGCCTACTGGCAGTGGTACGACCGCCTCTGGGCCTATGCCTGGCAGCACTTCGTCGACCACGAGCATGGCGCCTGGTACCGCATCCTGGCGCCCGACAACAGCAAGATCACCGACGAGAAGAGTCCCGCCGGCAAGACCGACTATCACACCATGGGGGCCTGCCAGGACGTGCTGGCGGCCCTCGGCGTGCAACCGCCCGCGCGGAGCTGAGCCATGCGCCGCTTTGCCACGCCCCTGCTGATCTGCCTGCTAGCCGCCTGCGGTGGTGGGGGTGGCGGCGCTGCCGCCGACCCGGCGCCACCACCCGCGCCCGTCGATCCCTTCGCCGCCTACCCGACCATGCCCACCGGCACGCCGCCTGGCGCCTCGGCCCAGGCGCGCACCGCCGCGGCAGCGCTCGGTAGCGGCATCAACTTCGGCAACATGCTGGAAGCGCCCACCGAAGGCGCCTGGGGACTGAAGGTCGAGGACGAATTCATCAACCTCTTCGGTCAGGGCGCGGGTTACAGCACCGCCGTCCGCCTGCCGGTGCGTTGGAGCAACCACGCCAGCCTGGATGCGGCCGCCACCATCGACGCGGCCTTCATGACCCGCGTCGATGGCATCGTCACCAAGCTGCTCGCCCGCGGCGTCACCGTGGTGCTGAACATGCACCACTACCACCAGCTCGATGGCGATGCCGTCGAGACGGGCGAGGCCAGCGTCGCGGCCGACGTGGTGCAGCTGCGCTTCCTCGCCATGTGGAAGCAGATCGCCGAGCGCTTTGCCTCGGCCGGCCCGGGCCTGGTGTTCGAGCTCTACAACGAGCCGCACAACAAGCTCGAGGCCGACTGGAACACGCTGGCCTCGCGCGCCCTGCGCGTGGTGCGCGTGAGCAACCCGAGCCGCATCGTCATGATCGGCCCGGTGCAGTGGAACAGCCCCTATGCCCTGTCCAAGCTACAGCTGCCGGCCGACGCCAACCTGCTGCTGACAGTCCATCACTACGAGCCCTTCACGTTCACCCACCAGGGCGCCGAATGGATCAGCCCGCCGCCACCGCTGGGCGTGGACTGCTGCGATGCGACCCAACTGGCCAAGATCCGCGAAGGCCTGGACCTGGCCGCCAACGCCGGCAAGAGCCTCGGCTACCCCGTCGTGGTCGGCGAGTTCGGCGCCTACAGCCGCGCGGCCCAGGCCGCCCGCGTGCGCTACCTGAAGGCCATGCGTACCGAAATGGCCGCGCGACAACTGCCCTGGATGTACTGGGAGCTGGCCTCGGGCTTCGGCCTCTACGACCCGGTGACCCATGCCTGGCGGACCGAGCTGGTCCAGGCCCTGTACGGCAACACGCTCTGACGAAAGACCTGACTCGATGATGAAGATGCGACACCTCGCCGCCCTCTGCCTGCTGGCGGCTTCCACCGCTGGCGCAGCCGAACGCCTGCCCTGGCGCGGCATCAGCCTGTCCAGCGCCGAATGGGGCGAGAAGACCTTCCCCGGCGTCCACGGCAAGGACTTCGTCTACCCGACGGTGGCCAGCACGGCCTACTACCAGGCCAAGGGCATGAACCTGATGCGTGTCGGCTTTCGCTGGGAGCGGTTGCAGCCGACACTGAACGGCGACTTCGATGCCGCCGAACTGGCTCGCCTGCGCGCATTCGTCGACGGCACGACGGCCCGCGGCCTGCATGTGATGCTGGACCCGCACAACTACGCGGCCTACAAGGAAGTCCACGTCGGCAAGCCCGAGGTGCCCATCGCCGCCTTCGCCGACTTCTGGCGCCGCCTGGCCCTGCAGTTCAAAGACAACCCCAAGGTGCAGTTCGGCCTCGTCAACGAGCCGCGCAATATGCCGACCGAGACCTGGGGCCAGGCCGCCCAGGCCGCCATCGACGCCATCCGCGCCACCGGCGCCACCAACCTGATCACTGTGCCCGGCAATGGCTACACCGGTGCCTGGAGCTGGTTCGAATCCACCTGGTACGGCACGCCCAACGCCGAGGTGATGGGCAAGGTGCGCGACCCGCTGGACCACATGGTGTTCGAGGTGCACCAGTACTTCGACAAGGACGGCTCGGGCACCAAGGCCGAGTGCGTCAGCCCGCAGATCGGCGTCGAGCGCCTGCAGCGCTTCACCGCCTGGCTCAAGGCCAACAAGCGCCGCGCCGTGCTGGCCGAACTGGGCGGTGGCGCCAATGCCGTCTGCGAGCAGGCCGTGGCCGGCGCCCTGAAGCATCTCGAAGCCAATGCCGATGTCTGGACCGGCTGGCTGTGGTGGGCCGGCGGGCCGAGCTGGGGCGACTATTTCCTGTCGCTGGAGCCGGGCGCCGATGGCAAGGACAAGCCGCAGATGCGCTGGCTGGAGCCGTTCTTGCGCTAGTCCTCTTTCATCTGCGCGGCCTTGGCGATGGGCGCCAGCCGCGCCTTCTCGGCGGCGAGGAATTTGCGGAAGTCCTCGCGGCTGCCGCCCGTCGGGTCGATGGCCAGCGGGATGAGCTTGGCGCGCAGCTCGCTGGACTTCAGCGCCGCATTCACGGCGGCATTGAGCTTGTCCAGGATGGCCTCGGGCGTGCCCTTGGGCGCGAACACACCCGACCAGTGGCCGATGAAAATGTCGTTGAAGCCCTGCTCCTGGGCCGTCGGCAGGTCCGGCAGGGCCGCGATGCGGCGGTTCCAGGTCGAGGCGATGGCCTTGAGCTTGCCGGCCTTGACCATGGACATCACGACCGGGCTGGCCTCGGAGGTTGCGTCCACCTGGTTGCCGACCACGGCCGCCATGCCCTCGGAGCCACTCTTGAAGGGCACGATCTGCAGCCTGGCGCCGGCGCGCAGCTTCAGCATCTCGGCGACGAAGTGCGGCGTGCTGCCGGTGCCGGCGGTCGCGAAGTTCAGGCTCTGGCCCTTCTTGGACGCCGCGATCAGGCCCTTGAGGTCCTTGATACCCGAGTCGCCCGGCACGACGACGACCGAGGGGCTGACGGCCATCATGACGACGGGCACGAGGTCGTCCTCGGCATAGGGCATGCGCGTCTTGATCAGCGCATTGGTGATGACGCCGGCCGCCGGTGCCAGAAAGGTGTAGCCGTCGGGCGCTGCCTTGGCCACATAGGCCGCGCCGATCATCGAGCCGGCACCGGGCTTGTTCTCGATGACGATGGGCTGGCCGAGCTGCTTGGCCGTGGCTTCGGCCACCGTGCGGGCGACGATGTCGTTGGCGCCGCCCGGGCCGAAGGGCACGACAAAGTGGATGGGTTTGCTGGGCCAGGCGGCCTCCTGGGCATGGGCGCCCAGGGCCAGCAGCAGGGCCGGGATCAGGACAAGGCGGTGGCGCAAGGTTCGTCTCCTGGGGTGTGGGGTCAAGCCTAGCGTGAGAACCGCACAGGCATATGCATCTGACAAAAGCTTTGTTGGGCTTTTTGTCATCCGCCTTCAGACTGGCGACGTTGCCACCCTTACCGACAGCTTCCGCCCCCACCGATGTGTGAGCTTTTCGCCCTCAACAGCCGCCAGCCGGCCGCCGCCACCTTCTCCCTGAGCGGCTTCGCCGCCCGCGGCGGACGCACCGCAGACCATGTCGACGGCTGGGGCGTGGCCTTCCACGACGGCGAGCGCTGCGAGGTCACGGTGGAAGACAGCCCGGCGGCCGAGTCCGAACTGGCGCGTCATCTGGGCCACCACCCGGTGCGGGCCCGCAACATCCTGGCCCATATCCGCAAGGCCACCCAGGGCGTCCGCGCCGTCGAGAACTGCCATCCCTTCCGCCGTGAATGGGCCGGCCGCACCTGGGTCTTCGCCCACAACGGTGATCTGAAGGACTTTCATCCCGAACTGGACGGCAGCTTCACGCCGGCCGGTCAGACCGACAGCGAACGTGCCTTCTGCTGGCTGATGCAGCGCCTGCAGGAGCGCTTCAGCACCGCACTGCCCGCCTGGCCCGAGCTGGCCGCGACGCTGACACCCTGGATCCACGAGATTGCCGAGCACGGCCGCTTCAATCTGCTGCTGACCGACGGCCGCGCCATGCTGGCCCATGCCTCCACCAAGCTGCACTGGCTGCAGCGCCGCCCGCCCTTCGGCCATGTCTCCCTGCGCGATGGCGACTTGAGCGTGGACCTGGCCACCGTCAACAACCCGGCCGACCGCATGGCCCTGGTGTCGACGGAGCCTCTGACCCATGGCGAAGCCTGGGCAGCGTTTGCACCCGGCGAGGTACGCGTGTTCCAGGACGGCGACTGCGTCTTTCTGAGCGAAGGCCTGCTCGAACTAGCTGCCGCCTGATCTGGAGCCCCTCGCCCGCTCTTGCCCCGCTGCACGCGGGCAAGAGCGATCGGTCCCCCGAGGGGACGGCGATGCTTGCGGCGTCGAGCCGCAGGCACATCGCCTGCGCGGGCCGGCTAGGGAGCGGCCCGGCGCTCGACCCGGAAGCATCAATCACCCAAAGCGCGATCCACCAGAGTTCGGGCCTCCTGCAGCAGCCGCTGCAGATGCGCCTCGTCGCGCCAGCTCTCGGCGTAGATCTTGTAGATGTCCTCGGTGCCCGACGGCCGCGCAGCGAACCAGCCGCCCGCAGTGCAGACCTTGACGCCACCGATGGGCGCGCCATTGCCCGGCGCCCGGTTCAGCACCGCCGTGACTTCATCGCCGGCCAGCGTCTTGGCCGTCACGGCGTCGGCCGTCATGGACGCCAGCTTCTGCTTCTGCTCGCGCGTGGCCGGGCCCTCGATGCGGTCCGCATAGGGCTTGCCCAGGGTCTCGGTCAGCACCTCGTAGCCAATGCCCGGGTCTCGACCCGTGCGGGCCGTGATCTCGGCAGCCAGCAATGCGGCGGTGATGCCGTCCTTGTCCGTCGTCCAGACCCGGCCGTCGCGGCGCAGGAAGGACGCACCGGCACTCTCTTCGCAGCCCACACCCAGGCTGCCGTCCAGCAGGCCCGACGAGAACCACTTGAAGCCGACCGGCGCATCGAAGAGGCGGCGACCCAGGCGTTCGGCGACGCGCTCGACCAGCGCCGTCGTGACGACGGTCTTGCCGACGGCCGCCCCCGGGCGCCAGCCGGGCCGGTGGCGGAACAGATAGTCCACTGCGACGGCGAGATAGTGGTTGGGCGGCATCAGCCCGCCGCTGCGCGTCACGATGCCATGACGATCATGGTCGGTGTCGCAGGCGAAGGCGATGTCGAAGCGGTCGCGCAATTGCGTCAGGCGCCGCATGGCCCAGGGCGAGGATGGATCCATGCGGATCTGGCCGTCCCAGTCCAGCGTCATGAAGGCGAAGCGCGGGTCCACCGCGTCACTGACGACGGTCAGAGGCAGCCGGTAGCGCTCGGCAATGGCGGGCCAGTAGTCCACGCCCGCGCCGCCGAGCGGGTCCACGCCCAGCCTGAGGCCCGCAGCGTGGATGAGGTCGACATCCACGACCTGGGGCAAGGCCGCCACGTACTGGGCGCGGTAGTCGTGCACATGGCAACCCGGCGCGGCACGGGCGCGCTCGGCGTCCTTGCGCTGCACACCGTTCAGCCCGTGCAGCAGATAGTCGTTGGCCGTTTTCTGGATCGCCGCGGTGATGTCGCTGTCGGCCGGGCCGCCATGTGGCGGGTTGTACTTGAAGCCGCCATCGCGCGGCGGGTTGTGCGAGGGCGTGACGACGATGCCGTCGGCGCGCGCCCAGGGCTCGCGGCCGAGGTTGTATTCGAGGATGGCCAGCGATACCGCCGGCGTCGGCGTGAACTGACCCGCCGGCGCCAGCATCACTTCCACACCATTGGCGGTCAGCACCTCCAGGGCGCTCAGCGTCGCGGGCTCGGACAGGGCATGCGTGTCGGCGCCGAGAAACAACGGGCCGGCGATGCCTTTTTGCTTGCGGTGGTCGCAGATGGCCTGGGTAATGGCCAGGACATGCCACTCGTTGAAGGAGCCGTCCAGGGCTGAGCCGCGATGGCCCGAGGTGCCGAAGCTGACCTGCTGCTCGGCGCAGGACGGGTCGGGCTGGCGTGAGTAATAGGCCTCGCGCAAAGCCTCGACGTCGATGAGGACGTCGGGCGGCGCGGCTTGGCCGGCAAGCGGATGGTGTTCAGCACTCATGCCCCGCATCCTGCCCAGCGCGGCCGGGCGGTGGTGCCGGACTGTTACACCTGGGTTTGCAGGCCCTGGCCTACAGCGCGGGTCTATCCCGCTTCGACCGGAGCCACGCCATGCTCATGCAGCACCAGGCCGCGGTACACCGCCGTGTGCGCCGGGGTTCCTACGCCCAGTTGCAAGCCCAGGCCATGCACTCGCCCGCTGAGCCAGCTCAGCTCGAGGCGATTGCCTCGCTCCAGGTCTTCGGCCATTGATGAGCGAAAGGCCGCCGGCATCGCGGCGAGCTTGCCGATGATTTCGTCGGCGAGACCAGCGCGCATCGCCACGCCATGGGCCTGTGCCACGGCAACGGCTTCGTCCACCAATTGGCGCTGGAAGGCCCGCGTCTCGGCATTGCCAAGGATGGCCCCCATGCGCGCGCGCAGCAGCGACGTGGCACCGGACAGCGAGGCCAGGGCGACAAACTTCTCCCAGATCGTCTGCGTCGCGTTGTCGCTGAGCTTCACGGACAGCCCGGCCAGGCCCGCCGCGGTCCGCTCCAGCTCGGCCATCGTCGAATCGCCGCCCAGCCGATCGGCGACGATCATGTGCAGGCCACCCGGTGAGCGGATCACACCCGGCCGGGCGATGACGGCGGACACATAGATCACACCGCCCAGCACCGTGGCGGACGGACCCAGGTGAGCGCGGATCATGGCCACGCTGTCGATGCCGTTCTGCAGCGTGAGCACCCGCGTGTGGGGCCCGACCAGCGCCGCCATGGCCCGAGCGGCACTCTCGGTGTCGAAGAGCTTGACCGCAAAGATCACCAGATCGACCGGCCCGACGCTGGCTGGGTCGTCCGTGGCGCTGACCTGCGGAAGATGCAGCGCCAGCTCGGGGTGCTCGATCCGCAAGCCTTCTCGCTGCAATGCGGCCAGGTGAGCGCCGCGGGCGATGAACACCACGTCATGACCCGCCTGCTGCAGCCACGCGCCGGCATAGCCGCCAACACCGCCCGAGCCCATGATCGCGATGCGCATGATCGTCCTGTCGCCTGAATCTGGAGGGCAGCCAGCATAGTGGGCTGCCGCGCAGCGCGCTGATGAGTGGTTTCAGGTCACCGGCGCCGGGTTGAACAGCACCAGGGCGTTGTGCAGCTTCCAGTGCTCGGCCCAGGTCTTCCTGCGGCCGCTCGCGACGTCCAGCAGCAGGCGGAACATGGCCCAGCCGGTCTCCTCGATGGTCGCCTCGCCGTCGGCGATCTTGCCGGCGTTGATGTCCATCAGGTCATGCCAACGGCGCGCGAGGTCGGTGCGTGTGGCGACCTTGACGACCGGGCATTCGGCCAGGCCATAAGGCGTGCCGCGGCCGGTGGTGAAGATGTGCAGATTCATGCCGGCCGCGAGCTGAAGCGTGCCGCAGATGAAATCGCTGGCAGGCGTGGCGGCGTAGACGAGGCCGCGCTGGTCACGCTTGAGCTTGTCGCCGGGCGACAGCACATGGGAGATGGCCGAACTGCCGCTCTTGATGATGGAGCCCATGGCCTTCTCGGCGATGTTGGAGAGGCCGCCGGCCTTGTTACCGGGCGTGGTGTTGGCGGCACGGTCGACGCGGCCCCGGTCCAGATACCGGTCGTACCAGCCGAGTTCGCGAATGATGGCGTCGGCCACCTCGGGCGTGGCGGCGCGGCTGGTCAGCTGCTCCACGGCGTCGCGCACCTCGGTGTTCTCGCTGAACATGATGGTGGCGCCGGCGCGCACCAACAGGTCGGCGCAGAAACCCACGGCCGGGTTGGCCGTCACGCCGGAGAAGGCATCACTGCCGCCGCATTGAACGCCAACGACGAGTTCGCTGGCCGGCACGGTCTCGCGGCGGCGGGCATTCAGACGTTCAAGGTGGGGCCTGGCGCTGTTGAGGATGTCGTCCAGCATGGACATGAATCCCACGTGAGCGTCGTCCTGCAGGCAGATGGTCTCGGGGCCGCTCGCCGGGTCGCGCTCATCGGTGATGGGGAAGCTGCCCGGCGGCAGCAGGCGCGCCGGCTGCAGCTTCTCGCAGCCCAGGCTCACCACCATCACCTCACCGCCGAAGTTGGGGTTCAGCGAGATGTTCTTCAGAGTCCGGATGGGGATGACGGCGTCGGGTGCGTCGATGGCCACGCCACAACCGTAGCTGTGCTCCAGGCCGATGACGTCGTCGACGTTGGGGTAGTGTGGCAGCAGCTCGGCCTTGATGCGCGCCACGGCCTGGGCGACGACGCCGGCGACGCATTGCACCGTGGTCGTGATGGCGAGGATGTTGCGGGTGCCCACCGAACCATCAGCATTGCGATAGCCCTCGAAGCTGTAGCCCTCCAGCGGCTCGGCGACCGGTGGCTTGACGGTGGCGATGGGCAGGCCTTCGAGCGCGCGGGCCGAGGGCATCTGCAGCAGGCGCTCATGCACCCAGCTGCCGGCCGCGATGGGCTTCAGCGCATAGCCGATGGGCACGGCATAGCGCAGCACCACCTCGCCCTCGGCGATGTCGCGCAGCGCGACCTTGTGGCCCTGCGGCACTTTCTCGCGCAGCACCAGGCCAGCGCCCGGCACGCCGTCCGGCAGGCGCGTGCCCTCCGGCAGACCGCCGTCATTGGCGACGATGGCGACGTTGTCCTCGTCGCGCATGCGGATGGTCAGCGGCGGGCGTTGGGAAGGGGAAACGGCATTCATATCCGGCGTCGGAGTGGCTAAAGTGCAAACAAGGCTTGTTGTACGTCGTCTAGTTGTCGTACAACTAAACTCACTTTAGACGCCCTGACCACTTCAAGACTCCGGGAAAACCCGCGAATGCACGCCCCCATCACCCGCCGCCGGCCCCGCACCCTGGCCCTCGAACTGGTCGAATCTCTTGGCGACCGCATCCGCGCCGGCCAACTGCAGGCCGGGGACAAGCTGCCCACCGAGGCGGCCATCATGGAGGAGTTCGAGGTCAGCCGGACCGTCGTGCGCGAGGCGATCTCCAAGCTGCAGGCGGCCGGCCTGGTCGAGACGCGCCATGGCATCGGCACCTTCGTCATCGGCCCCGGCGATGGCCCCTCCTTCAAGATCACGCCGGAGCAATTCAGCACCCTGCAGGACGTCATCGCCGTGCTGGAACTGCGCATCGGGCTGGAAACCGAGGCCGCCGGCCTGGCCGCCCAGCGCCGCAGCGAAGCCAACCTTGCCGCCTTGCGCAGGGCGCTGGATGCGGTGATCGCCGCGGTGGAAGCCGGCCAGGACTCGGTGGCGGCCGACTTCCAGTTCCACCTGGAGATCGCCCGCGCGACGCAGAACAGCCACTTCGCCGACCTGATGGCCACGCTGGGCGCCCAGATCATTCCGCGCGCCCGGCTGGAGCCTGCGAGCGACATGAGTGCCGAGCGCCTGGCCTATATGCGGCGGGTCAACACCGAGCACGAGAACATCCTGGACGCGATCGCCAACCAGGATGCCGAATCGGCCCGCGCTGCGATGCGCACCCACCTCTCCAACAGCCGCGAGCGCCGTCGCCGCGCTCAGTCCGAAGCTTCGTAAAGAACCACAGATTGCGGGTTATCCCTAGGATTTCCAGATTTGATCTAAGTTGTACGATGACCTACAACTTAAGCAACTCGGCGCTGGCCGAGCTCCCAGTCATCCCAACACCCCCGGAGACCCGCCCATGTCGCCCCAAGAACTCAAAGCCGTCCTCGAAGCCGGCCTGCTGTCCTTCCCGCTGACCGACTTCGATCAAGCGCTGAACTTCGCGCCCAAGGCCTATGCCGAGCGCCTGGAGTGGCTGCAGCCCTACGGCGCCTCGGCCTTGTTCGCGGCCGGCGGCACGGGTGAGTTCTTCTCGCTGGAGCCGGGCGAGTACAGCGAGGTCATCCAGGTGGCCCTGGACACCTGCCGCGGCCGCACGCCCATCCTGGCCGGCGCCGGCGGTGGCACCCGCGTCGCCATCCAGTACGCGCAGGAGGCCGAGCGCCTGGGCGCCCAAGGCGTGCTGCTGCTGCCCCACTATCTGACCGAAGCCAGCCAGGAAGGCCTCATCGCCCACGTCGAGGCCGTCTGCAAGAGCGTCAAGTTCGGCGTCGTCGTCTACAACCGCGGCGCCTGCAAGCTGACGCCGGCCTCGCTGCAGGTGCTGGCTGACCGCTGCCCCAACCTGATCGGCTTCAAGGACGGCCTGGGCGACATCGAGAAGTTCGTCGCCATCCGCCAGACGATGGGCGAGCGCTTCGCCTATCTGGGCGGCCTGCCCACGGCCGAGGTCTTCGCCGGCGCCTACAAGGCCATGGGCTGCCCGGTCTACTCCTCCGCCGTCTTCAACTTCATTCCGAAGACCGCGATGGAGTTCTACAACGCTCATGCAGCCAACGACACGGCGACGACCGACCGCCTGATCCGCGACTTCTTCCTGCCCTATATCGCCATCCGCAACAAGGCCGAGGGCTATGCGGTGTCCATCGTGAAGGCCGGCGCGACTCTGGTCGGCCACGGCGCCGGCCCGGTGCGCCCGCCGCTGTCAGACCTGCTGCCCGCCGAGGTCGACCAGCTCGGTGCATTGATCTCCAAGCTCGGCCCGCAGTAAGCCGTTATTCGACAAAAACAAAGGAGACAACACGATGAAGCGACTGCTGACCTCCGTGCTGCTGAGCCTCGCTGCAGCAACCGGCGCCCTTGCCGATGCCTGGCCCGCCAAGCCGGTGACCCTGCTCGTGCCCTTCCCGCCGGGCGGGTCGACGGACGCCATCGCACGGCTGCTGGGCAACAAGCTGCAGGAGAAGCTCGGCGCCAGCTTCGTCGTCGACAACCGCGGTGGCGCCGGCGGCACCATCGGCACGGCCGCGGCCAAGCGCGCCGCGCCGGACGGCTACACCATCCTCGTCTCCTCTCTCGGCCCCCTCGTCATCGGCCCGCACCTGCTGAAGAACGTCGGCTACGACCCGACCAAGGACCTCGACTACATCACGGTCGCCGTGCAGGCGCCCAACGTGCTGGTCGTGCCGGCCGCGTCGCCGCACAAGAGCATGGCCGAGGTGCTGGCATTCCTGAAGACCCATCCGGACAAGATGAGCTTCGCCTCTTCCGGCAACGGCAGCAGCGACCACATCACCGCCGAACTCTTCTGGCAGCAGACCGGCACCACCGGCCTGCACATCCCCTACAAGGGCGGCGGTCCGGTCATGACCGACCTGCTCGGCAACCAGGTGGACTCCAGCTTCATGAACATCAACACCGCGCTGCCGCAGATCAAGGCCGGCAAGCTGCGAGCGCTCGGCATCACGAGTGCCAAGCGCTCGCCGGTGCTGCCCGAGGTGCCGACCATGGACGAGCTGGGCATCAAGGGCCTGCAGGTGTACTCCTGGCAAGGCGTGGCGGCTCCGAAGGGCCTGCCCGCCGACATCAAGGCCCGGCTGAATGCGGGCATCGTCGCCACGCTGAACGCGCCCGACGTAAAACCCAAGCTCATCGAGCAGGGCTTCGAGATCGTCGCCAACACGCCCGAGCAGTTCACCTCCTTCCAGGCCGCCGAGTTCGAGCGCTGGAAGAAGGTGATCACCGAACGCAAGATCACCGCGGACTGAGCATGCGCCGCCTACCCGCCATGGCCCCGGAGCTGCGCCGCCAGTGGGTGCTGGGCTTGGGCGCCCTCGCCCTGTTGACCGGCTGCACCAGCCCGGCCCCACAAGCCGCGCCGGACGACAGCCGCGCCGTGGCGGCGGCCGTCGACCAG
This sequence comes from uncultured Comamonadaceae bacterium, assembly GCA_966111775.1. Taxonomy (GTDB): domain Bacteria; phylum Pseudomonadota; class Gammaproteobacteria; order Burkholderiales; family Burkholderiaceae_C; genus Pelomonas. The sequence continues at coordinate 14,243 of CBHWBD010000015.1, read as the reverse complement.
TTGACCCGACTGATGCTGAAACCCGACGCGGCCGGCCTGGGTCTGCTGCTGCACGATCGCCTGAGCTACGGCCATTCGGGCGGCAAGGTGGACAGCAAGGCCAGTCTGACCCAGGCCTTGGTGAGTGGCAGCTCGGCCTTCGGCCGCATCGACCTCAGTGCACAGACCGTGAGCGTGGTAGGCGACGTGGCCAGCGTCCGCCACGTCTTCGACGCCGACAACCGCCCCGCCGGCAAGCCGCCGACGAAAGTCCATCTGCAAGTGCTGAGCGTGTGGCTGCGCGGCAGCAGCGGTTGGCAGTTGCTGGCCCGTCAGGCCGTGACCCTGTCCTGACCTGCGACCCCCATCCCTGAACACCCCATGAATTCCACCCCCGTCATCAAAGAGCTGCGTGTCATCCCGGTCGCCGGGCGTGACAGCATGCTGCTCAACCTCAGCGGCGCCCATGCGCCCTTCTTCACCCGCAACCTGCTGATCCTGACCGACAGCGCCGGCAACACCGGCGTCGGCGAAGTGCCCGGCGGCGAGAAGATCCGCCAGACGCTGGAGGACGCTCGCAGCCTGGTCGTCGGCCAGCCCATCGGCGCCCACCAGGGCCTGCTGCAGAAGATCCAGCAGACGTTTGCCGACCGCGACAGCGGCGGCCGAGGCCTGCAGACCTTCGACCTGCGCACCACCATCCATGCCGTCACGGCCATCGAATCGGCCCTGCTGGACCTGCTGGGCCAGCACCTCGGCGTGCCGGTCGCGGCCTTGCTCGGCGAAGGCCAGCAGCGCGACTCGGTCGAGATGCTGGGCTATCTCTTCTACGTCGGCGACCGCACCAAGACCAATCTGCCCTACGACAGCGACCCCGGCGCCGACAACGATTGGTTCCGCCTGCGCCACGAAGCCGCGATGACGCCCGAGGCCATCGTCAAGCTGGCCGAAGCCGCCTACGCGCGCTACGGCTTCAACGACTTCAAGCTCAAGGGTGGCGCCCTGCGCGGCGAGGAAGAGGTGGAGGCCATCCGCGCCCTGCACGAGCGCTTCCCGCAGGCCCGCGTCACGCTGGACCCGAACGGCGGCTGGCTGCTGAAAGACGCGATCCGCCTGATGCGCGACATGCGCGGCGTTCTCGCCTATGCCGAAGACCCCTGCGGTGCCGAAGACGGCTTCTCCGGCCGCGAGGTCATGGCCGAATTCCGCCGCGCCACCGGCCTGCTCACCGCCACCAACATGGTCGCCACCGACTGGCGCCAGCTCGCCCACGCGCTGTCGCTGCAGAGCGTGGACATCCCGCTGGCCGACCCGCACTTCTGGACCATGGCCGGCTCGGTGCGCGTCGCGCAAACCTGCCGCGACTGGGGCCTGACCTGGGGCTCGCACTCCAACAACCACTTCGACATCTCGCTTGCCATGTTCACCCACGTCGGCGCCGCGGCCCCCGGCAAGGTCACTGCCATCGACACCCACTGGATCTGGCAGGACGGCCAGCGCCTGACCAAGGAGCCGCTGAAGATCGTCGGCGGCCACGTGGAAGTGCCCAAGAAGCCGGGCCTGGGGATCGAACTGGACATGGCCCAGGTCGAGAATGCGCACCAGCTCTACAAGCAGCATGGACTGGGTGCACGCGACGACGCCATCGCGATGCAGTTCCTGATCCCAGGCTGGACCTTCAACCCCAAGCGCCCCGCACTGGACCGCTAAGACCACCTCCATCATGTTCAAGAACCTCATCAACGGCGAGTGGCTCGACGGCCACGGCGTCTCCCGCAACATCAACCCGTCCGACACGCGCGACGTGGTCGGCGAATACGCGCAGGCCGACGCCGCCCAGGCCGAGCTGGCCATCACGGCCGCCACCGCCGCCTTCCCGGCCTGGAGCCTGTCGACGCCGCAGCAGCGCTTCGACATCCTCGACGCCGTCGGCACCGAGATCCTGGCCCGCCGCGCCGAGCTGGGCGACCTGCTGGCCCGCGAGGAAGGCAAGACCCTGCCCGAGGCCATCGGCGAAGTCGTCCGCGCCGGCAACATCTTCAAGTTCTTCGCCGGCGAGGCCCTGCGCCCGGGCGGCGAGAGCCTGCCCTCGGTGCGCCCCGGCGTCGGCGTGGAAGTGACGCGCGAAGCCATCGGCGTCGTCGGCCTCATCACGCCCTGGAACTTTCCCATCGCCATCCCGGCCTGGAAGATCGCGCCGGCCCTGGCCTGGGGCAATTGCGTCGTCTTCAAGCCGGCTGACCTGGTGCCCGGCTCGGCCTGGGCCCTGGCCGAAATCCTGTCGCGCTCGGGCCCGCCGGCCGGCGTCTTCAACCTCGTCATGGGCCGCGGCTCGGTCGTCGGTGAGAAGCTGCTGAACGACCCGCGCGTGGCGGCCATCAGCTTCACCGGCTCGGTCGGCACGGGCCAGAAGGTGGCTGCGGCCTGCGTGTCCCGCATGGCCAAGTTCCAGCTCGAGATGGGTGGCAAGAACCCCATGGTGGTGCTGGACGACGCCGACCTCGGCGTGGCCGTCAACGCGGCCGTCAACAGCGGCTTCTTCTCCACCGGCCAGCGCTGCACGGCCTCCTCGCGCCTCATCGTCACCGAAGGCATCCACGATCGCTTCATCGCGGCCATGGTCGACAAGATGAAGGCGCTGAAGATCGACGACGCGCGCAAGGCCGGCACCGACATCGGCCCCGTCGTCGACGCCAGCCAGCTCGGCCAGGACACCGACTACATCGGTATTGCCAAGGCCGAAGGCGGCACGCTGGCCCAAGGGGGCGAGCGCATTGAGCGCAACGCCGACGGCGCACCGGGCTTCTACCTGACGCCAGCCCTCATCACCGAGACGACGGCCGCCATGCGCATCAATCGCGAGGAAGTCTTCGGCCCCGTCGTCAGTGTCATCCGCGCCCAAGACTACGAGCACGCCCTGGCGCTGAGCAACGACACGCCGTTCGGCCTGTCCGCGGGCATCGCGACGACCTCGCTCAAGCACGCCACCCACTTCAAGCGCCATTCGCAGGCCGGCATGGTCATGGTCAACCTGCCGACGGCGGGCGTGGACTATCACGTGCCCTTCGGCGGTCGCAAGGGCAGCAGCTACGGCCCGCGCGAGCAGGGCCGCCATGCCGCCGAGTTCTACACGACGGTGAAGACCGCCTACACGCAAGCCTGATCAACCCCTTTCGGCACCACCGCCCGGCAGAAGGCGGAGCCGCTGCATTGCCCGGAGACAACCCATGAACACCGCCACCGCCTCACTGGCTCACGCCAGCAGCGCCAGCCGCACCAAGAAGCGCTTCGCCATCCTGGCCATGCTCTTCGTCGTCACGACGATCAACTACGCCGATCGCGCCACCCTCTCCATCGCCGGCCCGGCGCTCTCGAAAGAGCTGGGCATCGACGCGGTCACGATGGGCTATATCTTCTCGGCCTTCGGCTGGTCCTATGTGATCGCGCAGTTGCCCGGCGGCTGGCTGCTGGACCGCTTCGGCTCCAAGCTGGTCTATGCCTGCAGCATTTGCATCTGGTCGGTGTTCACGTTGCTGCAGGGCGGCATCAGCTTCATCACGGCCAATGTCGGGCTGGCGGTCGTCACCTTGTTCGCGCTGCGCTTCCTCGTCGGCGCGGCCGAGGCGCCGTCCTTCCCGGCCAACGGTCGCATCGTGGCGGCCTGGTTCCCGGCCAACGAACGCGGCACGGCCTCGGCCATCTTCAACTCGGCCCAGTACTTCGCCACCGTGCTGTTCGCGCCGCTGATGGGCTGGATCACGCACAGCTACGGCTGGCCGGCCGTCTTCGTCGTCATGGGCCTGCTGGGCGTGGCCCTCAGCCTGGTGTGGATGAAGTCTGTCTACACGCCAAGGACCCATCCCGGCATCAACCAAGCCGAGCTGGACTACATAGCCGCCGGCGGCGCCCTGGTCAACATGGACCAGCCCGGCACCCAGAGCCGCAGCTTCGCGCCCAACACACCCAAGCTGGGCTACATCAAGCAGCTGCTGAGCAACCGCATGCTGATGGGCGTCTACGTGGGCCAGTACTGCATCACCACGCTGACCTATTTCTTCCTGACCTGGTTCCCCGTCTACCTCGTCAAGGAACGCGGCATGTCCATCCTGAACGCCGGCTTCGTCGCGGCGCTGCCGGCCATTTGCGGCTTCGCGGGCGGCGTGCTCGGCGGCCTGATCTCGGACGCGCTGCTGCGCCGGGGCAAGAGCCTGACGATGGCCCGCAAGACGCCCATCGTCATCGGCATGCTGCTGTCCACCAGCATGATCCTGTGCAACTACGTCGACAGCGCCGCCGTCGTCGTGGCCATCATGTCGCTGGCCTTCTTCGGCAAGGGCCTGGGCGCCCTGGGCTGGGCCGTCGTGTCCGACACCTCGCCGCGCGAGATCTCGGGCTTGTCGGGCGCCCTCTTCAACACCTTCGGCAACACGGCCGGCATCACCACGCCCATCGTCATCGGCTATCTGATCAAGGGCACGGGTTCGTTCAACGCGGCCCTGGTCTTCGTCGCCGCGAATGCGCTGATCGCGGTCTGCTGCTACCTCTTCGTCGTCGGCGAGATCAAGCGCTTCGAACTGAGAAAGCAGGCCTGACCGGTCTTCGGCGAGGGCGCGACAGCAAGCTCCTCGCAAGCCCGTCGTCACGGGCCTTTCATGTCGGATTTCTAGTCTGCCGGGCTTTTGCAACAAGCGGCCACGCCGCTTATGAGAAAGCCCTCCATGCGCCACCGCCCGCCGTCCCCGCACGCCCTTCTTCCGCTGAGCCGCTGTCTCGCGCTGGCCGGGCTCACCCTGTCCTTCGGCGCCCACGCCGACGAGGCAGCGCGGCCGGACGCTGACCCCATCAGGCTCGAAGCCGTCACCGTCACGGCCCAGTCGGGTGCCTACCGCAAGGAGAAGAACACCGCCTCGGCCGTGGCGCCCACCCAGGCCAGCCTGACTGCCACGCAGCCGCAGTCGGTCATCACGCGCGAGTTCATCGAGCAGTCGGTCGCTCCCACCGCCGAGTACAGCCGCATCGTCGCCATCGCTCCGAGCGTGTCGGGCGACTCGGCCAATGGCCCCGGGCTGTCGGAGACCAAGACGACGCTGCGCGGCTTCAGCGACGACCAGTACAACATCACCTTCGACGGCATTCCCTGGGGCGACACCAACAACCCCGCCCATCACTCCACGTCCTTCTTCCCCGGTGCCGTCATCGGCGGCGCCGTCGTCGAGCGCGGCCCGGGCAATGCCAGCAACCTCGGCTTCGCCACCTTCGGCGGCTCGCTGAACCTGTTCTCCAAGCAGGCCGGCAAGGAGGCCGGCGGCAGCGTCTTCGCCTCGGTCGGCAAATGGAACACCCGCCTGCTGGGCGTGGCGCTGGAGAGCGGCCAGATCACCTCGCTGAACAAGGCCACGGTGCAGCTCAATGTGCAGCGCCTGTCCTCCGACGGCTATCTCTCCGGCAACCAGATCGCCAGCAACAACGTGACGCTCAAGGTCGATCTGCCGCTGTCGGCCGACCACACGCTGACCGGCTTCGCCTCCGTCAACCGCATCCGCTACGTGCAGCCCGACAACAACAAGGGCCCGACGCTGGACCAGGTCGCCAAATACGGCAAGAACTACAGCCTCAACGACGACCCGACGAGCTTCAACTACACCGGCTTCAACCACACCGGCAAGGCGACGGACTTCGAATACCTGCGCCTGCGTTCGCGCTGGTCGGCCGGCTTCTCGACCGAAGCCCAGGCCTACAGCTACAGCTACGACAACCAGACCATCTCGTCGACCGACCCGACTGGCGCCACCGCGCCCGGCACCAAGGCCGGCCCCAAGGGCAATGCCGACATCCCCGGCATCGACAAGCAGAACAAGTACCGCGTGACGGGCGGCATCTTCCGCACCGAGACCCAGCTGTTCGACACCGCGCTGCTGCGCGCCGGCGCCTGGGCCGAAAGCTCCGACACCGACCGCCACCAGTACGACCTCGACCTGACCCTGGGCGTGCGCGACCCGCGCGAGACCAAGCCGACTCCCGTCCAGAATCCCAGCGTGCTGTTCGACCAGCAGTCGCGCATCTCATCCTTCCAGCCCTATGCCGAGCTGGAGTGGGAGCCGCTGCCGGGTACGACCATCACCCCTGGCTTCAAGCACGTGGACATCACGCGCTCGGTCAGCGCCAGCGTCAACCAGACAACGCGCCTGCCGCAGAACGCCAGCGTCAACTTCGGCGCCAACCTGCCCTTCCTGACGCTGAACCAGCAGATCGGCCAAGGCCTGGCCGCCTATGCGCAATACGCCAAAGGCTTCCAGATCCCCGACCTGAAGTCCTTCTACATCGCCGACCCGACCCAGAACAGCAGCGACCCGCAGAAGTCCACCAACTACCAGCTCGGCATCGTCGGCAAGAGCGCCGCCTTCACCTGGGACGCCGACGTCTACAGGATCAATTTCACCAACAAGTACGTCTCCAACGGCCTGGGCGGCACCGCGGCCGCCTACGTCAACATCGGCGGCGCGGTCTACAAGGGCGTGGAAGGCCAGGCCACCTGGATGATCGGCGGCGGCTTCGCGGCCTATGCGAACGCCTCGCTCAACAAGGCCACGGCCAACGACACGGGCAAGACCATCTCGGGCGCGCCCGACATGACGGCGGCGCTGGGCGCCCTCTACAACAGCGGCCCCTGGGGCGCCTCGCTGATCTTCAAGCGCACCGGCCGCAGCTACCAGCAGGACTACGACGCCGCCAACCCGGCCAACTACGAGGCCTACCGCATCGGCGCGACGACCAACACCGACCTCAGCCTGTCCTACCGCTTCACGGCCCTGGGCTGGGGCGTCAAGGGTCTGAAGCTGCAGCTCAACGTCTTCAACCTGATGGACAAGCAGGACGTCACGTCGATCAGCCCGGCCAAGGTCGCCAAGTACGACCAGTACGTCTTCCAGGCACCGCGCAGCTGGCAGCTGTCGGCCAAGGCGGAGTTCTGAGCCGGACCGGGCGCCCTCAAGCGTCCGGGCTCCCCGCGCTGAACTCGATGCGGTGCTTGCCGGCCCGCTTGGCGGCATACATGGCCTGGTCGGCGCGGGCCATCAACGCCTGCGCCTGCGAACCGTCGTCGGGCCACAACGCCACCCCCACGCTGGCCCCAACACCGACCGTCGCGCCGCCCGGCAGTGCCACCGGCACCTCCAGTGCCTGCAGCATGCGCATCAGCACCGGCTCGACATCCTCGCGCCGGTGCACGCCGTTCAGCACGGCGACGAACTCATCGCCGCCCAGACGGGCCGCCAGGTCCCCGGCGCGGATGCTCTGGCCGATGCGACGGGCCATCTCTCGCAGCAGCGCATCACCGGCGTCATGCCCAAATTCGTCGTTGACGGCCTTGAAGCCATCGAGGTCGATGAAGGCCACGGCCAGCTTGTGGCCGTTCTGGCGCGCCTGCCGGATCGCGCCGGCAATCGCCGGGTCCAGCTGGGAGCGGTTGGGCAGGCCGGTCAGCTCGTCGTGGCTGGCGCGATGCTCGGCGCTCGCCTCGCTGGCCTTCGCGCGCGAGATGTCCACCATGACCCACATCGACTGCCCGTCCGGCAGCCGCACGCCGCTCAGGTCGATCCACACCAGGCTGCCGTCCTTGCGCCGCATCTGCACCTCGGTGCGGTACTGCCGGCCTTCGGCCAGCCCGGCGTAGGCCTGACCGACACGCCGGTAGTCGGCCTCGTCGGCATAGACCTCGCGCGTGGGCCGGCCGATCAGCTCGCCCGGCTCGTAGCCCAGCATGCGTGCCAGCGCGCGGTTGTGCCAGACGGTCTGGCGGTCGGCCGCCCTGGCGATGCCGACGATCTCGTTGTCCAGCATGACCTGCTGCTCCGCAGCCCGCTGCGCCAGCGCGACCTGCGTACGCAACAAGTCGCGCGGGCGCAGCAGCACGAAGGCCGACAGCGTGACGACGAGCAGCCCCAGAAGCCCGCTGAGCAGGCCCAGCTGCACGGCCTCGCGCCGCCAGGGGCCGTAGAAATCCTGGGTATCCAGGCCCACCAGCACGGTCAGCGGATAGCCCGCCACGCGCTGGTAGGCCGAGGCACGCTCGATGCCATCCAATGCGGTGCGCGTGACGTAGAAGCCGCTCTCGCGGCGATGGGTCAGCACGTCGGCCAGCTCGGCCGAAACCCGGTTGCCGCCGATGCCGGCCATGCGGTCGGTCGCATCGGGCACATAGCGGGCGACGAGGTTCAGCGCGTCGGTGCGCAGCGCCACGGCGCCGCGCGTGCCGCGGGCCACGGTCTCGAAGCGGTCGATGAAATGCTCCGCCGACAGCACCGCGTAGGCGATGCCCAGGAAGCGCCCGTCGCGGCCCCGCAAGGCCCGGGCCATCACGATGCTCCAGCGTCCGGTGACACGGCTCAGCAGCGGCTCCGACAGGGCCAGCACGTCGGGCCGCTCACGCGCCTGCGCGAAATAGGGCCGGTCGCCGACGCTCACCGGTGCAGCGCTGTCGCTGGTCAGCACGCGGCCCTGGTCGTCGGTAATGCGGATGCCATCCACCTCCGGCAGCAGCCGGCGCTGCCCGTCGATGATGACCCGCGCCGCGTCGACATCCAGTGGTCCGTCGGGATGCCGGCGTTCCAGCTCCTGGATGATGGAGGCAAGCGTGCTGTCGATCAGGCGGATCTCGGCCGCCACGTTCTGGCTGACGGAGCGGGCCAGGTTTTCGACAGTCTGACGGGCTCGGTCCGTGTGCGCCTGGTGGCTGGAGCGCGCGGCCAGCCAAGCCACGCCGGCCAACAGCACGAGGAAGAGCAGGTTACCTGCGATCAGCAGGCGCTTGAACTGACGGGACAGACGCTGGACAGGCATGAAGAAGGCGGCGCAAGACCCTGCCCTCCACATGTTACGGCCGGGCACCGCACCGGCCGGCTCCTCACGGCCGCAGGCTCCACCGGGCCACCCAGGCCTCGTAGGCCGCGAGCGTCTTCACCGGCCAGTTGCCCCACCAGGCATAGCCGTTGCGGCGCTCCAGGCTGATCTCGTTGACGTCGTCGTGCAGGCTCTTGTCGCGGTCGCCGAAGACGGGCTTGAGCGTGGTCGCGTCGTAATAGCGCGCCCACAGCGGACCGGCACCGGGCTGTTCGACGAGGCGCCGGCCCTGGGCCTCGTCGACCTTAATCCAGGCCCGGTCGCGCACGGCCAGCGATTTCAACGTCGCGATGCCGCCCTTCACCGCGTCAACAACGGCCGGCGAGGGCTTGGGCAGACTCATCAGAAAGGCCAGGGCCTTGGCGCTCTCGCCGCTGCACAGGGCGGGCGGCTCGTAGTTGCGGGCCGAGGCCGGCGCCAGCGTCAGCGGGTCGTGCTGCTGGGCCCACAACGCCGGTCTGCCATTGAGGCGGATCTGCGTGGCCAGCAGCGACTGCACGGCGCGCGCTTCGGCTGCCGCGGCCTCGGCCTTCAACGCCGCCGGCAGAAAGCCCAGATCCAGCTCGCCCTGGGACGCCGCGCCCATCAGCTCGGCCACCTCGACCAGGGCGTTGTCGTTCAGCGTGATGGCGTCGTGATAGCCACCCTGCAGCGGCCAGACCTGGGGCCAACCACCATTGGGGAACTGCGCCGCCAGCAGATAGCGCAGGCCGCGCTCGACCGACTGGCGGTAGGCGCTGCCCGCCTCACCCGGGAACTGGGCCGCCACGCGAGCCAGGAAGCGGATCTCGGTGATGGTGGCATCGTTGTCGATGGTGCCGACATAGCTCCACTGCGGGTCCTTGGGCGTGTCGAAATCGCCGGGCGTGGGCTTCTTGAGGTTGTTGTCGGCCACGAAGGCCTGACCGCGCTCGCGCGGCGGCTGGTCGCGTGGCTGGTTCTTGCCCCAACCGCCGGCCGGCGTCTGGAAGCTGAGGATGTTGCGAGCGACGAGCAGGGCCGCGTCGCCCGCGTACCAGGCGGCCGGCTTGTCCAGCGGCATGCTGCCCTCGCTGTGGCCACCGGCGGGCGCCGCAGGCAGCGTTGTCAGGTCCTGGCGCTCGGCGGCCAGCGCGGCACGGTCGGCGGCGCGCTGGGCGTCGGAACGGGCCAGGTAGTCGGCCCAGGGCTGGCGCTCGGCAGCCGGCAGGGTCGCCACGCGCTCGGCCGTCAGCGCCTGGGCCGGCGGGATGGTGCCGATCTGCGCCCCGAAAGCCGAGGACGAGATGAGCAGGGCAAGCAGGGTGAGGCGGCTGGCAGCGGGCATGGGAGGCGCCGAAGTTGGGGGTGGCCGGCAATCTACCGGCTCATGCAAGCCGCGAGAGCGCTAATCTGGCGCCGCTCACACAGTTGATCGACACATGATTCATTGCGCGCGTTTCCCGGCGCTGGTCGCCCTGCTGGCGCTGGCCGGTTGTGCCACCCCTCCACCGCCGCCGCCCGCGCCGGCCCCGGCGCCGGTCGGTCTGCAACAGGCCTGGGTGCAGGCCGTCGCCGGCCCGGCCTGGGCGGTGCGGGCCCTCACGGGCGAAGCCAGTTGCCCGACGCTGCACTGGCCCGGCGGCAGCGCGGCCATGCAGGAGCGCAGCGCCCCCGGCGACGAGGTGGCGCCGCCTGGCAACAAGGAGCCTGAACGCAAGCCGACGCGCTTCACGCTGCGCGCCTGCGAAGCTCCGTGGCCGGCCGACGCCGACAGCATCCAGGTCGGCGACATCAACCTGCAGGCCCCCGCCGCCGAGGTTCGCCGCATCGTCGTCATCGGCGACACCGGCTGCCGCCTCAAGGCTTCGGACCGCGATTTCCAGGGCTGCAACGACGCCTCGGACTGGCCCTTCCCCCGCGTGCTGGCCCAGGCGCTGGCCCTCCGGCCCGACCTGGTCATCCACGTCGGCGACTACCACTACCGCGAGAGCCCCTGCCCGGCGGGCATGGCCGCCTGTGCCGGCAGCCCCTGGGGCTATGGCGACGACACTTGGCAGGCCGACTTCTTCCAGCCCGCCCGGGCCCTGCTGGCCGCCGCCCCCTGGGTCTTCGTGCGCGGCAACCACGAGGCCTGCGCCCGCGCCGGCCAGGGCTGGCTGCGCTACCTGGACGCCGAGACCGGCCCGGCCCGGGCCTGCCAGCCCGCGGGCATTGCTGTCAACGATGGCGACTTCACGGCCCCCTTCGCCGTGCCGCTGTCGCCACGCAGCCAGCTCATCGTCTTCGACTCGTCGGAGATCGGCAGCCGCACGCCGCCCCAGGGCTCGCCGGCCTGGGCGCGCTGGCGCGAGCAGCTCGACCGCGTGGCGGACCTGGCCCGGGGCGGCGCCCAGAGCCTGTTCGTCGACCACCACCCCAGCCTGGCCTTCAGCCCCAGCCCGACCGGCGCGCCGGCCACCGTCCGCTCGGGCCTGACCCCGCTGCTGCAGGACGCCTTCGGCCGCCGCCTCTTCCCGCCGGGCGTGCAGGCCAGTCTGCATGGCCACATCCATATGCACGAAGCCCTGGGCTTCGCCAGCAACCACCCCGTCACCCTGGTCATCGGCAATGGGGGGTCGGCGGCGTCGGGCCGGGTCAACGACGCCGCGGCCCTGGGTTACGAATTGCTGCCCGGCGCCCGGCTGGAGACGGTGCAGACCCACACGGATTTCGGCCTGTCCCTGCTGACGGCGACGCCCGAAGGCTGGCAGTTGCAGGCTCTGAACGCCCTGGGCCAGCCGCTGTCGACCTGCTGGCTGGCCGGGCAGAAACTCAGCTGCTGAGGACACAGCTTGTCACCCTGGCCTACCCCTGACTTTCGACAGGCGGCACGAAAAGTAACGCCCGCGCATTCCATCACTGCCTACCCGATTTGAAGGGTTTCCGGCAAGTAAATCGATGCTGCGCATAAATCACCGGCGGCTAAACTGGCCTCACCTGTCAAGCTGTTTCGACAGGATCACGTTGATAGAGGACTCGGCTACATGAGCTCCAGATTGAAAGTCGCCGGTTGGGTTGCCCTCGGTGCCGTCGCGGGTGCGCTCACCACGATGCAGATCCAGGCCAACGCGCGCAGCACCTTTTCGCCGCTGCCCCTGGACGAGATGCAGCAGCTCGCGCATGTCTTCGGCCTCGTCAAGAGCGACTACGTCGAATCCGTCGACGAGAAGAAGCTGATCAACGACGCCATCGCCGGCATGGTCTCCGGCCTGGACCCCCACTCCCAGTTCTTCGACAAGAAGACCTTCAAGGAATTCCGTGAAGGCACGACCGGCAAGTTCGTCGGCGTCGGCATCGAGATCGGCATGGAAGACGGCCTGGTCAAGATCGTCTCCCCCATCGAAGGCTCGCCCGCCTTCCGCGCCGGCCTGAAGAGCGGCGACCTGATCAGCCGCATCGACGACACCCCCGTGCGTGGCATGACCATCGACCAGGCCGTCAAGAAGATGCGCGGCGATCCGTCCACCAAGGTCAGCCTCACCATCTTCCGCAAGGGCGAGAACCGCAGCTTCCCCGTGACCATCGTCCGCGAGGAGATCAAGGTCCAGAGCGTGCGCGCCAAGGTCGTCGAGCCGGGCTATGGCTGGATCCGCGTCAGCCAGTTCCAGGACCGCACCGTGGACGACTTCGCCAAGAAGCTCGAGGAGCTCTACAAGCAGGACCCCAACCTGAAGGGCCTGGTGCTCGACCTGCGCAACGACCCGGGCGGCCTGCTGGACGGCGCCATCGCCATCTCGGCGGCCTTCCTGCCCAAGGGCGTGGAAGTCGTTTCGACCAACGGCCAGATCGCCGAGTCCAAGGCCAGCTACAAGGCCGATCCGGAAGACTACCGCCGCCGCCCCAGTGACGACCCGATCAGGCGCCTGCCCGCCGCCCTGAAGAACGTGCCCCTGGTGGTGCTCGTCAACGAAGGTTCGGCCAGCGCCAGCGAGATCGTGGCCGGCGCCCTGCAGGACCACCACCGCGCCATCGTCATGGGCGCCCAGACCTTCGGCAAGGGCTCGGTCCAGACCGTGCGCCAGCTCGGCCCGGAGACGGCCCTGAAGATCACGACGGCGCGCTACTACACGCCGAGCGGCCGCTCCATCCAGGCCAAGGGCATCGTGCCCGACGTGCTGCTGGACGAAACCGCCGAAGGCAATGTCTTCGCCGCCCTGCGCATGCGCGAGGCCGATCTCGAGAAGCACCTGAACAACGGCCCCGAGACCGAAGAGAACGAAGCCCGCACCAAGGCCCGCGAGGAAGCCCGCCAGAAGCTGGAAGCCGAGTACGCCAAGCGCGCCGAGCCGCCCAAGCCGCTGCCGGAGTTCGGTTCCACCGAGGACTTCCCGCTGATGCAGGCCCTGAACAAGCTCAAGGGCCAGCCGGTCATCGCCTCCAAGTCGGCGGTCGAGCGCAAGGCTGAAGCCAAGACCACGGAATAACGACAAAGACTCCTGACTTCAAAAAGCACAAGGGCCTCGCAAGAGGCCCTCTTTTTTTTACGCCGCGCGCTAGCGACGTATGAACGCGAGCGCGCCCAGGGCTGCGGCGGCGCCCAGGGCCGGCACGGCCCGCCAGCCGAAATGCGCCAACAAGCTTGAACCCAATGCAGCGCCGCTGGCCATACCGACGAACATCGAGCTGACCAGCACCGCGTTGAGGCGGCTGCGCGAGGCCGGGTCGAGGCTATAGACGACGCTCTGGTGCGACACCAGGGCCGCCTGCACGCCCAGGTCGAAGACGATGGCCACGGCCACCAGCAGCCACAGCGAAGCGGGCGCCAGGGCCTGCACGGCGAAAGCGGTCAGCACGAGCAGGGCCCCGACGCGGATGACGGCCTGCGGGCCGCGCCTGTCGGCCAGCCCCCCCGCCAGCGGCGCGGCCAGGGCGCCGGCCGCACCAGCCAGCCCGAAGGCGCCGGCCACCGCGCTGCCCTGGCCGAAGTCCGGCCCCGCCAACACCAGTGCCAGCGTCGACCAGAAGGCGCTGAAGGCCACGCTCAGCAGGCCTTGCGCCAGGGCCGCCCGCCGCAGCGCCGGGTGCCTGGCCCACAGGCCGGCCATGGACGCCAGCAGCGAACCGTAGCCTGCCGACGTCGCCGGCACGAAGCGCGGCAGGCGCCGCCACAGCAGCGGGATCAGCAACGCCACGGCGACGGCGGCTATGCCGTAGACCGCCCGCCAGCCGGCCAGGGCCGCCAGCGAGCCCGCGGCCACGCGCGACAGCAGGATGCCCAGCAGCAGGCCCGTCATGACCTGGCCGACGCGCTTGCCGCGCTCGGCATCGGGCGCCAGCGTGGCCACGGCGGGCACGATGTCCTGGGCCAGCGTGGCCGTCAGCCCGATGACCACGCAGGCCAGGCACAGGGCCACGAAGCCCGGCGC